>JAIXWE010000075.1 GCA_027482195.1 Alphaproteobacteria bacterium | reverse complement strand
CGCGCGGATCAAGCGTTGCGTCATTTAAATAAAATCGGCGGCCATAAAATTCACGATAGCCTAAAATACGGCTCAAAGGTTTCCCCGTGAGACGCTGATCAATCGCACTTAAAATTACGGCTGGCAACGGGTCGGGTATGCACCCCAAAAGAATCGCGGTGTCGTCAAAATCACCCAGATCACGCAAAAGAATGCGCAATTCTAAATCCGGATTTTCAACACCAGCGGCGCGCAGTTTTTCTTTTAAATCCGCGCGCGCCACATGATTATCCAAGATTTAATTCTCGGACAATGCGATCAACCGCACGTGTGACTGCCGCCTGACCGCCCGATTCATCGTTCATATCAATTGTCATTTTTGCCGCCGCGCGCAAGGAAGGCAAACATTGCATGCGGTGTTGCATAGCGTGATAAGAAAATGCCGAACGCACAACATCACGCGCTTGGCTATTCGCTTCTGTCCACGCCGCCATCAAAGAATATTCACGCGTTGCACCCGCACACATTGCGGCATAATATAAATCACTTTCTGTTTCATCAACATGCTCAACAGCCTCATACAACGCCTTAAGTCCGATTTGATCATAATCATCACGCACAGGGACAGATTGTTTTGCATCAAGGCTAAGCTCTACATATTGATCAAACCCAGTCATCAAATTATTGACAATCCTTTCATGATCCGCATTCAAAAGAACCGGCACAAAATCATTCTGAGCAGAGAAAATTCTGCGTGTATCGGGGTTTGCCAACGCAAAAGCAGAAACATCCGGCAATTTTCCTGCAAAATGCCCTTCATCATAAAGCCATTTATTTACAACGGCTTCAAAGGTGCGGAAAACATCCATGCCGAAGGAATATAAAACCTTGTCAGTGTGAAAGCTGTTTTTTTGCGTCAAATCGTTTTTATCGATCTCACAAGCGCGCATGAGCCTTGCAAATTTGTAAGGTGTCATTTTGCCCTTAACAACGAAATCTTCATAAACTTTCTTGAGAAAAAGATTGATGACCACGGCTTCGGGGTGATCGTCATTTGCGCCAATTGCGCGCAACGTACGAAACTCATTTTCAGTTGAGATAATTTTGCAATTGAGGCGCTCGGCTAAAGCCCTGTTGACTTCTGATTTCCCTACCCCGGGCAGGCCGATTATAATTGGCATAACCATCACGCAGTCTCCTTAAAAAATTGGAATGTGACTGCCTTCATGCACCCGAAATCCGAACTATGTCAAGAAAAATCAGCCTTACTCCAAACTGGCCAGTTTTTCGGCCTGATCCTCGGTGGTGAGCGCGTTAATAATCTCCTCTAACCCTGCGCCGGCCATGATGTCATCAATTTTATAAAGGGTCAGGTTAATGCGATGATCCGTCACCCGTGATTGCGGGTAATTGTAAGTGCGGATCCGTTCCGAGCGATCCCCCGACCCCACTTGTGCTTTGCGATCCGCCGCACGCTCCGAATATAATTTTTGGCGTTGCGCATCATAAAGACGCGATTTCAAAATCTTCATCGCCTTGATCTTGTTTTTATGTTGCGATTTTTCATCTTGAATGGCGACAACAACACCGGTGGGAATGTGGGTGATGCGCACCGCCGATTCCGTTTTGTTAACGTGCTGACCGCCCGCGCCACCTGCGCGATAGACATCAATGCGCAAATCGGTTTCATTGATCTCCATATCAACATCTTCCGCTTCTGGTAACACGGCGACTGTGGCGGCCGAAGTATGCACACGCCCCGAAGCTTCGGTGTCGGGAACGCGTTGCACACGGTGCACGCCTGACTCAAATTTAAGACGTGAAAACACATCGGATCCGGAAACCTCAACAATCACTTCTTTAAACCCGCCTAAATCGGACTCGGCTGCCTCCACCACGTCAAACCGCCAGCCCTTGGCGGCGGCATAGCCGCGATACATGCCCAATAAATCGCCGGCAAATAACGCCGCTTCATCGCCCCCTGTGCCGGCGCGAATTTCTAAAATCGCATTTTTGGAATCGTCGGAATCTTTGGGAATAAGAGCTAAACGAATCTCATGTTCTAAATCTGGAATGATGCTTTTTAAACGCTGAATTTCCTCAAACGCCATTTCCTTCATATCGGGGTCGGATGCAAGCTCTTCCGCACCCTTCATATCTTTCAAAGCGGTTTCATAGGCACGAATGGTCGCGACCACGGGTTCCAGATCTGAAAATTCTTTGGTCATCTTGACATACGCATCACCCGAAATATTTCCCGCAGAAAGTAACGCGGAAATTTCTTCGTACCGTGCTTCAACCGGTTTTAATTTTTTAAGAAGATCAGACATGGTTACGCCGCGTCTTTTTGCGTATCTTCTTGGGCCTTGATGAGTGCGGCGCGCTCTTCAACCATTTTGACAAGGTGATCAACAATTCCCTCATCGCCTTCCATCAAACGATGGGATGTATCACCATCGAGATAGATTTGATGCGTGCCACGCCCACCGCCCGTCAGACCAATATCCGTCATCAACGCTTCGCCCGGGCCGTTGACCACACATCCAATCACCGAAAGCGTGATGGGGGTTGTGATATGCTCTAATCGCTTTTCTAATTCCTCAACCGTCTTAATCACTTCGAATTGTTGGCGGGCACAAGATGGGCATGAAATAACATTCACCCCGCGATGACGCAGGCCTAAAGATTTTAAAATATCAAATCCGACTTTGACCTCTTCCACCGGGTCGGCGGAGAGAGAAACGCGGATCGTGTCACCAATCCCCGCCCATAATAAATTGCCAATACCGATGGCGGATTTCACGGTACCCGTGCGCAAACCGCCCGCTTCGGTAATGCCCAAATGCAAGGGATAATCACACCGTTCAGCCAGTTGCATATAAGCCGCAACCGCCATAAAAACATCCGACGCCTTGCAAGAAATTTTGAAATTGTAAAAATCTTTATCTTCCAAAATTTGAATGTGACGCATGGCGGATTCCACCATCGCATCGGGGCAAGGCTCGCCATATTTTTCTAATAAATCGCGCTCCAGTGATCCCGCATTCACACCAATACGAATGGAACAATTATAATCCTTCGCGGCTTTGATGACATCGCGCACCCGCTCATCGGAACCAATATTTCCCGGATTGATGCGCAAACAGGATGCGCCATTTTGCGCGGCTTCAATCGCGCGCTTGTAATGGAAATGAATATCGGCGACGACCGGCACAGTCACTTCCGGCACAATGTGCTTTAACGCCAATGACGATTCTTCGTCGGGGCAAGATACGCGCACAATATCCGCACCGGCAATTTCCAACTCACGAATTTGTGCGATGGTGGCGGCGACATCGCGGGTGTCGGTATTGGTCATGGATTGCACCGTGATGGGCGCATCTCCCCCCACGGGAACGTTACCAACCCAAATTTTGCGTGACGTGCGGCGCGTGATTTGCCGCCATGGCCGCACAGAGGTATGATCTTTTCCCATGGCCTTACATGGCGGATTTTTCAGATTTTTTCAAGTCTTTCAAACTGTCTTTGTTTAAAAGAATGCGACGTTTCACCTCGCCAATCTTGCCCAAGGGCTCTAACGCCTCCCCTTCCACCATAATGACCAAGCCGCCGGCATTCCCGGTGGTCATGGCGGCTTTGTCTTGATCTTGGGGAACCCAATATTCCTCCCCCTTTAACAAAACCCGTGAAAAAAGCGATGCGCCGTCATTACCCCTAATCTCCAACCACGTATCTTCAACCGCCTTTAACACGATCGGATGCGGCGGTGGCGGGGCCGGTGTGGTCATGGTTGCGGTTGCCTCTTCCACTTGGGGTTTGGCCGGTGCGGTCAATTGCGCCGTTAATTCTTTTGGCACGGGCGGCACATCATCTTGCGGTGACGCACGGTTCAGGTGATAAAACCCCAACAGCAAAAGAAAAGCGACAACAGACGCCATGATGATGACACGTTTTTGTGGCATCTTAAAATCATCGGTTGCTTCGGGAAAAACATAGACGGGCCGGGTTACAACTTCTTGCGATTGTTGCTTTAACAACGCAATCATTTTTTCGCCGTCCAAACCTAAATAATCGGCATAGGCGCGAATAAACCCGCTTACATAAACTTTTCCCGGAAGCTGAGCGTAATCATTGCGCTCAAGCGCATCCAAATAAACGGCACGAATGCGCAAATCCGCCGCCACACGTTCATGGGTGAGATTATATTGAAGCCGCGCGCGGCGCAAAACCTCTCCGACGGTTAAATCAATATGTGGCAAGGTTGGATGTTCTTCGCTCATGATCCTCTCACGCCAATGAAAAAACCTTGTGCAACACTTGAACAGATTCGTCCAAACGGCCTTCATCAATCAAAACACTGATTTTAATTTCGGATGTTGAGATGACTTGAATATTCACACCAATATCAGCCAAAGTTTTGAACATTGTCTGCGCGAATTTGGGTTGCCCGCGAATGCCAATGCCAACAATTGATAATTTCGCAACTTGGTGATCAACGCGAATATCCGCACCTTGCAAACTGGGGATCTCTTTCAAAGCGGCCATCGCACGTTGCGATTCCGCACGCGGCACAGTAAAGGTCATGTCCGTATATTTTCCGTCGGCCGCAATATTTTGCACAATCATATCGATGGGAATATTGGCATCGGACAGTGGGTGCAAAATTTTTGCCGCCACACCCGGAATGTCGGCAACATGAAGCACGGTGATTTTTGCTTCATCCTTTGAGAAAGCAACACCTGTGACATGTGGTTTTTCCATGACGCTCTCCTGACCGATAAATGTTCCCGGGTGGTCTGATCCTATCACATCATCAAAGCTCGACAAAACTTGAATTGGAATATGATAGGTCATGCCAATCTCAACCGCACGCGGATGCAAAACTTTTGCACCGATGGATGCCATCTCCAACATTTCTTCATACGTAATATGATCAATCTTGCGCGCTGATTTTTCAACTCTGGGGTCGGTGGTAAACACCCCCGTCACATCCGTATAGATATCACAACGATCTGCTTTAAGTGCGGCCGCCACCGCAACGGCCGTTGTGTCCGACCCACCGCGCCCCAAGGTAATCACACGGTTGTCATGTGTGACAGCTTGAAAACCGGCAATGACGGGAATAATACCTTCCTCCCAACATGCCAAAAGATTTTTGGACGGAATGGATTCAACCCGGGCTTTACCAAAATGGGCATCGCCCATAATGGGTACTTGCCATGCTTGAAAAGATCTTGCTTTTACCCCGCGTGCGATCAAGGCTCCGGCCATTAATCCGGCGGTGACTTGTTCACCACTTGCGACCACCGCGTCTTTCTCGGCCGCGTCAAAATCTGATGCTGTATTGGAACAATACGATAAAAGCTGGTTGGTCACTCCAGCCATGGCGGAGACAACCACCGCCACCTGAACGCCACGCGCGTGTTCCGCCACAACCTTTTCGGCCGCGCGGGCAATGCGCTGAGGGTCGGCGACCGATGTTCCCCCAAATTTAACAACGACACGCGTCATTATTTTTTTGTGCCAGAACTTGAATCAAAAGAACAGAGGCTATAAATAGATGTATGACCTCAGCGCGCACCCTCAATCCAAGTGAAATCGCCCATTTTGCCAAGGATTCCGCCCATTGGTGGGATGAAAACGGGCCATTTAAGCCTCTTCATCGCCTGAACCCCACCCGCATTCATTATATAAGAGAGCAAATTATTGCTCATTTTCATCTGGATAACACGCCCATCAAGGCCCTCAAGGGTCTTAAAATCCTTGATGTCGGGTGTGGCGGCGGGCTTGTGTGCGAAAGTTTGGCGCGGCTGGGTGCTCATGTGACCGGCATTGATGGTGATGAAAACGCCATTCAAGTTGCCAAAGATCATGCCCGTGATGCGGAGCTTGATATCACCTATATGTGTGGCGCGGCCGAAGATCTGATCCCTTCCAAGAAAAAATTTGATGTGGTCTTGGGGTTAGAGGTAATTGAGCATGTTGATCATCCCACTTTTTTTGTTGAGACATTGGCAAAGCTGATAACACCCAAAGGGCTTGTTATTTTTTCAACCCTCAACCGCACGGCAAAATCTTTCGCCTTGGGAATTGTTGCGGCGGAATATATTCTGGGCTGGGTTCCGCGCGGCACGCATAATTGGCATAAATTCATCACACCGGCTGAGCTGGCGCGGCTGTGCCTCACGCATAACTTGAAAACAAAAAATATTACGGGGTTGGTTTTCAACCCGCTCAAGAACGAGTTTGCTTTGCACAAAAATGATGTGGCCATAAATTACTTTTTATCCGCCAGCCGATAGACATCGGGCGCGATTCACTCTATCTTATTATTATGAATGGAATTTTGATCGCACTGGCTGTTCTGGCCATGATTTGTGTCTTGGTGGTTTTGGTCATCGGGCTTGTTGGTATGATCCGTGGCGGGGAGTTTAACCGCAAATACGGCAATAAACTTATGCAAGCCCGTGTGGTGTTGCAAGGTGTGGCGCTGGCTCTTCTTGCTCTTGTCTTTTTCTTGTCACAAAAATAAGGATTTCGCCGGATGAAAATTCTTGTCCCCATCAAACGTGTGGTTGACTATAACGTCAAAATTCGCGTCAAGGCTGATCACACGGGCGTGGAACTTGCAAACGTCAAAATGTCGATGAACCCGTTTGATGAGATCGCGGTGGAAGAAGCCGTGCGGCTCAAAGAAAAATCAATCGCAAGTGAAATTATTGTCGTCACAATCGGCCCCTCTGTTGCACAAGATGTGTTGCGCGCCGCAATGGCCATTGGCGCCGATCGCGGAATTTTGGTGGAAACGTCGCACCCGATTGATTTGGGCGGGGTAGAACCGCTAACGGTTGCCAAAATTTTGAAGGCAATTGTGGCGCAAGAAAATCCAAACCTTGTCATCATGGGTAAACAATCCATTGATGACGACAGCAATCAAACGGGGCAAATGCTTGCGGCTCTTCTTGATTGGCCACAAGCGACCTTTGCCTCGAAATTAGAAATTGCGGGAGATGTGGCAAAAGTAACTCGCGAAATTGATGGCGGGCTTGAAACATTGGCGGTGAATTTACCGGCCATTGTTACCACCGATTTGCGTTTGAATGAACCGCGTTATGCCGCGTTGCCAAACATCATGAAGGCAAAACAAAAACCGTTAAGTGTGACAAAACCCGAAGATTATGGCGTGACGGTTGCACCGCGTCTTAAAATTCTCTCGGTCACCGAACCCGCAAAACGTGTGGGCGGCGGCAAAGTTGCTTCCGTGGATGAGCTGATTGCAAAATTAAAAACTGAAAGCAAGGTGATGTGATGCCCGTTCTTGTGATTGCCGAACATGACCATAATGCTCTCAAACCCGCGACCTTAAATTGTGTCACGGCCGCCACGCAATGCGGTGATGAGGTGCATGTTTTAATTGCCGGATCTAACTGCGCGGGCGCACGTGACATGGCCGCAAAAATCTCCGGCATTGCAAAAATTCTTTACGCAGATGCCCCCGCTTATCAGCATTTTTTGGCGGAAAATCTGACAAATCTCATTCTCACTATTGCCAAAAATTACACCCATATTTTGGCACCTGCGACCACCTTTGGTAAAAATCTTTTGCCGCGCTTATCCGCACTTCTGGATGTACAACAAATTTCCGACATCACATCGGTGATTGATGCCAATACCTTTACCCGCCCCGTTTATGCTGGCAACGCCATTGCCACGGTGCAATCTTCCGACGCAACTAAATTACTAACCGTGCGCGGAACAAATTTTGCGGCGGCTGAATTAAATGGCGGGGCGTCCATTGAAAATCTTGCGGCCGCATCTTTATCACCCCATGTTTCATTTGAAGGACAGGAACTTACAAAATCCGCCCGTCCGGAACTCACGGCGGCGGGAATGATCGTTTCGGGCGGGCGCGGTGTTGGTTCGGCTGAGAATTTTGCGTTGATTGAAAAATTGGCCGATAAAATTGGTGCCGCCGTTGGTGCATCGCGCGCCGCCGTTGACTCCGGATATGCACCGAATGATTATCAAGTGGGCCAAACGGGCAAAGTTGTCGCCCCCACCTTATATATCGCCATCGGTATCTCGGGAGCCATTCAACATCTTGCGGGCATGAAAGATTCAAAAGTCATCGTGGCCATTAACAAAGACGCGGAAGCACCAATTTTTCAAGTGGCCGATTACGGTTTGGTCGCGGATTTATTCCAAGCCACGCCAGAGCTTACAGAAAAATTATAATCCTTTATCTTGCAACGCATTCAGTGAGAAAACGCGCCCCGTTTGCCCCTCATCTGTTTGCGCGTCATTAAACAACGCGCCTTCCAATCGTGCGTCTTCTAATTTAGCACCCTGCAAATTACATTCGCGCAAATCAGCACCGCGCAAATCGGCACAGGTTAAATCGGCATCTTGCAAATTCACTTGGCGCAAATTTGCATGTGATAAATCAGCATACCGCAAAATTGCGTGTGATAAATTGGATGGTGCGAAACGCTGCGCGGTGCTGGCACCCAACATTAATCCGGAAAAATTCGCATGTTTCAAATTTGCATGTGATAAATTCGCGCCCACCAAACTAATGCCACGCAAATCGGCCGACTCCGCATCACAGCGGTATAAATCCGCACCATCCATGACAGCACTTTGCAATTCCACCTTGTAAAGATTCATGCCAAATAATTTTGCCTTCACGGCACGGATCGCGGTTAATCGGTATTTCTTAAATGACCCTAATGGGCGCAGATCATAACCGGAAAAATCAATCTGCGCGCCGCGCTTGCCGGCGGTTTCCAACCAAATACGGTGCTCCTCTAACATTACTTGCAACGGGCGTTCAAAATCCGTCACTGCTTTTCCGGCACTGTCATCAGTGATGGCTTGTGATAAATCGTAACCACGATCCCGCACGGATGAGATATCCACACCCACAAGAATGGTGTTGTGAAAAAATGCTCCGCTTAATTGCGAACCGGTAATATCGGCATTCGATAAATCGGCATTATTCAAAACTGCGCCACGCAAATCTGCTTGCTGGATATTCACCTGAACCATAATTGCATCGGAAAAGTCGGCATGATTGGCCATGCATCCGACCATCCGCGCGCCGGTTAAATTTGCTCCGCGAAAACTGACATTTTGCGGCGGGTGGTAACCACCATCAATGCTCACGCCGCCTGCGCGCAAATCCGCCTTACCAAGGTCGGCATTATTCAATGTGGCTTGTTCAATCCGCACTCCGCGTAAATCGGCACGAATGAAATTCGTGTTATTGAGATTGGAGTGACTTAAATCACATGCATAAAGTGAGGCCTCTTGAAAACTTGTCGCGCTCAAATCCATCTCGCGCATAATACATCCGGAAAAATCGGCTTGGCGCAAATCACGACCCACAATTTTTAATCCGGTTAAATCCGCACGTTTTAAAACGGCGCGCCGTCCACCAATGCGCCCTTGTAAAAAACGCTCGTGAAGGCTGACCAGCGCATCCAACTGATCTTGCGTTAAAAAACTGAAACTTTCATCACGGCTGAGGCTCATGATTCGATGATCCCATAAAAGCCTTAAAAAAATCTGTGACTTCTGAGGATGTCCAATCACCTTCCCCTTTTATGGTATATAAAACCTGCCCCTTTTCATTAATAATTAAGGTACTGGGCAGTACTGTAAATGGCAAAATACGGCGCAATTCCAAACGGCTGTCTGAGATGACGGGCAAGTTCCCCGCCCCGTGCTTTTCGGTGAAAGCCTCTAACTCCTCATGTGATTTCTGAAGATCATAAGAAAGCAAAATTACTTTAATATCAGGGTGTTGCGCCTGAAACTTCGCAAGCAATGGAAGCTCCTTGATACAAGGTGGGCACCACGTCGCCCAGACATTAATCACACGAATTTTTCCGGAATCAATTTTAGGGAGGGATTCAAACTTTCCCGGGGCGGTTTCGACATAAGCTTGGGGCAGGAAAGATGGAGGGTTTTCAATTTCAACACTATGAAAAATTTTAGCAAAATTCGCAAAAGCCGGATCATTTTCCGATAACACAGATCGCGCAGAGGGTTTGAAGAACACATAAGCCCCACACCAGAAAATAAGGATAACCGTAAAAAGAAGAAACCCGCGCGCTTTTTTCGTCATGCCAAGCGTGATACAACAGATTTCATGAAAAAACCATTTACTTTTTGCGTATGCATTGCCTTGGCCGTCATGGCTTTGAGTGCGTGCGGAACAAAACCACAGAAATTAACAGGGCCCCAAGGAAAGGAAAAAGATACTTTTCCGCGCAGCTATCCGCAAGGTGCGCCGCCCTCACCCTCGCCCATTTTTTCCGAAAGCAATTAAGTCATGAAACCCTTTGATTATCGCGACAATATTTTATGTGTCGGCACAATTCCCTTGGCCGAGATTGCAAAAATTCATGGCACGCCAACTTATATTTACAGCTTTGAGAGCTTGAAAAATTCTTACACTCTTTTGGCCAATGCGTTGAACAATGCTTGGCCACATGCGACAAAACCTCTCATCGCTTATGCGTGCAAAGCAAACAGCAATTTAGCCGTGATGAACAGCTTCGCAAAGCTTGGTGCCGGATGTGATATTGTTTCAATCGGTGAGATGTACCGCGCATTAAAATCAGGATTTTCGCCTGATAAAATCTTGTTTTCCGGTGTTGGAAAAACGCATGATGAATTACGCGCAGCCCTGCAATACCGCATTCGTCAGATCAATGTGGAAACGCGAGATGAACTTATCGCCCTTGATTCTTTATCGCGTGAGATGAATCAAAATGTACATGTTGCGCTGCGCTTTAATCCCGATATTGAATCCTTTGCCCATAGCAAAACAAGTACCGGCGAAGGTGAGCATAAATTCGGATTAATGGACTCAGAAATTTTTGATTTGTATCAAACTTATGCCGCACATCCCTTTATCAAAATTGATGGATTGAGCATGCATATCGGATCCGGCGTGCCGCGCCTTGATCCTTTTGAAAAAGCTTTTGAGCGTATGGCAAAAATGATTTTGGATTTGCGCGCCCAAGGCCACAAAGTTCACCACGCCGATTTGGGTGGCGGGCTCTGGGTTCCTTATCAAGATGAGCCAAAGGCGGATCTCGCGGCCTATGCCGCGATGATTGCGCGCATTTTTGGCCCTCTTGATATTCATGTTGCGATTGAACCTGGGCGCATTTTGGTGGCTGAATCGGGATGTCTTTTAACCCGCGTTATCAGCGTAAAAGAGCAATATAACAAGCGTTTTGTGATTGTGGATGCGGGGATGAATGAATTGATCCGCCCCACACTTTATGATGCGTATCATCCTATTCTGACGGTTACCAAAAAAGAAAATAGCGGCATGGCCGATATTGTCGGCCCCGTATGTGAGACAGGTGATTATTTCGCATTGGAACGTGATTTTCCATCCGTAAAGCCTGGTGACTTGGTGGCCATTATGATTGCCGGAGCTTACGGATCTGTGATGAGTAGCCAATATAACACACGGCCATTATGCGCCGAAATTTTGGTTAAGGATGAACAGATTCATTGCGTGCGCCGGCGCCAAGATTACACCGACATTTGGGCGCAAGAAATTATTCCGGGTTGATAAAACTGAAACGCAACTCCGTCAACCCTTCGGGCAAGCGTTCAAACCCGTGCGTGATGGTCACACTCGACTCAGCGTTGATTTTATCCTGATCTGCGCGAATAATTTCTTCTTGCATCAATTGCTTTCCCTTATAAAAGCGCACTTTCACCGGTGGTAACACCGCGCTTTCTGTTGACAAATTGATGACATTCACACTGACGGCTTTACGGCCTTGGGTCATATTTAATTGCGGGCGTTCAAAAACAAGTTGAGGTTCGGGGACAACATCATGCCACCCCAACGCCACAAAAAAAGGATGAAGAATTGGCAAGTGATGGCGTATTCCAACAAGCCCCCACACAGTAACAAAAATAATTGCAAGCCCAACCAAAACAGCCGCAAGTTTTTTTTGTTTTTCAACATCTAAAAAAGTCACCACGAACTTCTTGCCAGATGACGGCGCAGACTCTGGTGGTGCGGGTGGTGGTGTTTTTAAAAACGCCGGCGGCTCATCTACTATTTTTGTCGAAGCGGGAGACGCGGTGTCGGTGACATTGATCGTTTTTAAATCGTCAAGACTGTCACGTGGGGGGGATGCGTGCCATTTGTGCGAACATTTCCCACAACGCACGCCGCGCCCCTCCGCCCCCAATGCGGAAGCCGAGATCATGAATTGCGCCTGGCAATTTGGACACGTTAAAATCATCTGACGTACGAAAAGTATCTTTATTTGAAACCTTCAAAAAGGTATCAATGATTGAGTAACTTTGAAAGAGCGAATCATATGATCCGGTTTGAACATGTTGGCTTACGCTATGGAATCGGCCCTGAGGTGTTGGCGGATATTTCCTTTACCCTCAAACCCGGGTCGTTTCATTTTTTATGTGGCCCAAGCGGTGCGGGTAAAACCTCGCTCATGTCCTTATTATATCTGGGGCGCAAGCCCACGCGCGGGCTTATCAATATGTTTGACGATGATGTCGGGTCTTTGACCCGCACTGAACTTGTGCCTTTGCGCCAACAAATTGGCGTGGTGTTTCAAGATTTCCGCTTGCTTAATCACCTGTCAGCTTTTGATAACGTGGCTTTGCCTTTGCGGATTTGTGGGCGGCCTGAATCTGAAATCAAATCCCATGTCCATGAGTTGTTGGAATGGGTGGGTTTGGGTGATTGCATGAACCGGCTTCCCGCCACGTTATCGGGTGGGCAACAACAACGCATTGCGGTTGCCCGCGCGGTGATTGCGCGCCCGCGTCTTTTGCTGGCCGATGAGCCTACGGGAAATCTCGACGATGAAATTGGTATGAAATTAATGAGCTTGATTGAACAGCTTAATCGCATGGGTACAACCATTGTCATTGCCACGCATAATCTTAATATTTTAGAGCAATTTCGTTACCCGCGCCTTGTTTTAAACCATGGACAATTGCGCGTTTTTGATCCGCAAGACGAAACGAATTTTGATGGAGACGCGGCATGAACAGCATCTTCATCCATAAATCGAAAGATGCCCATTACGATATTCCGCTTCACCAAAAATTGGGAACGGAATTTTTAATCATGCTCTTGGCGTTGATGACATTGCTGTGTCTTTTGGCGACGTCAACAAGTATGGTTTTGGGGAAAGCGCTGAGCCAATGGACATCAGGGCTTGAGAACTCCCTCACCATCGAAATTCCGGCCGGTAATAATGCGCCCGCACTTGCCACATCTATTGAGCGCGCTTTGGGCGAAATAGATAACGTAAAACGCGCCACACGTTTAAATCGTGATGATATCTCGGGCCTTATCGCGCCGTGGTTGGGCGGCCTTGAATCACAATTGGGCGATCTGCCCCTTCCCACACTCATTCAAGTTGATTTGCGCATTCGTGATGCGGAAACAATCGCCACCATTCGCAAAACCATCACAAATTTATCAGATGATGTCCGCATTGATGCCTATGAAACATGGTTGACTGATTTAATGCGCTTAACCACCACCATTCGTCTTGTGGCTTTGGCATTATTGATTATCATCCTTGTTATCACGGCGATGACAATCGCGGGCGCCGTGCGTTCGCGTATGGCTATTCACCACGAAGAATTGCGCTTGCTTCACATTATGGGAGCCGAAGATCGTTATATCGCAAAACAATTTCGCAATTATATTTTGCGTTTAAGTTTGCGCGGCGTGGTCGTTGGTTCTTGCGCTTTTGTTTTGCTTCTTGTCTTGTTCTTTATTTTAAAGCCGCAAACGGGGCTATTGATCCCGACGGATCATCACTCCCTGGCATCCTACGCTTTTATTGCCGCCGTGCCTTTTATTTTGATTATTCTCTCTTTTCTCACTGCACAAAATACAGTGATGCGCGTTTTAAGAGCCATGCCATGACTTTTTTGAAACGTCTTTTCACCATCCTTGCAGGATCGGTTATTCTGTTCATTTTTGGCTGGCTGGGTGGATTTGTGATCTTCACTGGCTCAATCGCCCTCATGTCGGAACCAAAAATCATCACGACAACCGACGGCATTATTGCCCTTACCGGCGGCACAAACCGCATCACCCGCGCCTTGGAATTAATGAAAGAAAATAAAGCCAAAGGATTGTTGGTGTCCGGCGTTAACCCGGATGTGCGGTTGCGTGAACTTTTGGGTCTTCATGATAAAAATATTCCCACACCTTGCTGTATTACCTTAGGCCGCACAGCCGACAACACCATTGGCAATGCGACCGAGGCGCGTGATTGGATTGCCGCAAATGATTTCCACAGTGTGCGGATTGTCACCGCGAATTATCACATGCCGCGCGCCCTTCTTGAATTTCATCACGCTTTGCCGGAAACAAAAATTATTGCACATCCAATTTTACCGCATAATTTTTTGCCGCATCAGCTCAATTACTGGAAACTTTGCTTTACGGAGTATCATAAATTTCTTGTTACACTTTTGCGGATTTTATTTTTCCCCCACGCCACATCCCCGTTGCCAGCAGAGATGAAACAATGATTTTTTTGCGCCAAATCCTCTTTAATATCGCATTTTACGGCTATACGGCTGTTTACTCTATCTTGCTGACACCTTTTTTGATATTGCCACGTCCGTGGTTTTTAAATTTTCTCAATATTTATTTCCGCGGCGTGCATATCATTGAAAAATATGTTTTGGGTCTCGATTTTGAGGTTCGCGGTGTTGAAAATCTTCCGAAAGATTATCCTTTTCTTGTTGCCTCTAAACATTACTCCGCTTACGAGACGATGAAACTTCACCTTCTTTTTCGTGATCCGGCGATTATTTTGAAAAAAGAACTGACTTATATTCCTTTATGGGGCTGGCATGCGCTGAAAGGCGATATGATCGCGATTGATCGTTCGCAAGGCCAAACAAGCCGTGAGCATATTACCAAGGAATCGGTACGCATGATGAAACTCAATCGTCCAATTGTGATTTTCGTTCAAGGAACCCGCGTGGGCCTTGAAACAACATCGGCTGAAAAGCCCTATAAACGCGGCATTTTACGCATGTATGACGCCACACATCTTCCCATTGTGCCGCTTGCGATGAATAGTGGTGTTTACTGGGGTCGGAACAGTTTTTTAAAAAAGCCCGGGAAAGTTGTTTTTGAATTTTTGCCCTTTATCCCCCCTCACCTTCCCCACGACGAGGTGATGAGCCGCTTGGAACAGGGCATTGAAACCGTTTCAAAGAAATTAGTTGCGGAAGCATTGCAATGAAATTTCTTGAAAATCGTTTTGTTACTTTTTTCTCATCTTTGATTATTTTTACTTTTATAATCTATGCATGTATGTGGGCGTTTGTTGCCTTCACACTCAAACATAAAACGGAATGGGCCATCGATGTCGCCCAACAAAAAGGTATCATCCTTCAAATTTCAGATATGGCCCTATCGGGTTTTCCAAATTTTCCTTGTTTAACTTTGACAGGACAAGTTTTCTTTGAGAATGGTTTAAACATTGCAACACAAGGGTTTTCCGTGTGCGGCTTGCCCTTCCCTTCCGCGACATTGAAAATAAAGATCAATGAAGGTGCGGTGATCACAACTCACCTATGGCCAACATCGATTGATATTGAAAAAGCATTTCTCTCTTTTGACTTACCGCCCTTTTCTTTTTTGAACGCTACGCCGCAAGAAATTAAAAACTGGCAACAAACAGGTGGAAGTATTCCCGTTCATAAACTTCATGTGGTGAGCAATGTTATGACGATGGACGGGCAAGGGTTTGTGAGCCTTGATCAAGATTACCAACCCACCGGCCAAATCATGATGACCATCACAGGTTTGGGAAATTTTATTGAACAGATGGTTGCCCACCAAAAGATTGATGCACGTCAAGCGATCATGGCGCAAAGCTTGCTTCAACTTGTAAGCCGGAAAGACGAAAAAACGGGCGAGACATATGTTGCGACCTCGTTGCGTGTGCAAAAAAATGCGGCTTATTTGGGGCCGTTACGATTCTATACGATCCCTGTTTTGGAATGGGGTTGGTAACGGCTCCACCGATGATGTGCGTATTAACGATGGTACGCGCGCGCCGTGACCATCATGAATGGCGGCGTAAAGTTGTTTGCGCGCCTCGACAAAATAGGCCCCCGCCAAGGCGGGCAGGATGCGTGATCCGATATAATCAAAACCGCGCGCTGCCCTGTCAAAAATTTTTCCGCGAAGGGGTGGTGCAAATAAAATCGGTTGGGCACTTTCGAAGATAAATTGTGAATCACGTAATGATTGGCGTAATTGTCCGAAGCTGTAAGGTGTGCCGTGACCAAAGGGCGACCATTCCGCCCGGGCCCAAAATCCCAAGCGATTGGGGACAACCATGATCAACCGCCCGTTACTTTTTAACACGCGCCACATTTCATTTAAGGCTTGTTGTGGATTTTGTGCGCGCTCCAAATAATGGATAGCAAAAATAATATCAACCGAGTTTGTCTCAAGGGGAAGAAAGTTTTCATCCATCAATGCGGTGCGGTTTAAATGTTGATGCGGCCAAAAATCCGCACCTTGTTGTGCCGACATAAATGCAAAACACGACTCAGTTTGCGAGAAGGTTTCAAGATAAGGCGGTGCATACCCCATGCCGATAATACGCTGGGTTTTACAGGCCAAAGCGATGGGTTTCAAATAAGAATTAATCAAACGCGCCACACGTTGCCCGCGCGCATCGGCATAAAAATCTTTCAGATCGTGAATGTAATTCCCACTCATATCATCGCCTCTAATTGATGCAAAAGAGGCTTATCCGCTTCGGGCATATTCAATTCATAAAGGTCATGTGGTTTTTTCCATGCTCCCGCACTATGTTCTTTTAAAATAATGTCGCCTTGCCACATACGCAGCGCGTATAAAGGCATGAGAAGATGAAAATCATCATAAGTGTGCGAAGCAAAACCCACGGGCGACATACAACTGGGACGTGTTTCAATTCCCAACTCTTCTCGCAATTCCCGCATCAACGCATATTCCGGCAATTCACCTTCATGCACCTTGCCACCCGGAAATTCCCACAACCCGCCCATCGCTTTATAAAGCGGGCGTTGCGCAACAAAGACTTCGCGTTGTTCATTGACCAAAGCGGCGGCCACAACAAAAATAATTTTCTTGTGTGGCATAGAAGGCGCAGGCGATTGCAAAGCATCAAAACAAGACATGGGCAAAGTGTAACGAAAACAACGCCATAAAAAAACCCCGCATAAAGCGGGGTTTTTATTGAATATGTGGTGACTTAGTTTGCAGGCTGTTGCGCCGGAGCTGTTTCCGGTGTTGCCTCAGCTGCAGGAGCTGCCGCTTCTGGTGAAGCAGGGGCCGCCTCAGGCGCTGAACCAGGTGCAGGTGCCGCAGCTTCTGGGGCGGGAGCCGCAGGTTGCTCACCCGGCTTTGCCACAGGATTACCATTGAAATCAAACATTTCAACGGAAGCAGATTTGCGCCATCCTTCAACCAATTCGTTCAAGATTTCGCGACGTGCCTCAACCGCTAAACCAGCTTTGACATCTTCAAAGCTTGGCACAGGGCGCATGCGGCGATCTTCCACCTGAATCACGTGAAAACCAAATTGCGTTTTCACGGGCTCTTTGGATGTATCACCTTTTTGCATGGTGAAGGCCGCATCTGCGAATTCTTTCACCATATCTTGCTTGGTGAAATAACCCAGATCGCCACCGGAATCTTTATTGCCGGTGTCTTGAGAGCGTGCCTTTGCAAGGGCTGTAAAATCTTCGCCTTTGCCAAGTTTCTCAATCACTTCTTTTGCTTCGGCTTCGGTTTTCACAAGGATGTGACGTGCTTTGATTTCTTCAACATTTCCTTGTTGTTTTTTGAATTCCTCATAAGCTTTTTGCAAACGTGCATCGGAGAGATTTTTTTCAATTTCTTGCTCCATGTAAACAGCGCGCAAAATTTGCGTTTTTGCTTCTTCAAGACGCTTATTATACTCATCCGAGCTTGTTAAGCTTGACGCGCCCTTGGCGGCTTTAAGGTCAACAATTTTCGCATTCACAACTTGCTCAACTGCCATCGGGAATAAATTTTGCGGCGGCATTTGTTGAAGTTGAGGTGGCAAAGTTTGAATGAAAGCCAAAACTTCGGAGCGCAAAACATTTGTGCCGTCAACTTTTGCAACGACGGGGTTATCCGCACTTGGCTCTTGGCCAGCTTCAGAGGTTGAAGCGGTATCGGTTGCGGCCGGTGTTTCGGTTGCGGCCGTGTCTGTTTTCTTTTCGTCTTTGCAAGCGCTCAAAGACAAGGCGGCAATCACAGCCACAAAGGCCGTCATCAAACGCACAGGTGAAGAGGATATGATCATGGTGTCATCCTTTGTATAAGTGAGATTGGGTTGTTTTGTATGAAAATTAACGTCTTTGTACCCTTCTTTGGCCTGGCTGAAAAGCCACAATCCGCCAAAAAATAAAAACAGATGATGAAATTGTGTCTTTCATTGACGCATGGGCTTTGACAGCTTATATGGTTTTGTTACGAAAAGGACTGAACTGCAATGCTTTTAAATTTCGCCACAAAGATTTTTGGCTCAAGCAACGACCGTATTCTGAAAAATATTGGCCGTTTTATCCCCACCATCAACGGCTTTGAGGAGCAGCTCATCGCGCTTTCCGATGATGGCTTACGCGCCAAGACGGATGAGTTTCGAACCCGCCTTCAAAACGGCGAGACGGAAGATGATATTCTTCCCGAAGCTTTCGCCGTAGTGCGTGAAGCCGCCAAGCGTGTTTTGAACATGCGTCATTTTGATGTGCAACTTATTGGCGGTATGGTCTTGCACCAAGGCCGCATTGCCGAGATGCGCACGGGGGAAGGTAAAACGCTCGTGGCGACTCTCGCTGTTTATTTGAATGCTCTCTCCGGCAAAGGTGTGCATGTCGTTACCGTCAATGATTATTTGGCACAACGTGACTCAAATTGGATGGGTCAGATTTATAGATTTTTGGGATTAACCGTTGGGTGCATTGTCAACAACCTCTCCGACGCCGAACGCCGCGCGGCTTATGGATGTGACATCACGTATGGTACGAATAACGAGTTTGGTTTTGATTATTTACGCGATAACATGAAATATAGCCTCGCGGACATGGTGCAACGCCCGTTTCACTTTGCCATTGTCGACGAAGTTGACTCAATTTTAATTGATGAAGCGCGTACGCCACTGATTATCTCCGGCCCGACCGATAATACCACCGATCTCTACGTTAAAATTGACAAGCTGATCCCAAAATTGGAATCCGAAGATTTTGAAAAAGATGAAAAAGTCAAAAGCGTTATCTTGACCGAAGAGGGTACAGAAAAAGTTGAACAGCTTTTACGCGATCATGGGCTTTTGACGGTTGGGACAATGTATGATGCGCAAAATATTTCCCTTGTCCATCACGTGAACCAAGCCTTGCGCGCGCATAAATTATTTGCTCGCGACACGGATTATATCGTCAAAGACGGCAAGGTGATCATCATTGATGAGTTCACCGGGCGGATGATGGAAGGGCGTCGTTATTCCGAAGGTCTTCACCAAGCATTGGAAGCGAAAGAGAAAGTTGAGATTCAAAACGAAAATCAAACTTTGGCTTCGATCACCTTCCAAAATTACTTCCGCCTTTACCCGAAACTTGCGGGTATGACCGGAACGGCCATGACCGAAGCTTCGGAATTCCAAGAAATCTATAAACTCAGCGTTGTTGAAATTCCAACAAATGTTGCTGTCTCACGCATTGATCACAACGATAAAATTTATAAAGCTTTGGATGAAAAACAAAATGCAATTGTTGCCTTGGTTCAAGAATGCCAAGAACGCAAGCAACCGGTTTTGGTTGGCACCGTGTCGATTGAGAAGTCTGAACTTTTGTCAGAGCGTTTGAAAAAAGCAAAAATTCCGCACCAAGTTTTGAACGCGCGCCATCATGAACAAGAATCGATGATCATCGCCCAAGCGGGTCGCCCGGGTGCAGTCACCATCGCAACCAACATGGCGGGACGCGGAACAGATATTCAATTGGGCGGCAACTTAGAGATGCGCATCAAAGCCGAAGTACCGGCCGACCTTGCGGACGATGAAAAACAAAAACGCATCAATGCTATCAAGCAAGAAGTCGCGCGCGACAAAGAAATTGTGCTTCAAGCTGGCGGTCTTTATGTCGTGGGAACAGAACGCCATGAATCACGACGCATTGATAACCAGCTGCGCGGACGATCGGGCCGCCAAGGTGATCCGGGTGCGTCGGTTTTCTTCCTCTCCACCCAAGATGATTTGATGCGCATCTTCAGCCCCGAAGCGTTGGAAGCCGTGTTATCGAACAAAGCCATCGGCTTGAAAGACGGCGAAGCCCTTACCCACCCGTGGTTGAGCAAAGCATTAGAGCGCGCACAAAATCGTGTGGAGCAACAGAATTTTGAGATTCGTAAAAATCTTTTGAAATTCGACAACGTCATGAATGATCAGCGTAAAGTCATATATGAACAACGCCGCGAAATCATGAATAGCCCAAGCGTTAATGAACTTATCACCGATATGCGCTTAGAGGTGATTGATGAATTGGTGGCCGCACATATTCCACCCCACGCCTATGCCGAGCAATGGGACGTGGCGAATTTGAAAATGGAAACGCATCGCCTTTTGGGATTGGAACTCCCTATTGATGAATGGGCGCGTGAAGAAGGTATTGCGGATGACGAAATTCGTGAGCGGATCACGGCCGCGTCCGATGCGCATATGAATGAAAAACGCACCAAGGCGGGTGAAAATTTCTTTACCCAAATTGAAAAATCTTTCCTTCTCCGCCATTTGGATCAGTCTTGGAAAGAACATCTTTTAAGCCTTGATCATTTGCGCCAAGGGATCAATTTACGTGCCTTTGCCCAACGTGACCCGTTGAATGAATATAAATCTGAGGCATTTGCACTCTTTGAATCGATGCTGACGCGCCTTCGTGAATCGGTCGTGGAAAATCTTTCACGCGTGGAAATCAATATTGATGAAAACGCCTTTGCACAAATGGTGGCCGCGCAACAAGCTCAACAAGAAAAATTGGCAAAAGCGACACGTATTGATCCGGCAACGCAAATGGACCAAGACGAAAATATAGATCGTCCGCGTGTGGTTATGCGCAAAAAATTTGACCCGCAAGACCCAACGACATGGGAAGGAAATGTACAACGTAACGCACCTTGCCCATGCGGATCAGGCAAAAAATATAAACATTGTCACGGCCAGGTGAGTTGATTGCATCAACATCGCTTTCATCACAAAGGCGCAGACATTTTCATTGCCACATGGGGCAACCCATCGCACACACCTCTTATGTGTGTTCATGGTTTAACCGGATCATCGGCCGACTTTAAATTCGTTGGCGAAAAAATGTCCGATGATGGATATTTTGTTATTGCACCCGACATGATTGGCCGCGGACAATCAAGCTTTCTTGAAAATCCAGATGCGTATTGTTACGCACGTTATATTGATGACCTTAACGCCATCATGGATTTTTTTCACATCACACGCACGGTGTGGTTGGGTGTGTCGATGGGGGGCTTGCTTGGCATCGCTTTGGCCGGCGCACAAAATACGCGCATTAGCAAACTTATTTTATCGGACGTTGGGCCCGATGTGCCACAAGAAAGCTTAAATTTTATTGCCGATTATCTTGATCGCAACCCGGCTTTTTCAAATTTAGACGAAGCGGTCGCGGCATTTAAACAATCCATCAACACACCCTTTGATCGTGGCATTCGTGATGAAAATTTATGGCGTTATTACACGCAAACTCATATGCGGAAAAATTCAGATGGTTTTTATGAACGCAGCTTTGACGAGAATATCAAATATAAATTTCGCAGCGAGCCTTTAGGCAAAGAAAATTTATGGCCGGCATGGGAAAATATTTCACAGCCTGTTTTGGCCTTGCGTGGTGAATGGTCGTTACTTTTCCCCACCTCAATTGCGGAGGATATGAAACGGCGTAAGCCAAATGATGCTTATCAACTGGTTACAATTCCAAATTGCGGCCATGTTCCATCATTATATGTGGACGATCAAATCGACCTTATCCGCCAGTGGTTGGCGGGGTCACACGAATGAGGGTAATTTGATTACGTTGGCGGCGCACGATGTCAAAACGGAATCCAAAAAAAGAAAAACTTTGACCAATTTCGGGAAGACGGCGCGTTTCATGCAAAATAAGTCCAGCAATGGTTGAATAATATTCATCCGGCAAGTTCCATTCAAATTCACGATTAAGATCACGAATGGTGACCGTGCCATTCACCAAATAATTTCCTTGCGGCAATTTGCGCACACCCGTCATCGTCACATCATGTTCGTCATCAATATCACCAACAATTTCTTCAATGATATCTTCCAACGTTACAACACCTTCAAAACTTCCATATTCATCAACAACGAACGCCATGTGTTCATTGCGCGCACGAAAGGCTTGAAGCTGATCAAATAAACTCGTGCTATCGGGAATGAACCATGGATCCGCTGCAATGCGCGAAATATCAATACGGCTGTAATCATTATCAACGGCTTTAAGCTCGCGCAAAACCCATTTCACGTGCAAAACACCGACAATATTATCAGGATTATCTTTCCACACCGGCATGCGCGAATAAGGTGATGCCAAAATATCTTGAACAATTTTTTCAACACCATCGCTCATGTCAATCATTGCGACATTCTTGCGGTGGATCATCACGTCAATAACGGTCACATCCGCAAGCTCCAACACCGAACGCAACATGGCACGTTGCTTTTGTGTTTCTTCCTCTGGCCCCTTGTGCATTTCAATGGCACCACGCAGCAATTCTAAATGACCGCCATGATCTGTTTTCGCAAGATCAACACCAAAAAGTTTCAATGTGGTACGGACAATTTTTGCAATCAACTCAGTAATCGGTGAAAAAATAATCACCACCGCATAAATAAGCGGTGCCATCGTCATCGACAAGCGATCAGCATCATGAAAGGCGTAGGTTTTTGGAAGAACCTCAACGAAAATCAAAATCAAAATCGTCATGATGATGGTGGCATACACAACACCCGCCTCACCAAACACACCAATTAACACCGACGTTGTAATCGCCGATGCCAAAATATTGACAAGATTATTACCCAACAACATCGCACCGATCATGCGGTCTTTGTGTTTAAGAATTTTGCGCACCAAACTTGCGCGCGCATTGCCATCTTTTTCTGCGGCCATAAGTCGCGCTTCGGACGCGGCCGTCAAGGCTGTCTCCCCGGCAGAAAAGAAGGAAGAAATGATCATTAAGAGTAAGACAACACCCGCGTAAAACGGCAAATCTTGCCCAATATTTACAGGAATTTCAGGTTCCATGAGACGACTCCCTTAAAATTTTTTCAACGCGTGTAAAATCAGCAAGGTGGTGAATCTGTGCTTCGCCGATTTTTTTGAGAAGAATAAAATGAACTCCATCGTGATCAGATTTTTTATCCTGAGACATTAAATTTATAAGATCACGCGGCGTGCAGGAAAGATGCGGATGGATATCAGAAATTTCCGTCATCATAGAAAGTGCGCGCAAATGACGTTGAATTTTTTGTGGGATATCCGTACCAACATAACCCAAATGATGAGACAAGCGTGCGGCCAAAACCAAGCCAATCCCAACGGCCTCACCATGCAACAAACGGCCGTCATAACTTGCTGCCGCCTCTAAAGCATGGGCAAAAGTATGACCAAGATTGAGCAAAATACGCTGCCCGTTTTTCTCACACTCATCGTTTTTTACAATTGCGGCCTTCATCGCACAGCACGTATGAATAGCCTGCATGAGCGCGTTTTCATCTTTTTCAAAAATTTTTCGGGAATTTAATTCAAGCCAGGAAAAAAAATTCTCATCCCCTAAAAGAGCATATTTGACAATCTCTGCATAGCCTGCGCGCATTTCCCGCGTGGGCAGAGTGTGCAAGCAATGAAGATCAATTAAGACGCTGCGTGGTTGATAAAAAGCCCCAATAAGATTTTTACCCTGCGCAGAATTAATTCCGGTTTTTCCACCGACCGAACTATCCACCTGTGCCAGCAAGGTTGTCGGAATTTGAACAAAATCAACACCACGCAAAATTGTGGAAGATACAAACCCCACAAGATCACCAATGACACCGCCGCCAAGTGCGTAAATGATCGAACTGCGTTGAATTTTTTGGGACAATAGCCATGAACAACAAAACTCAAATTGCGAAAACGATTTACTCGCCTCGCCCGCTGGAATTTTTAAACACGCAATATCGGGATGAATTTTTTGAAGGGCGGGAAGAACAGAATTTTCCAAAAATTCATGCAAATTTTCATCATATAATATAAAAGCACGGCGCGTATCTGCCTGAGGCAAAGCCCAAGATTGAGGATTTACAAAAATATTTTGCCCAATATGGATGGGGTAGCCACGCTCCCCAAGTTCGACATTTAGAATCTGATGTGACGTATTCATGGCAATTATTTTAACAGATATTGATCAAGTTCTGTGGAAATATCCGCAACAATCTCGGTAACAGATTTGTTATCGGTCTGGATATGAAGCGGGGCTTGTTGATAAAGCGGCTCTCTCTCCGCCAATTTCTTTTTCAAAACAGCAGCCGGATTATCTGCATCCTTAAGCAATGGACGTGTGGACACATTCCCGATACGAGTTAAAAGCGTTGCGGGGCTAGCTTGAAGCCATATGGGCAGTGTGTGCTGAAAAAGAAGCTCGGCAGTTTGAGGATGAGTCACCGCACCGCCCCCGCTTGCGATGACACAAAAATCATGCCCGCTCAATTTTTGAAAAGTTTCATATTCATATGTACGAAATTTTTCTTCGCCGTGTTGTGCGAAAATTTCGCTGATACTTTGGCCGGTGGTGCGGATTATTTCTTGATCAGAATCAAAAAAATCACAGGAAAAATGCGCAGCCAGAGAACGTCCGATTGTTGTTTTCCCAACTCCCATCATGCCAATAAGGCATAAAGGCTTGGAGTGATTTTTTCCTGATTTCTCAAATAGATTCGTCATTTTCTTTGACTTCATCACAAGCAGATTAAGAACTCAAGAGGTTGGGGCAAGTCTGTGGGTAAGTGTGGGATTTTTGTATGGAAAGCCTCAGCCCCTCTTGCTTTTCGGTATTACGCGCCATAGATTTCGGTAACACAAAAAAAACTCCTTACGTTTAATCAAGCGGATATTTACAGATGAAAATTTTTGCACTTCTTGGTTTATCTTTTCTTGTCTTACTCGGTGCTGGTTTTGCCTTTGTTGGGATGACAGACGCCCCAGTTACGCAAACCACGATCACGCGAGATATTGCCACATCACCCACCCCAGCACCGCCGCCGTCCCAAGTAAGCGCGCCGATGGCCGCCGCTCCTGCAACCACCACGCCTTCACCCGCACCTGCTCCGGCGGTTGTCACACCGCCCGCTTCGGTTGAGCAAGTGCCCCAAGTTACACCTGAAGCTGCCCCCGCACCGACAACACAAACGGCACCCGCAACAGATGTGCCAACAACCGCCGCCCCAGTGAACGAAGCCCCCACGGAATAACGTCATAAAATGTATTCAAAAATTTTTCTTTCTCTTCTTTGTTCGGTGAGTTTGTTGGCTCCAAATTTTGCAGCTGCACAAACGCCCGAGTCGTCATCGTCCGCAACCGCTCCCTCTCCTTCTGCGCCGGCAACATCCGAACAACCCGCGATGAATTTCAGCCCGATCTTGCCAGTTAAAATTAAGCCCCGCCAAGAGGGTGCAGATGGCATGTCAAAAGCGGCTGCACCAATCACAGAAGAAAAAGAAGAGCAAATAGATATTGACGTTGAAACCTTGGCCTTGCTGGTCACCGCCAATGACGGAAGCTTAGGCAAAGATGCGTGGAAGAATTTATCACGCGTTAATGCGCGTCAACTTATCTCAGAAACCGATGCGCCGAAAAACCCAATTTTACGTGATCTTTTTGTGCGCGCCTTGTTAAGTGATGCCAGTTTGGAATCCGGATCCGCGCCATCATCTGAATCATCCGACAAGGATCTTTTTGTTTTGCGCTTAGAGAAATTAGTTGAGGCTGGCGCCTTTGACGAAGCGTTTCGTTTGTATCGCAAATTGGGAGCAACAACCCCAACGCCGTTAGCCGCACAAATGGGTATTGATGCCATGATCGGCAATCAACAATTAGGGATTGCGTGTTTGGAATCAAAAGCAATGGATCCGTCATTGCGTCCCACGACCACATTTTGGGTAGATTTACAAACTTTTTGTAACAGCCTTTTAGGCCCCGCAAGCGGCCCGATTGATTTAGAAGAAACACAACGCCAAGCTAACGCCGCGCGCGTGTTTTTAACGGCGGAAAAATTTCCCGTGCCGTCTTTGTTAAAAGACCTTAATCCCTTAACTTCAGTTCGCGTTATGACTTTGGCGCGCACCGGGGCTTTTGATAAAACTGCGCCAGGACAAAGCAGCTTTGAGGATGTGTCTTTGCGCACGCTCGGGCTTTTGAAAACCTACAGCAATCCGGAAACTGTTTTTGGTAAAGCGGTCGCCGCACAGTGGGATAAGCTGACCAACATCACCGAATCATCTGAAAAATCCGCGCCAGAAAGCTCAAACACCGCCCCAACTGCCCCCGCGGTAAGTGAAAAAACAAAGGATACGGCCACAGCGCAAGAAGCGGAAAACAGCATCGAGCCAGCTCCGCAACCCCTTGATTCACTTACAAATCCTTTGGAATATGCTCTTAGCATTTTTCTTCAATCTCAGCGGGATGGGACACCTATCGCACAAAGCATTTATGACAAAATTTTTTCCTTGACAGTAAATTTAGATTATGTAATGCCTAATGACGAGATTATGAATCGTCTCACCCGTGCTCGCGATAACAAAGCGGCAGGAGATGCGGTCATGACAGGTCTCCAAATTTTGAACCAAGCTTCGGTTGAAAAAATTCACCCTGTGGCCTTGCTCAAAGTTTTGGAAACTTGGAACTCACTGGGGTTGAGTACGGAAAGCGGGAGATTTGCGCACAATCTGCAAAAATCTCTCAAAGTAAAATGAAATTGAATTTGAAACAAAGAAGTGTAACGAAAGAAGGAGAAGTAATATGGCACGTCCAGGCCGTCCGGCAATGCCGAAACCAAAATTGTCAAAATGGGTAGACAGTTTTCTTGATATGTTGACATCCGAGCGTGGTGCGGCATTGAACACACGTCATGCTTACTGGCGTGATTTGGCCGATGTCAGCCTTTATTTGCGTGATGGACGCAACAAGGAAATCGAAGTTGCAACGACAGATGATTTGAAAGCTTACTTGAGCGATTTGTCGAACAAGATTCACGTAAAAGGCCAGAACAAAAATCAAATCGCCGTGCGCACTGTGGCACGTCGTTTGTCCGCTTTGCGTCAGTTTTACCGTTATTTGGTAAGCGAAAAAGTATGCAAAGAAGATCCGACCTCGACGATCGACAGCCCAAAACAAACACGTACTTTGCCAAAAACATTGGCCGAGAACGAAGTTGATCAATTGATCAAAACAGCTGCCGCCCAAGGTGGTGCAGAGAGCGTGCGCCTTGTGTGCCTGCTTGAGATGCTGTACGCAACGGGCTTGCGCGTGTCTGAACTTGTGGGTCTTCCCATGGCTGCTATTTCCGAAGGCAACCAGTTCATTATGGTTGAAGGAAAAGGCGGACGTGAGCGTATGGTGCCTTTGTCTGACTCGGCTCAAAAAGCGTTGGGACGTTACATGGATGTCCGCAACCAATTCATCTCGCTTGATGATGGTGGCCGTCAAATGCAATGGTTATTCCCATCACGCACATCCGACAGTGGTCACTTAACACGTCAGCGTTTTGCGCAATTGTTGAAAGACCTCGCACGCGATGCAAAAATTGATGAAGATCGCGTCAGCCCCCACATTTTGCGCCATGCTTTTGCAACGCATCTGTTATCAAATGGTGCAGATTTGCGCGCGGTTCAAAAAATGTTGGGTCATGCCGATATCGCAACAACCCAGATCTATACCCATATTATTGGTAAAAATCTGAAGAAAACTGTGGATGAGAAACACCCTCTCTCCAACAAAAAAGCGTCATAATTCTTAAGACATAAATTTTTATCTCAGGCTGGCCCATTTGCGTGGACCAGCCTGATTTGCTAATGTTTGCACCCGTGAAGCAAATCGAAGATTTGTTCGCATATAAAATCAAAGCAAATCGAAGATTTGTTCACAAACTTTTAAGAAGGATAAAACAATGCCCGCTATGGAGTTTGAAAAACCCATTCTGGAACTCGAAGGAAAAATCACGGAGCTTCGCAATATGACGAGCACACGTGATTTTAACATCGCAGAAGAATTGGCGCGTCTTGAAAGTAAATCAAGCAAATTGCTTGTCAGTATTTACAGCAAGCTTTCGCCCGCACAAAAAGTTCAAGTGGCGCGTCACCCCGAACGCCCGCATTTCACGGACTATGTCCGCGGGATGTTGACTGATTTCACTCCGCTTGCGGGAGATCGTTTATTCGCGGATGATGACGCGCTTTTGGGTGGTTTGGCACGGTTTCGTGGCCGCTCGGTTGTGATCATGGGGCATGAAAAAGGCAATGACACCGAAACGCGGATCAAACATAATTTCGGCATGGCGCGCCCCGAAGGTTACCGCAAGGCCCAGCGTTTGATGGAGATGGCGTCACAATTTCAAATTCCTGTGATCTCTCTTGTCGATACGGCCGGTGCTTATCCCGGTGTTGATGCCGAAGCACGCGGCCAGTCTGAGGCGATTGCCCAATCGATTGATTCGTGTTTGCGGTTACGCACACCCATGATCTCGGTCATTATTGGCGAAGGTGGATCGGGCGGTGCGATTGCAATTGCCACCGCTGATCGCGTTTATATGTTGGAGCATGCAATTTACTCGGTCATCTCGCCCGAAGGCTGTGCCTCCATTTTATGGCGCTCCGCCCAACATGCAGACGAAGCAGCGGTTGCATTAAAACTCACCGCGCAAGATCTTTTAAATCTTAAGCTTATTGATGGCATCATCGAAGAGCCTTTGGGCGGTGCGCATCGCGGCAAAGATATGACGATTGAGATGGTCGCAAACCAGATCGAAAAAGGATTGCACGATTTGACACCGTGGGATTCCGACCGCTTGATCAAAAAGCGTCAACAAAAATACCTCGCCATGGGGCGCACCTGATTTTAAAGGCTTGCCGTAGCAACAGATTGCTTCATAAGAGTCACTTCATCAAGGCGGGCACGACGTTTCATGGTTGAAAAATTCCCATGGCCCACACGTGCATGTCCCTCTTCCGTGGAGGCTGCGCGATAATACAGCATCAAAAACACCCGGATCGAGGCGGTGAGTGACGATAAATCACGCTTGCGAATAGCAATCAAGGAACAGAGTTCGTGGATGGTACATCCTTCGCGCCGCGCAATATCTTTCAAGGCTTGCCACATCTCCGGTTCCAACCTTACGGACGTGCGCTTACCCAAAATTGTGACGTTACGGCTTATGAGTGAGCTTTTGATATCAAATGCCGGCTCATGCACATCATCACGTACATATTTTTCCCGCATTCGTGCCAAAGCCGCCTGGGGCGTATTGGAATAAGAGGGGTTTGAAAAAAACGCAGCATTCTCCTTTGGCAAAGTGTGACCAGCCATCGCATGCATCCTTGTTATATGGTTTTTGAATTGGCCGGGCTTTTGACCCTAACCTTAAGGACAGGATACATACTTTTGAATGAAAATACAACCTAAAGTAGAGTTTTTTATTTTTTATACTCTTTAGGTTGTTAATTTTTAGGCGAATCAGCCGCTAAGGCCTTGAAAGATAACGCATGAATCCGCGTTCTGAGCAATTCATCCAAAGCCTCATAAATCATACGATGGCATTCCACCCGGGACTTCCCCTTGAAAGAATCGGAGACAATTTCGAGATAAAAATGGCTCTCACCCCGCGCATCATGGCCCGCATGACCTTCGTGCTTTGCACTGTCGTCACGAATCAAAAGCCGTGTTGGATGAAAACGCGTTTGCAAAATTGATTCAATTTTTGAAAATATTTCCGACATTTCCTCTCCCAAAGGTAGAAAACTTTACCCAAAATCCTATACACTTATAAGAATATGCCAACGATTAATTTGAAACCGAACTCGCCCGAATTTGCTGATGGCTCCAAGCCGTATCAGGCCGCAAAGCCACAGCGTTGCGATATGCCCGATTGTACATGTGACGGCGCGCACAAAGCCCCCAAAACCCGCGACAGTAAAGATTATTATTGGTTCTGTTTGGAGCATGTCCAAGAATATAACAAAGCGTGGAATTATTTTGAAGGCATGAGCCTCAACGAAATTGAGGAGCATATTAACAAAGCCACAATCTGGGATCGCCCCACGCGCCGTTATGACACAATGGCAAACACCGAGACATTGCGGCGCAAAGCTTGGCAAACTTATCATTTTACCGATGCTGAACCGCCACGTGATTCTTATGATGAAACTGGCAATAACAACCATCGTTACCATGGCAATCGTAACACGCCAGAATTTGAATCCTTGGCTCTGATGGGTTTAGAGCCGCCAGTTGATTTAGATAAAATTAAAGAGCGCTATCGGGAGTTAGCAAAAAAATATCACCCCGATCATAACCGCGATGACCCAGCCGCCGAAGAAACGCTGAAGAAAATCAATATGGCCTATACCGTCTTGAAAATGGCTTATCAGAAATTTGACGATCTTGAGTCAAAATAAATCACTGCGCACAGCAATAGGATTCTTTGGTTGACTGACCTCTGCTTCGCGCAAATAAAAAGGCGCGATATCTGCTGTCTCCACAAATCCCGCATGTGCAAGATTTAAAAGCGCCTGAATATCAATATCCGCAGCATGAATAATGGGGGTTGTTGTCGTCTCAATCTCTGTTTTTTGATAAATCCGCGCCGGCTCAAAAGCGGTGCCATCGGGCTGTGTAACCTGACCATAAAAATCGCGGCGCAACGTATCAATTAAAATCAAACTCTTCGTTTGAATATTTTGCGCCTGCGCATGAACGGCAAACGCATCAGGTGTTGAAACAGGCTTTTGAAGACTTAGGCGTAAAGATTTCGCAACCGAAAGCGCAATGCGTAAGCCCGTAAAAGATCCAGGCCCACGCGGCGTGGTGATGTGCGTGATATCTTGCCAAGTAAGAGAGGCTTGGCTCATCACATCTTGTATCAAAGGAACAAGGCGTTCCGCCTGACGCCGCGGTTCCTCATCGCGCAAGATAACAAAGTCTTTGGTTGCCGCGTTGCATATACCCGCACCACACCCATGACCAGAGCAATCAAAACCCAGAATAATCACACAATTTCACACACTTCCGAAAAGTCAAAACGCGGCGAGCGCGGGTGCATTCCCGCCATATCCCCATAACCAAGATTGCACAAGAAATTTGCATGCCAATCGGGCTTATCGGGGAAAAAAGCTTCTTTGACTTTTTCAGCGTCAAAGCCCGACATTGGCCCGCAATCAAGCCCCAAACTGCGCGCCGCCATGATCAAATAAGCCCCTTGTAATGTTCCATTGCGCGCGGCCGTATCGTCAATCATTTTTTGATTTCCAACAAACCATGCGCGCGCATCGGTATGAGGAAATAATTTCGGAAGCTGATCATAAAATTTATGATCATTGATAATAATTGCCGTGACAGGAGCGGTCATAGTTTTATCAACATTGCCGGGCGCCAGAGTTGATTTCAATTTTTCTTTTGCCGCTTGGCTTTTTACAAAAATAAATCGTGCCGGTGAACAATTCGCACTTGTCGGTGCCGCTTTCAGCAAATCAAATAACGCCTTCAACGTCACATCGGAAACAGGTTTATTTTGCCAATGATTAAATGTACGCGCATTACGAAACAGAATATCTAAGGAATCATCGTTTAACATGTGTGCGCTCATAGCATTTGCCTCTCTGTGAAGCTTGAATTATAGTGCGTTTATGATGAGACACAAGACAGGTTTTTTTGCTTTAATTTGTGCTGTTTTAACAGTTTTTTTTGGTGGCAACGTATTCGCTTCAACACTTGATACGTTGGATGCAACTGCCGCACCTGTTCTTGTTTATGTTGATACACCTCAAGATGCGGATTTTAATGCTTCGGAATTAGCTGATAACTTTCTGAAGCATCTCGATATCATAACCAACTCAAATGTTAATGTCATTTCGCTTAATGACATTTTATCTGCGCAAAAAGATCGCACGCGTATCCCCCCTCCAACAATTGCGATTACCTTTGATAATCCGCACCTTGATTTTTTTAATAAAATTTGGCCACAAATTTTAGATCAAAAAATTCCAATCACCCTTTTTATAACACCTGATTATATTGATCAGGAAAAAAACGATGGTTTCACTTGGGAAGAGCTGAGAAAGATTCAAAAAAACCCTCATCTTGATATCGGGCTTACTTTATATGGAGCCGTCACGGAGGTGCGGTTAAACAGTGCGCGGGCGCGCCTGCGTGAAGAGCTTGATATAACACCCACTTTATTTGCCTATGGCGCGGGAATTTATAATGAAGAGATTGTCACAGCCTTGAAAAACGCCGGGTTCACAGCCGCATTCGGGCAGCACTCTGGTGTCACATCTTATCTATCGGATCCTTATCGTTTGCCGCGCTTCACTTTGACGAATGATTTTGCGGATACGGAGCGCTTTCAAATAGCGAGCACCGCCCTCCCCCTTCCCGCACATGATATTCAACCGCGCGATAATCTTGTAACCGGATCATCGATCACGGCCGGTTTTACCTTAGACGGAATCTCTTCCAAAAATCTGTCTTGTTTTTCTTCTGAAACCGGAAAAATCACGCCCGTGATTTTAGAAAAAAATCGTATTGAGATTAGGGTGAATGAAGAGATTTCTTCAACAAAGTTGAGAATAAATTGCACAATTCCGGTAGCGTCGGAGATTGCCGATGAGCCTACGCGTTATCGTTGGCTTGGTTTTTTCTTTTCTTTTCCGGAAAAAACGGAATTGCAAAATATACAACCAAATGATGCCACGGGCTTAGAGCCATAAGCGGCTTTAATCATTAACCGCGCGCACTTCCAAAACTTCTGGTATATAATGGCGCAACATATTTTCAATACCGGCTTTTAAGGTGAGTGTTGAGCTGGGACAACCCGAACAAGCTCCTTTTAATTTCAACCACACAATACCTTTTTCGAATTTGTGAAAAACAATGTCACCACCATCGCGCGCAACAGCGGGACGCACTTGCTGATCCAAGATTTCTTTGATCTGAAGAATTTCCGGTGTGTCCGGCTGCGCCGCTTCGTCTTGTTGCGCATTCAAAAGAATGGGCATGTTCATGCTGAGATGTTCAAACAAGGCACCAAGAATAAGTGGCTTGAGGCCTAGCCAATCTTTATCATCCTCTTTTGTCACGGCGATATAATCATGCGCGAGGAAAACACCCGTAACACCTTGGATACGAAATAAACGCTCCGCCAGAGGGGAATTATTTTTTGCCTCAGCCGCATCGCGAAACTCCGCCGTGCCGGTTACAAGAACAACTTGGCCGGGAATAAATTTCACGGTTTGCGGATTGGGTGTGACTTCGGTTTGAATGAACATGACTTAAGTAATAGCGTCAATGCGTGAAGAATCAAGATTACCCGGTACGATAACAACAGGAATTGTCAATTTTCCGAGAACTTTTGTTGTAAAATGTTGCACCAAAGGCCCGGGTCCCGCAGCACTCACCCCGCCGCCAAGAACCAACATTGTTAAGGTGTCATCCATGGCAATTGTTTGTAACAAAGCGTCACGCACATCACCTTCCGCCACGTAAAGTGCGGCTGGCCTTTGGCTTAACTCATAAAGTTCGGCCGCTGCTTTGAGAAGGTCATTCTCAGCCTGGCGACGTAATTCCAAACGCAGTTTTGCTTCAACGCGCCCCCATGCTTGAAATTCATCGCCCGCAATTATTTTTAACAAGGCCACATAACCACGGCGCGAAGCGGCAAGGCGTCCCGCATAGCGCACAGCAAGCTTGCATTCTTGACTGTCATCAACGACAACCAAATATACGCCGCCATCACCACGGCGCGGCGGGCGGTGCATTGATTCAGAAGAGGAATGTAAAGGCTCCATCATATTTTTTCTCATACATCGCGGCGGCTTAAAAAGAAGGACCCCAGTCCCGCCATCAAGGCAATTATAAGCCCAGACAAAGCATAGGCAAAGCTATAATCCAGGGCAAAATTTTGAATTTGCCCCGTAACCCCCGTTTGAATCACCCGCATGACACGTTGCGTGCGGCCAATAATCACATTTTCACGATAAGCGGTTGCCTCAAGTGTAAATGCCCCAATGGGGGTATTGTGCGGCAAATTAAATTCCGCACGAAATAAATTGCCACCCGGGCGTAACACGGGAACGGCATCGGTTGCATATAAATTCTGGGCTTGTAAATTACGCACAAGCGCGTCTTGAAAATCTCTTTGTTGAAGAGAAGACACAGACTCTGCACCCGGAAGATCAAGCGCATCAAGCCCCACTTTTACCTTAAAATCAGGAGAAGAAATGGCATAGCTGTAATAAGAAGGAATATTGCGAAACTCCTGCGACACAGCATTCAGCCACATGCCAAGAATATTTTTCTTGCGCCTAACAATCATATTCCGCGGTGGACCTTTTAAGGTGATGGTGATTTGGTCTTGCGGTGAGGCCGTTCCAAAGACAACCACCTTGGCACCGTCAAAACCTGCGGTGATACTCACTTGTTCTTGCGCAACATCTAAAATAATCGAAGACACATCTTGTGCCGAAGCCGATGGGGCACAGAAAAGAATAAGAGTGGTAAGAAGAAAAATTGAACGCATTCACCGCTCCTGAATCATATATAAATCGGGCGGCATCAGAAACAATTTTTGCGCCAGATGCAAACATACCAAAATCAACATCACCGAAAGCACCAAACGTGCCTTGGCTCCGCGAATATAAGGGCTTGCGCGTAACCCTAATTTAACCCCGACAATTCCACCCAAAATTAATAACACCGCCAAGACAAGATCGACAGAAGAGGTGGCTGTTGCGTGCAGCAAAGTTGTCAACGCCGTTGTCAGAAAGATTTGAAACAAAGATGTCCCCACCGCCAACAATGTTGACATACCCAACAAATAAATCATCGCAGGAACAAGAAAAAAACCACCGCCAATTCCCATGAGCGACACCATCAAACCACCCAAAAACCCAATACTTAATGGCACAAAAAGGCTGATTTGCAGTTTCGATTTTGGAAAAACCCTCTGTGCGGGGAGTTTATTGATAAACTCCAACCACCACTTCGGAAGTGGACGCGCATCCGCCGTGGGGCTGTGCCGCAAGGTGCGCAAACTTTCAAGAAACATCATCACACCAATGGAACCCAACACACCGACATATAAAAGATTAATCACCGTATCAATCTGGCCAATATGTTTTAAAAAACCGAAAAGCAAGACACCAATCAAACTTCCCGCCGCACTTCCCAAAAACATCGAAGCACCTAATTTGATATCAACATTGCCGCGCCGCCAATGCCCCAGTGATGATGTAAGTGACGCAGAAACAAGTTGATTAGCTTGCGTTGCAACGGCGATCGAGGGCGGAATGCCGAGAAAGATTAAAAAGGGTGTCGCCAAAAAGCCACCACCAATACCAAACACCGCCGACAAAAAACCAACAACCGTCCCCAACCCAAGAATGAGTTCAAGCGGCACAGACATTTCCGCGATGGGTAGATAAATTTGCATGGCACCTCCAGACCTTGCGCCTGGAAAAAAACTTAATAAATTGTCTTACTCACAGCGTTGGGCATTTGCACTTCGAGCGTGCCCCAATCGCGCAAGAAATTGCGATAGTTACCAACACCAAGCGCATGATAAGCTTTTTTCATGTCAATTGATTTCACAAAACTTTGAAACGCATCCGCATAAGTGCCATAAGACGCAGCGATAGACGAACATTCCACCGTATATGTTTGATCGTAATATTGCCCACCAGATACTAAGGCCGCGCGTTGCTCCGGCACTTCGTCGGGCGGCGTGACATAAGTGATCACAGCCGTAGATGCAAACGCCTTTCCAAGCCCCGCACCATCGGTGAAATTATGAACTTTGATATTTTGATATTTTGCCGTTTGCTCATACCAAAAATCTTTGGAAAAGTGAATTTGTTGAATATCAGAGCGAAAACGATTTGGATAAATTAAGAACCGCGCATCGGGCACAGCCGAAATTTTACACACCGCGCGATCATCACCCGAAGGAAGCGCCACCGTTAAAATATCGTGCGATGTTTGATTATTTTGAATAGCCCATGTATCGGGAAAAGAAGCCGTCAAACCTGTGCGTGAATCTTGCCATACAAAATAATCCGCGCGCGCAAGAGTAGGCACAGTGAGAACAGCAAAAACAGAAGAAAAAAGAACGATATTTTTCATGACTCTATTGTGCCAATTCCGTCTTCAAAAAACAACCTTTAAGACCAAGCTTTACGACCACAAGCCCATGATTTTACGAACATCCGCCATCACCGGCGCACCGATTTCACGCGCTTGGCTTCCGCCATCACGCAAAATTGCATCAATCTCAGCTGGGTCTTGCAATAATTCACGCATCCGCGCCGTAATCGGGCTTAATGCCGCGACACAAACTTCCGCCAGTTTTGGCTTAAACTGTGAAAATTGTTGGCCCGCAAATTCCGCCACAACATCAGCCTTCGCGCGCCCTGATAACGCCGCATAAATGGTCAAAAGATTATCGGCCTCGGGGCGCCCCGCCAAACCTTCGACCGTGTCGGGCAGCGGATGCGGATCCGTTTTTGCACGCTTGATTTTATCAGCAATCATATCCGCGTCATCGGTCAAATTAATGCGCGACAGGTCCGACGGATCAGATTTCGACATTTTTTGTGTGCCATCACGCAAGGACATCACCCGCGTGGCTTCACCCAAAATTTGCGGCTCGGGTTGCGGGAAAAAATCTTGTCCATAACGATGGTTGAACGTTGCGGCAATTTCACGCGCCAATTCCAAATGCTGTTTTTGATCATGCCCGACGGGAACATGGGTTGCTTTATACAACAAAATATCCGCCGCCATCAGCACAGGATACGCATATAAACCAAGCCCGACGCGCTCGGAATCCTTTCCCGCCTTGTCCTTGAATTGCGTCATACGATTAAGTTTGCCGATTTGTGTCATGGTCGCGAGATACCACATTAATTCTGCATGCAAATCAGCAACAGCCGATTGCACAAAAAGAATACATTTTTTTGGATCCACACCAGCGGCAATATAAGCCGCGGCCGCTTCACGCGTGGATTGCGCCAATGTCGCGGCATCATAGGGTTGTGTGATTGCGTGCATATCAACCACACAATATAAACATTGATAATTTTGGTCTTGCAGCGCGACCCAGTTGCGCAACGCCCCCAAGTAATTTCCAAGCTGTAATCTATTGGTCGGCTGCATGCCGGAGAGAATGCGTCTCATCTTTTGGTCCTCGTGTCATATATTTTTTAATTTCAGATAATGTCAAAACACCCGTCAAGTGGATGCAAGCCGCATAAACAATAAACCCGCCACCCAGCAAAGCCGCAATGGCCCAGATTTTGTTCATAATCATACCATGGAAAAACGGCTGTAAAATATAAGCGAGCAACGCCAACACAAAACCCATAACGACGGATGCGATGATGATTTTAGGAAACACACGCTCCATCCGCTCATCAAGGGTCAAAATCGTATTGTCTTTCAACGCACGGCGCAGAAGATAAATTTGAATCCAACCCGCAAGCCCCGTGGACAAGGAAATTCCCGCAACCCCAAGCGGCGTCCAGATTAAGGCGAACGCCATGAGGCTATTGCACACCGCCGTGATGATGGAGATTTTAACGGGCGTCATCGTGTCATGACGTGACCAAAACGCGGTCATGAAAACCTTTCCCGCCACATAAGCGGGCAAGCCCACACCATACCCCATCAAGACATAAGCCACCGTCAATGTATCTTGATACGAAAATTTTCCGTGCTCATAAATGGCTGCCACCATCGGAATGGGGACAACCAATAACGCCACCGCCGCGGGGATCGCAATGAGGCAACAAAACTCCAATGACCGATTGTATAAATTGCGACCTTCCGCATGATTTCCCGCCGATAACGCGCGTGACAACATCGGCAATAATGCCGTTCCCACCGCGATTCCTGCGATACTTAACGGTAATTGATTGAGCCGATCCGCATAATATAAATAAGAGATGGAGCCAGCGGCGAGAAGCGACGCAATCATCATATCAATGAATAAATTAATCTGAAATACACCCGCACCGATAACGCCCGGGCCCATAAGGCGAAATAATTTGCGCACTTTTTCAGTGAGGCGCGGCGGTTGAAAATGAAATTGAATTTTGTGCCGGCGCATAAAATAAGCCATCAAACCAAGTTGAAAGATTCCCGAAACGGAAATCCCCAATGCCATGGCATGCCCCGCCGTGGGGAAAAGATTATGCCCCAATAACAACGCGGTAATGAGTGTGAGGTTAAATAAAATCGGTGCGGCGGCAAAAGGGGCAAATTTATTATGTGCGTTTAAAATGCCGCCAAACAACGCCGTCAAGCAAATGAGCATCAAATAAGGAAAGCTCATGAGTGTCATATTCACCGCCGCATTATAACGCAGCGTGCCATCTTCAAACCCGGGTGCGATAATGTGAATAACCCACGGCATGAGGATCATCATCACTGCCGTGAAAATTCCCAAAATCACCGTCATCAGTGAGAACACTTGGCCGGCGAATTTGGCCGCTTCGTCTTCGCCTTCTTGCGCAATGGTTTTGGAATAAAGCGGGATGAAGGACACGCTGAACGCCCCCTCTCCCGCGATGCGGCGAAAGAAATTGGGAAGTTTCAATGCCACGAAAAACGCATCGGCAATCGGCCCCGCGCCGAGATAACTGGCCGTCAACATGTCGCGCACCATGCCGGTCACGCGGGAAACCATGGTAAATCCGGCAACGGTAGCCATAGCTTTGAATAATTTCATGTGCTAAACCTCTGTTTATGAGCACGAACCCTGAACGTTTCTGGTTTGGCAGACAATCTGTCACCCCGCAAGAGAAAACCCGCAAAGTCGAGGGGGTTTTTAGCAATGTGGCCGCAAAATACGACCTGATGAATGATGTCATGTCGGGGGGCGTTCACCGTATTTGGAAAGACCGGCTGATCCGCGCCATCCGCCCACGCGACGCCCAAGCATTTTTGGATGTGGCGGGCGGCACGGGCGATATTGCTTTTCGTCTTCATAAGGCCACGCAAGGCACCGCCGCCATTACCGTATGTGATATCAACCCCGCCATGTTGGAAGTTGGGCAAGACCGCGCCTTTAACCGCGGCATCACCAACCTGACTTGGGTGGAGGGCAATGCGGAAAAGCTTCCCTTCGCGGACGAGAGTTTTGACGTCTACACCATTGCCTTTGGTTTAAGAAACGTCACGCATATTGATCATGCGTTATCTGAGGCGCACCGCGTTTTAAAACGCGGCGGGCGTTTTTTCTGTTTGGAATTTTCAAAGGTCGAAGAATATGGGATCCGCAAACTTTATGATGCTTTTTCATTCCACGTGATTCCGCGCATGGGTGAATTGATCGCCCAAGACCGCGACAGTTACCAATATCTGGTTGAAAGCATTCGCGCTTTTCCCGATCAAGAAACGTTAAAATCCCGCATGTTGGATGCGGGATTTGCCAAAGCTTCTTATACCAACCTCACTTTTGGCGTGGCCGCCATTCACGAGGGATGGAAGTTGTAATTAACGCAGGTTTATTCCCGCGGCATCGGCTGCAACTCCAATAAAACGACGCCAATAGGATACATCGAGCTGGCCTTCGGGTGTGCCGTTCAAACGACGCGCGCAATTTTCAACCGCACGGATGAAAGTATATTTAAGAATATCTTCTTCATCCCAAGCTGTGGATTGCGCGGTTATCATCGCTTGTTTCGCCAAACGCCCGG
>JAIXWE010000086.1 GCA_027482195.1 Alphaproteobacteria bacterium | reverse complement strand
CTGGCTTGTATCTCAGCGGATAAAGCGGAGCCTTGTGCGGCGACAAAGCGTGACGCAAGCGCGTGATGTTGATCGGTCGGATAATCGGGGAGAAGCTGGAATAATTTATGGGTGATCTGGCCGCGCAGGAAACGATCTTGCCCCAACACCATGCCCGCCGAGAGGCCTTGGTGCGCGATCCCCATTTGGGAGGGGCGCAGACGTTTGATCACCAGGCTTTCCGCAGTGACCTTTTCATCAACCCAAGCGGGGCGAGCGGGGGCGGGAATGACCAGATCGGGGCGGGATGGAACATCCGGATCCTTTTTTTGTGTGGCGCGCAAGGTCACGCGCCCGGTCTTTTCATCAAGCGCGGATGGATTCATGCGCAAAGCCGCTTGCTTGATTTGATTGTACCAAGACTGATCGGCATAGCTTTGTGCTTTGTCCGTGAGGATATCCGCAGATTTGCCGCCAATCACAAGATGATCGCGCGCGCGGGTCATGGCCACGTATAAAAGACGTTGTTTCTCCGCTTTCAAAACCTCTTCGTGATGAAGATGGGCGGCGCGAAACACGGCACAAACCTCATCCACACTGGGTGCCCATAATGGTACGGGAAGTGTGGGCGTGCCGCCCCACAAAAAGCGGGTGGGTTTTAAGGTGCTGCGCGTCGTCAAGGCGTCGGGAAGAATGACAACCGGAGCCTCTAAACCCTTTGCCGCGTGAATGGTCATGATGCGCACCTCATTGCGCTTATCATCCATTTCGCGCTTCACCTCGGTGCGTCCGCGGCGAATATGGCTCAAAAACCGGCGGCATGTCCGAATATCAGCGTTTTCTAATTTCAAGGCGAGATTCAAAAGTTCCTGCAAAGGATCCAACGTATCCTGACCCAGTCTTCCTAAAAAAGATTTTAACCCGCTTTGTCCGTTTATATGTGCCGGGATGGGTGCATAAAGAATTCTTTCCAAAAAATGATAAGGCGTTAACGTGGCGCCGTCTTCGATCAGATTTTCAAGCCAAAGCCGAACATCTTTATTTGAATCGGAGTGCTTTAACGCTTGCCACAAAGATGTATCGCGCGGGCGCGCAACGGCAAGGTGATAAAGTTGGTGCTCACTCCATCCAATCAGAGGTGATTTTAACAAGCACGCAAGCGCCATATCATCGTGCGGTAAACACGCAAAGCTGATGGCGGCCAAAAGATCTTGAACGGCAATGTGATCATTCAGGACAAGGCGATCAATACCGCTGACCGGAATTGATTTTTCTTTCAAGGCGCGAATCACCGCATTGGTTAAGGCGTTGCGTGTTTCAAATAAAACCAAAATATCCCCCGCCTGTACCCCGCGCCCAAGGGCTGGAAGAATATGCGGTGTGTGGATCAAGTCATGGATCTGTTGCGCGATAGCGCGTGCATAGGCCCATATGGATTGTGCGCTGGTGGGTGCATGTTCGGACTCCGCGTGATCTTTGAGGGTGATCACCCAATCGTCTTTCTTTTCCGTCTTTTTTTTCGTCATGAGGGAGGGGGGGAGAATATCAACCTGCCCGCCATCAAGTTCACGCCAACCAATATGTTTTAAGGGTGTATCTTGGCCCAAGGCTTTGTGAAACCTTACATCGTGAAAACTCTGATCCACCACATCGAGAATAAGCGGGATGGTGCGGAAAGAGCGGGTAAATTCAATTTCACGCCACGGTGTTATATCTGGGCTTTGCGCAGCCGCCTGAGTGATTTTATCACGCAAGGTTTTGCGCAAGCTTAAAAAATAATCCGGATCAGCTCCGCGAAAACTATAGATCGATTGTTTTTGATCCCCCACCACAAAAATACTGCGCGGGCCAAACGGGCGGTCGGCGGTTGTATCTTCAAAAAAATTATCGATCAAGGATAAGATAATATCCCATTGCATCGGGCTTGTGTCTTGTGCCTCATCGACCAAGACATGATCAATACCGTGATCCAGTTTGAAGTGAACCCACGCCATATCGGTGTTCTTTAAAAGATGGCGTGTGTGGAAGATAAGATCTTCGTAATCAAGAATGCTGCGTTGGTTTTTAAGGGCGCAATAATGATCATAAGACCGCCGCGCCAGATATAAAAGCGCAGCCGTGTTTTCAATTTGTTGTGTTTGATAAAAATCATTCAACCACGCAAGGCATATATCTTGATGTTTGGTGATGATGGCGTGAAGTGCTGAGTCTTTCTTGAGGATTCCGGTCAAGGCGCGCGGCTTTATGTCTTTTTTATCTTTGGTCAAAAGTGCGTCCACCAACACCACCATCTCGGAATCGTTTTCACAAAAGGCCGCAAGTTTTTGTGCCATTTTTTGGTTGGTGGCATTGTCGCCCAAAAGAGTGGGCAAGATCGCGCGCAGCTTATCTGTCTCTACCATCTCTTTGTAATTCATGGATTTAGGCAAGGCTTTTGAAAGTTTCGCGCATAATGTGTCCGGTGTGTCGTGCGCGCTGACAAAAGATGCTAATTCCGCCCTGTTCTCTAATAAATTGCCGATAAGCAGGGTGAGTTTATCAAGATCAATTAAGGATGTCAGGCGGTTCAACGCATGATCGCGATGAAGGTCATCGGGCGTTACAAGAGATTGATGCAAAGCTTTGCGAAGAAGATGATGCGATTCACTTTCATCAACCACTTCAAAGCCGGAGGAGAGTTCGGCCTCAAGTGGAAAGCGCGCCAAAACAGATTGGCAAAAAGCATGAATGGTGTGAATGTTCAGCCCTTGTGATTCATCCAAAATTTTTGTGAACAAACGCCGTGCCGCCGCGACAAGCTCTTCCGAAGGAGTGGTTCCGATTAATTGGTGTAAATCCTTACGCAATTTTTCATCATTCCAAATTGCCCACTCACTTAAACGCTCTTGAATTTTATTTTTCATGTGCGCGGCCGCCGCGCGCGTGTAGGTGATTGCAAGAATGCGGTGTGGGGGAACCCCTTCGCGCGAGAAATCAGGACCTGGAAGAAGCAAGCGCAACACACGCGCCACCAGAACCGTTGTTTTGCCAGACCCAGCCGAGGCCGTGACCCATACGCTGTAACGCGGATCGGAGGCGAGAGCTTGTTGCTCAGAAGGCGTCATCGCTTCTGAAGATGTAACATGTTGCGTAGCGGCGGCGGTGATCATGCGGCGCCCTCATCTGCTTGATCGTTCTCAATTGCCCATTCGGATGCGCGCGCAAGATGATTCCACCACCGAATATCACTGCGTTGTTGGGAATGATCGGTAATCATCATCGCGGGAAACGAGGTTTTGGGATCAAGATAAACATCCACCAAATCATGAATCCCTTTTTTCGAAAGGGTGATCAGTTCTTGTGCGGTATCTTCATCAAACTCAACAATCTCCACAGGATTTTTTCGGCTGGATAAACGCAAGTAACGTAATGTGTGCGGTGTTAAATCTGTCCCGAAACCATTGACATGATCTAATAAAATAATCGCCTCTAAAGGAAGTTGCGGTGCAAGCCCGTATTTTATTTTTGTTTTCTCCGGAACCTGCCCGCTTTTATAATCCATGATAATCGCGCGATTACCTTGTGTCACATCAATGCGGTCGGCTTTCGCCGTTAAGGTAATAGCACCCTTATCTGTTTCAATGATTGTCTTTCCCGATCTTTCAAGCGCATGCACGCGCGCATGTTT
>JAIXWE010000125.1 GCA_027482195.1 Alphaproteobacteria bacterium | reverse complement strand
ATTGATCTGGCTTTCTTTTTATCAACCGCCACCAAAATTACCCATGGCGGTTGGTTCCCGCTTGTCTTTGGTTTGATGGTGTTTTTATTACTGACAACATGGAAACGCGGGCGGGAATTGCTCTTCCGTCAATTGCGCAAAGATATTATGCCCGTTGATGTTTTCTTCCGTGAGACATGTGAAAAAACGTTGCGCGTTCCCGGCACGGCCATTTTCATGTCGAATATCGATGACGGAATTCCCAACCCGCTGCTTCACAATCTTAAGCATAATAAAATTTTACATGAACGTGTCTTGATTGTGCATGTGGTGGTTGAGGAACGCCCCTTTGTTAAAACAGAAAAACGTTACAACATCACGGACCTTGGCCAAGGGTTTTTCCGCGTCACCATGCATTACGGGTTCAAAGACGATATTCGTGTCGCTGAGGAGCTCGTGAATAATGACGCACACGGATTTAATCTTGAGCTTGATAAGATTTCATTCTTTATCGGGCGCGAGACAATTATTCCAAGCAAACTTCCTGGCATGGCTTTGTGGCGGGAATATCTTTTCGCGTGGATGTCACGCAATGCTTCTTCAGCCGCTGATTTTTATCAGCTCCCGAGCAAACGCGTGATGGAATTAGGAAGCCGCATTGATATCTAAGGTATAAGTGCGATCATGCTGCAAGGCGGGGATCGCACTTTGCACGGAGCTGACTTTCGAAAGATCAAGATCGGCAAAAATGACGTCTTCATCTTCTTCCTTTTGCACCATGATATCGCCCCATGGTGAAATAATCATCGAATGACCCCATGTTTGACGCCCCCCATCGTGGCGGCCCGTTTGCGCGGCCGCCATAACAAAACATCCGGTTTCAATCGCGCGTGCGCGCAATAAAACTTCCCAATGTGCGCGCCCGGTGGGCACCGTAAACGCGGCGGGGATCAGCAAAATCTGTGCGCCCGCCTTGGCCAAATCACGATAAAGATGCGGGAAACGAATATCGTAACAAATGCTCATTCCAATTTTCACATCCGCAAGATCCGCAATAACGGCGCGCGTACCGGCGGTGAACACATCACTCTCGCGATGTTTTTCACCATTCGGAAGATCCACATCAAATAAATGAATCTTATCGTAACGCGTAATGATGCGGCCATCTTTGCCAATCATAAAAGAACGATTAAAAAGTTGCCCTTGTAAATTCCTGATGGTCAAAGAACCCAAGCAAATTGCAACACGATGTTGTGACGCTTTCTCACACGCGGCCTTTAACAATATATGATCTTCTTCCATCATTGCGGTGTCACGCTTGCGGTGTGATGGTGTAATGATGTGGCAACTATTTTCGGGGGTTAGAATGAATTCAGCACCACCCACAACCGCTTTATCAATGGCATCACAAATTTTCCGGGTGTTTTCAGCGATATCCGGGCCGGTATTCGTTTGAATGCACGCAACCCGCACCATCATGAAGCCGCCAAAAGCTGATCAAGTTTACCAGACTCTTCCAAAGCGTGAATGTCATCACATCCGCCGATATGCTGGTTATTGATAAAAATTTGGGGCACAGAACGTCTTCCATTCGCGCGCGTCATCATCTTATCACGCGCCGCCTCATCTCCCGTGATGTCATATTCGGTGAAAGAGACATCTTTCGCCTCTAATAATTCTTTGGCGCGACGGCAATAAGGACAGGTTGACCAAACATAAATTTCAACTTTTGCCATTTGATTTTCTTTTGCGTATGGATTTTTGTCATTAGCATATATATCTTTAGAGGATGAAATCAACCGATGTTGTTATCTCTGGCGCGGGGCAAGCGGGTTTGGTCATGGCCAATCTTTTAGCCAAGGCCGGATTTGATATTATTGTGATTGATCCCCATCTTGAAACACCCGCAACCAACCGCACCGCCGCCATTATGAACCAAGGAATTGAGGTTTTGAACCATCTTGGTTGTTGGCAAAATATTGCCCCGCACGCCACACGGATGGAAGCGTTAAAGATCATTGATAAAACACAACATCCGCGCATCGAAGCCGCGTTCCCAAGCCGTGATTTGGGATTAAAACAATTCGGGTTTAATACACCGCTTCACATCTTACACAAAGAGTTGCGCCGCCTTGCGCACAATTACAAAAATATTTCATTTTATGAAACCGTGATTGATCACATCACGGCGGATAAAAATAAAATCTCAATCTCACTTCAAAATAAACAAAACATCACGGCCAAACTTCTTATTGCTGCGGATGGACGCCAATCGCGTGTGCGTGAGCTTTCCCACATTCCCTTATGGCGTCATGATTATCATCAAACCGCCCTCACCGGATATGTTGAGCACACGCAAAATCATCATCATATTTCAACAGAATTGCATTACCCGGGCGGGCCGTTCACGCTTGTGCCGCTGAATGAAAAAAAATCAAGTTTTGTGTGGTTGGAGAAAAGCCCTGACGCACATGAAATCTTAAAGCTTCCCAAAACACAGTTTTTACAGGCCTTACAGCGCAAAAGTGATGATGTTTTGGGGCGGTTGCATTTAATGGACGGGCCGCAATCATGGCCAATCATTGCGCAATACACAAAAAAACTGACCGCCCCGCGCACAGCCTTGATTGCGGAAGCCGCTCATGTACTTACCCCTCTTGGGGCGCAAGGTTTGAATTTAAGTTTGCGCGATGTCACAAATTTATATGATATGATTGTGGCGGCGGCTCGTGCAGGACAAGATATTGGTCACAACGCTGTTCTTCAAAAATATGCGCAACAACGCACCCAAGATATTTCACCGCGCTTGCTTGGCACCCATCTTCTCAGCCAAGCTTTGGTTCATGATCATTTAATTCTTCATGACATGCGGCGCATTGGATTGCAAATGGTGCGCGACATCCCTGCGCTTAAAAATTTCTTGATGCGCCAAGGCCTCTCACCGGACTTTAGTTTGGCTTACACGTTATCGGATGCTTTAACCGTGCGTGCCAATGTCACAACATCAACCCGCGCGACACCAATCGCATAAAGCGCCGTCGCACAGGCTTCAACCGTGGCTCCGGTTGTTAAAACATCATCCACGAGAAGAACTTTTTTCCCTTTTAAATCCTTGATAAATTTTTTCGACACGCGAAAGGCTCCGCGCACATTCGCCTTACGATCTTTAACATTTTTATGACCTTGGGTGGTGGTGTAACGCGTGCGCTCAAGCGCTTCGAGCAGAACGGGTTTTTGCACATCATGCCCCAACCCCGTTGCCAATAAAGCCGCTTGGTTATAACGACGCTTAACCATGCGCAACCAATGAAGGGGCACGGGAAGAATGACATCACACTCCGCCGCCATTTCTTCACACGCTTTGCGCAATAACGGCACCAATGATGAAGTCATATGAATATGATCCCCATGCTTGAAAGCCAGAATAATTTTTCGGCTTTCTTGATCATAAACAAGTGCCGCGCGCGCGCGATCAAATGACGGCTTGCGTGCCGCACATGACGCACATTCCATGTCATGATGAATGTCGTCTTGCGCATAAACAAACCGAAACGGCACACCACAACTTTTGCAAAAAGGCTTCTCGATGAAATCCAACGCCTGAATCGCCTGAGCTGACAAAAGCCCCGGGCTTTCAACAATTTCACCCGTTAAAGGGCAACGGCTGGGTAAAACAGCATTTAAGGCACGTGTGACAATTTTGAGCATCGCCAGGGTATTTTCTGTAACACATTGTTTTTGTTTGGTTTTTAACACCCCATTGTCCCAGTCTTTGTGACCAACCGCAATTCCTATTTTTATTGAATTTTTTCAATGACTTCCGCTATACTGTGGCTCAATTCTTACAGCATCGAGATATGGGCACAGCATCGGATCACAGTTCGCTGAAGTTCGGACTTCGCAAGGCTTCGCGCCCTGCGGGGGAGCCTTTGGGCAATTCCGAAGCCCCCACGCCGCCTGTGCCCGCACACACAGATCTTGACCCAGCCAAGGCCGAGAGATTGGCGTTAATTTCAGCCGTTAAAAAACCGACCGTCAAAAAAGCGTGGTTCACGATGGCGCATTTGTTGCTCGACCCCGGCGCGCGCGTGATTGACGTGGGAAGCTATGACGGGGCGATGACATACGCCATGGCGTCCCTTCACCCCGAGATTCGCGTGTCGGGTTTAGATGCGGATGAAACAACTATCAAGAACGCACGCAAAAATTTCCAACGTGAAAATCTTGATTTTCATACGGGCAATATTTTTGACCCCATCGCACCCAACAATTCGGTAGATGCTTTTATCAACTCCTTCGTCTTGCATGAAATATACTCCGCCAATCAGTATAACGAACGTGTGATTGGGCGCGCCCTTGCCAATCAATACCGCGCATTGCGCAATGACGGGTTTTTATTAATCCGTGATTATATTTTACCAAGCCCGTCTGACTATGTGCTGCTTGAGTTTAAAGACACGAACCCAGCGAGTGACGACATCACCACAATGTCGGAGGCAGATTTATTGATCCTTTACTCCGAAAATGCGCGCGACCAAATGCACCCCGAAGGTGCTGGGTTCTTCTTGGAAGAGCTTCCGCCGACCTATCCGCGTACGCGGCTTTTCCGCTTGCCACTCAAATGGGCGTATGAATTTCTTTTACGCAAAGATAATCGCGAAAATTTTCTGGCTGAGATGCCGAAAGAATATACCTTTTTTACAGAGCAAGATTTTCGTAAGGAACTACGCACTTTAGGTGCGCGGGTTTTATATTCGGCACCGCACTGGGACGAAGGATTTATCAAAACGCGTTATCACGGAAAAATTCGTCTTTATCGCGAAGACGGAACACCGATGGGTCCGCCGCCGACCAGCCATATGATCATCGCGCAAAAAATCGAAAAAAATGCGAGCCAAATTGTCCAAGAACGTCGCACATCCCGCGCGCGCGCCGGAACTGTTTATTTACGCACGGTGCGTGATGAACGCACGGGCGCCATTACCGATATCGCCACGCGCGATTTGGACATTGCAGAAGTGATCCCGTTTCGTATCACAGCCGATAACAAGCTGAAAATTTATTTGCATGAAGGTGTGCCACGTGGTCTTGCAAACGCCGCACCGCGTACGGGTAAAAACCTTGATGGACGGCGATGGTCGGGTCATATGATCGAAGCGATTGCGCTTCAAGCCCACAGCCTGCGCCGCTTAAAAGAACTTGCGAACATCAAAGAGCTTTTAACTTTCTCAAGCGAACGTTTAGGAATCAAAGCATCAACCGATGCGCAATTAATTGACGGGCCCGGCTTTTTCCCCGACCCTTATCGCATTGATGAAAAAATTGAAACTTATTATTACCGCGTTGAGAATCATTACAAAGCGTTTACACCGCCAGCTGTTCTGCAAGATATCGAAGGGTTCTCAAGCACGGGGCATTTCCGTGAATTTGATGCGCAAGCTATCTTAAATGCCATCGCGGTTGGATATTTGCCAACATCACGTTTAGAGGCGCAATTACTGGCCCTTTTCAAACATACAGGTATTCGCAGCGAAGTATGGTCAGAGATGCCGTTGCAAATTTCTGAATTACCGGAGGCAGAAGTTGCGAACATTAAGAACATCGTGAAAAAAATGTCTCTTAAAGATGATCGTTTTAAAACAATCAAAGGAAGTGCCGGGAATATTCGTCTTATCCAATCGCGTTTTGTCGATGAAGGGCGCGACCAAGGTGGCGGTATGGCCGGCCTCGCCGCTCGTGATATGGAGTTTATTGTTCAAGAAGATACAACAATCAACACCGCCGTTGTCTTACCTTTGGTGCGCGATTTAAATGGCGAAGTTTTAGCCGGCGTGGTAACTGAATACCTTCCTGTGCCACAGCGTTATAATAACACGGGGCTTGTCACAACCCTCCCAAGCTTTCCACTTCCAAAAGATGTGACCGATATGGACGCCGCACAGCGTTATGTGGCCGATAAGTTTAATGTTGATCCAAAATTTGTGGCGCGCATGGGCGAAAGTTATTTCACGCATATTGGCCTAACTCCACACCGTGTTTATCCTTTTGTTGTCACGAATATTCGCCCGGCTTTTGGTGGCTTTCGTCACGGAACAACACAACTCACCATGTTGAAAGATCTGTGGAAGATGCTTTATTGGGATAATTGCGAAAGCTTTATTAAAGTTGTGGCGCAAACTTATAATTTAATGTGTCAAGATAACGATCTGTCGGTCAATTGGGATCACGAAGTCAAACTTTCCGATCAACTTTCTCAATCGCGTATTGTTGCAAGCGAAAGCGTCATCGGTTCATCCATCTTCTCAGAATCAAAACAAGAGGAAAAACGTGACCTTTCCCCGTTTGATATCATGACGCGCCCGAAATAATGACTGTTTTCTCCCGCGCTCATCGCACATATCAACGCGCCCGCGCTGAAAAAAATTTCAAAGATTTTTCTTTCTTACAAGACTGGGCGGAAAATCAAATTTCTGACCGGCTTCAAGATATTAAACGCGAGCTCAAAAACATCGCGGTGATCGGGCGCATAAGCCCCTCTTTTATTGAGATTCTAAAAAAATCTGTCGGCGCAAATATCACACAGATTCACATTACCAATGAGCATGATGAAGTTTCTTTAGAACCACAAAGCCAAGATGCAATAATCTCAATCCTTGATTTACACAGCTTGAATGATCTTCCGGGTATTCTCATTCAAATACGCCGCAGCTTAAAACCCGATGGGTTTTTTATTGGCTGTATGGCCGGGGGTGAAACACTTTATGAACTGCGTGATGTTTTTTATCAAACGGAGATCGCACAATCGAACGGCGCAAGCCCGCGCATTTATCCCTTTATTGATAAACCAGAAATGGGAAGCTTGCTCCAGCGCGCCGGATTTGCGTTACCGGTTGTGGATTCGGAAATTTTACGTGTGGCTTATCGTGATCTTTTTCATGTGATGCGTGATTTACGCGGAATGGGCGAAGGGAATATTATCACCGCACGCCTGAAAACATTCACACCGCGCCGTTTTTTTAACAATGCCAATACACTTTATCAAAAGCTTTACCCCGACCCACAAGATCCAACACGCATCACCGCCAGTTTTGAAATTATTTTTCTGATCGGGTGGGCCGCACATGAAAGCCAGCAAAAACCTTTACGCCCGGGGTCGGCCACCGCGCGCTTAGCTGATGTCTTAGAGACAAAAGAAACAAAATTATAGATTATTCAGCATTGCCACGCGGGTTGTTACCTTGGCCGCCTTGTTGTGGGCGACGCATGGGGCGACGCTGGAACCCGCCGCTGCGTGGTTGTTGGCTTTGCTGGGCTTCCGATTGATTGCCGTTGTTATCATCGGCGGCACCTTCGGTCAAAAATTCCGGCAACTCACCACCGCGGCGTGTTGATGAACGGTGCGGAGGAATGGGAATATGACGTCCCATCACTTCTTGACGTTCTGAAACAGCCAACTCAATCTCCAAACGTGCCGCAACTTTGCGCAGCTCATGCACAGCTTCCAAAAGTGCCTCGCGATGATCGGCGTTTTTCTTACCGCTATTCCAAGCCGCGTAAGATTTCACGCAAGCTTCTGATGTGTCGCGCAAACGCTGTTCAATTTCATCCATAACCTTATCCTTTATAAGTAAAAATGCACCTTACTGTGCTGTCCAGCCGCCGTCAATCGAAAGCGTCGTGCCGGTCACGTTTCGTGCGGCGTCAGAGAGCAAATAAACACACAACTCGCCGATTTCTGCGGGTTGCGCAAAACGTACATTGGGTTGTTTTTCGGAGAGCAAGTCAATCTCTGCCTGCTTGACAGGTATATTTTCCTTCGCGGAACGCGCATCAATTTGTTGTTGCACAAGAGGTGTTAACACCCATCCCGGACAAATGGCGTTACAGGTAATATTTTGTTTTGCATTCTCAAGAGCAACCACTTTTGTCAAACCAACAATACCGTGTTTTGCGGCGACATAAGCCGCCTTTTGTGTTGAGGCGACAAGCCCATGCGCAGAGGCGATGTTAATAATGCGGCCGTAATCATTTTTCTGCATATACGGTAACACCGCGCGCGATAAATAAAACGCACCTGATAAATTGGTGTCCAAAACCGCTTGCCATTTTTCAACCGGAAATTCATGTACGAGGGCTGTGAATTGAATGCCCGCATTATTGATCAAGATATCAACTGACCCCATTTTCGCCTGGGCCGTTTCAATGGCTGTCGTGCATTCATCCGCCTTTGTAATATCACACGGTACAAATTCGCAACGCACGTTATATGTTTTGGCAATGTTTGAACGCTCAGCCTCGATCGCGGCCGGGTCACCAAAACCATTGATGACAATATCATACCCTTTTGATGCAAGGGTTTGCGCAATGCCTAAGCCAATTCCGCTTGTTGATCCGGTTACGAGAGCCACTTTTGCCATGTTATTCTCCTTTACGATGAGGGGTTTGAGCGAAACAAGGATGAGATTGCATCCTTGTGAGTTTTTTTCTTAGAAATTTCATTTTCAACGCGCGTGATTTCATTTTTCAAATTTGTGATATACTCTTCCAATTCCGACACGGAATAATTGTCGAGATTTTTGGGTATTTTTTTCTTCGTGCGCGGATCAAGATCATCGTCAAACATACAAAGAAAATAAAGTGATAATGGAAAAAGAGCAACCCTTGATGAAGGTCATGGAATTAGCGGGATCGGGCGATATACAATATATCACACCCGCCACGCGGCCGCGGCCAAGACCTCAAGAAAATGAATGCCTTATAAAGGTT
>JAIXWE010000092.1 GCA_027482195.1 Alphaproteobacteria bacterium | reverse complement strand
GCCGCATATTTATTTCGTTATCTGCGTGAGTTGGATCAAAGCCCGTATCAATCCATTGCGGTGATGGATATTCCAAAAAAAGGTGTGGGGATTGCGATCAATGATCGTTTACAACGTGCGGCGAAATCGCACGAATCTTAAACGTTATAACGCTCGTCACGACGGGTGTTTTGCGCCTCAAGTAACGTCAAAATATCAACCGGTGTGTGCAAAAATCCTTGCATCCCAAAACCAGTTTGGCCGCTTCGCTCCGGCAACAGGGCGGTGAGCAATTGATCTTTATAAATATCCGTTGGATCTGATGATTTAAACCATGTGCCTTTTGTTTCATCAAACACATCAACCCGCCCGGCATATGTCCGCGGGGCGGCCGTGATTTGGTTTGGAACATCAACCTGCGCCGTTTGAATCTGTTGTGGGGTTTGGTCAGTATCAATCGCAAATTTACGGTCAAAAAATGCATAAACTTGGGTCAGGGTACGCGGCTTACCCTCATTAAAGAATACATTCGGATTGGCGCGAGCTTCGCGGGGAAATACGCGTGCGGCACTGGCGTTCGGGTTATCTTTTAATTCATTTAAAAATTTTGCTGCACCACCCGGGCCCATGAAATGGGCCATATAAAGTTCGGTGGATCCAATTTCGCCACCAACCTTTTTTTGCAAATGGTCTTTGTTATCGGAAGCATATTCGCCCGCCATCAAGGATGCCAAATGCGGGTCTTTACGCAGGTTCAAAATTTGTTGGCGTGTTGCGCGATCACTCACGCGCCCATTTTCGTCAATGCGCGATGCAAGGTTTGAGAGACCATATTTTGCGCCATGGTCGCGCACCATGCTGATCCAGGTTGATTCAATAAATTGAAAAAGGCCGGTGGCGGAGCTTGTACGCGCTTTGACCGTCGGGCGAAAGCTGCTTTCGACATTGGCTTGTTGAAGAAGATAAGAAAAATCAGTGCCGGTGCGCGCACTGGCATTTTGGATTGCCCCGGCAATTTTTGCCCCCGCACGGGACTTGAGCGCGGAAAGATCAGACATATCATAAGGATTTGTGGCCGAAATCATGCGTTTTTACCCTTTTCTTAAGAGTATCTTCGCAAACTTTGTGCCACATTGAGAAATGGCTTCTTTCTTGTGATAATCTGTGAAAAAGGAGTTTTGAATGCCAAGCTACACCGCCCCCGTTGCGACGATGCGTTTCCTTCTTGATCATGTGACCCCCCTTCACCATCTTGGACGTGATGAGATTGACGGCGACATGGTCTCGGTCGTCTTAACCGAGGCCGCAAAATTGGCGGAAGAAGTTTTGGCACCGCTGAATTGGGTTGGGGATCAACACGGCGCGGTGTGGGATAACGGGTCGGTCACAACCGCGCCGGGTTTCAAGCAAGCCTATGAGCAATATCGCGATGGCGGGTGGAACGCCGTGCCCTTTGACCCCACACATGGTGGGCAAGGTTTGCCGTGGTTGCTATCATTTCCCATTCAAGAAATGTGGCAAGGGGCGAATTTGTCTTTTGGTCTGTGCCCGCTTCTTAATCAAGGGGCGGTTGACGCCTTGGAAGTTCACGGATCAGATTATTTGAAAAAAACATATTTGGAAAAACTCATCTCCGGTCATTGGACGGGAACGATGAATTTAACCGAACCACAAGCGGGGTCCGATCTCGCGTTATTACGCGCAAAGGCCACGCGCCATGATGACGGCACATACCGTATTTTTGGCCAAAAAATTTACATCACTTACGGCGAACATGATGTGGCGGAGAATATTATTCATCTTGTGCTTGCGCGCCTTTCTGATGCACCCGAAGGTACGCGTGGAATCTCTCTTTTTCTTGTGCCGAAATTTTTACCCGATGGCACACGCAATGATGTGAAGTGTGTGTCGCTTGAACATAAATTGGGCATTCATGCCTCCCCCACCTGTACCATGCAATTTGGTGATCACGGTGGTGCCGTGGGGTGGTTGATTGGGCAAGAACATGAAGGTTTAAAATGCATGTTCACGATGATGAATAATGCGCGTCTGTCTGTGGGTCTTCAAGGTGTGGCGGTGTCGGAACGCGCGACCCAAGCTGCCATGGATTACGCACGCAACCGCGCGCAGGGAAAAGCCTTAAGTGGTCACGGCGACACGCTGAGTATTTCGAAACATCCGGATGTCAAGCGCATGATCATGACGATGCAAGCTTTGACATTGGCGGGGCGCGCATTGACTTATGATGCGGCGTACCATCTTGATCACGCGCGTATGGGGAACAAGGAATCCCAAGCCCGGGTCGATTTTTTAACGCCGATTGTAAAATCATGGTGCACAGATAATGCGGTAACCATCACATCACTGGGTGTTCAGGTGCATGGCGGCATGGGGTTTGTTGAGGAAACAGGCGCGGCGCAATTTTTCCGTGATGCGCGCATTTTGCCAATTTACGAAGGCACAAATGGTATTCAGGCGAATGACTTGATCTTTCGCAAAATTTTGCGTGATAAAGGTGGCGCGCTGGAAGCCTATCTCTCAGAATCCCAAACCCATATCACTGAGAATAATGCGTTACAAAATGCATGTAAGCAGATTGAAGCGGCGGTTGCGCATATTGAAAAACACGCGTCACATCTTGATCATCTGGCGGCGATCGCGGTTCCGTTTTTAAACATGATGGGTGTTTTTGCCGGCGGGGTGATGATGGAACGTATGAAACAAGCAGGATTGGCACAGGACGAAAAAGAGTATATCGCCTTGGCGGATTTTTACTTTGTCCATATTTTGCCACACGTGACGAGCTTAAGCCATACGGTCATACATGGGGCCGATTCCGTTTTGAATTTTACGGGCGAATAATCGCCGTTGAGATGTTGCACGCATTCAATGCGGCCGTCATCATCTCTTCGCGCTGGGTGTTATTGTCTGTGGCGTTGCGTGCAAAGCTTAACGCATAACGGTTGGCGTAACATTCGCAAAAACTTTCTTGTGTCTTTTTGTTGAGGACTCCCCAACTCATGCACCGTGTGAACATATTTCCCGCAACATCGGTCATGTTGGGGCATCTTTTTTGTATCGCGTTTTCTTGTGTGAACGAGAGCTGTTCAAGGCGCATGCGCCGTAAGGTTTCAAGGCTTTGCGCCCCGATACAGGTGCAATCATAATGGGTGCGCATTTGGCTTGACGATTCACACAAATTTTGTGCCGCCTGTGCCGTGGCAATCTGCGCCTCGCTGACTACGGCTGGTGCGGGAAGGGGGGCCGCGTGTGCCACAGGAAAGCTGAGTAAAACCAGAAAAATAGCGTGTAAGATCATAATACTTACACGCTATCATAAAAATTTAAAACGAACAGGATTTTATGCGCGTTTGAACAGACGCTCCCAAAAACTTTGGGCTTCTTCTTGGCTGTTTTGGTTTTGTGCTTGAAGTTTTTTCATGCGCAATTCCATTTGTTTTTGACGTGCCATGCGTTCGCGCTGTTCGCGGTCTTTCAATTCTTGTTTCAACTCATCCGCCGCTTTTTGTGACGCTTGTGAGGTGAGCAAAACTTGCTGGGCTTGTTTTTGCCATTGGTCACGTTGCACCTTTGCATCATCCAATTGGTTTTGCGTGGTGTGCAATTGATCTTCCAACATGCGGATACGCATTTTCATACGTTCCATCTCAATCATGTCGGCGGCTTTTTGAAGCTCTGCTTGAATCAATGGATCCGATGAGCTTTGCGTATTTTTCAAACCGAACACACGCTCCAATTCGGATGTGTCGATGAGTTTCTGGCCGTGCTCATCCACTTCGTAAGACAGTTTGCCCGATTTCATCGCGCGTTGAATGGTTGACTTGGCCACACCGGTCATATGCGCGGCTTTTTGGGCACCAACTTTGGGCATGTGTTTTTCCCTCATGACAATAAGTTTATGTGAAGTGGTACTTGTAGCATGAGCTTTCCCAAAACTTCAAGTTTTTAGGTGAAACTCCTTAAAAAACCCTGTGGATCAGACGTTTAGGCAGCCTTGGCCGGCAAGCGTTGGTTCAAAAGACGGGTTAAGCGTTGCCACTGGGCGCCCGAAAATAAATGGGCATAAAGAAAGGGCAACCATCCTTTGGCGCGCCAGGACAGGAAAAGTTTATCATCCATCTGCGCAAATTTTTCTTCATCCAAAATACGAAATCCGGAGAAGTTGATTTTCTTATCACCCGCAATGGTAATTTCCGCTTGGCGTGTCACCAACAATCCAGATTCATGCAAAGCTTGTGAGAACTCGACTGTTTGTTTGGCTGCGGTGTGATAGGACTTACAAAATTCCAACGCATTTTCGGAAAGCGGGCTTGCTTTTCCGTCTTTGGTAAAAAATTTCTGTTCTGATTTTAAATCGACCGTATCGTCACCCATATCAACACATAATGTTAAATTATCGCTGTTGGGAACTTCGGAAAAAATAAACGGATAACGGCGGATATAAGCGGGAATATACGTATCCGCAAGCCATTCATTTTTTGCATTCAAAAATAAATTTTCTTTATCGCGCAATCCCAAAATTGCAACCGGGGTTGCGTTTGCATCCGCGCTAAAAGCAATCGGGTAGGAATGGCAAATCTGTGGGAACTCAATCAAATTAATTGGAACGGCGTTCACTTCCACCGCAAAGCCTAAACCAAAATTGACTTTCAAACCAAGATCGGCATGCGCTTTGGCTTCCAAAGGAATGGGGTTTTTGTAAAAAAGAGGAAGAGGAGGGTTTGAATCGGTCATGATAAAATCCTATAGGTTTTTTTTGAAGGTTAATGTCTTTGCTTATAACGTCAAGGCCAATTGCGCAGCTTTCATATCACTCACCGCCATGATGTTGGTCATACCTTGTGCGGGGTTGCCGTAACGCACCGGTGTTGCAAGGTCTTTAAGGTTCATCACGCCGCCACCTGCTTCATTCAACACAACATGCGCCGCCGCAATATCCCACTCGCCCGCGGGCGAGGAAAGGGCAGTTGCATAAACATCCACAATTCCTTCCGCGACATTGCAAATGCGTGAGATGGTGGGCTCAAATTTTTGAAAAATTGGTTTGAATCCGGCACGTTCAAAGGATTGTTTTAAAAAATCTTTGTAAGGGGATGTGTCAAAATAATGTGTTGTCCCAATAATAATATCATCACCTTTTTCCCATGTGCGCGTTTTTAAAACACGTGGGTTGGAAATATTATTGTCATCAACCTTATAAGCACCGCCTGCTTGCATCGCGATATATAATGTTTCAGATTCAGGCCCATAAACAAGACCAAGTTGCGGCAAGCGGTTTTGAACAATGGCGGCCAAAATGGAATAATCATTGCTTGCGCTTGCGCGGCCATTGATAAAATTATTTGTGCCGTCAATCGGATCCAAAACCCAATAAGGATGATCACCATAATCAATATGTGATGCGGGATCTTCTTCGGATGCGACGGGAATGTCGGGTGTGATTTTGGGAATTTCGCGCGCAAGAAATTCATGAACGGCCAAATCACCTCCCGTGACTTTTGATCCATCTTTTTTGATCATAATGGCGAAATCAGCATCAGCGCGGCGGCGATAATCTTTCGCAATTTGTCCCGCTTCTTGTAAAACGGGGAGCATGGCGCGCGCAATCTCTGGGTTCTTTTCGGTCATAAAGGATCTTTATCAGAAAACCCTTCCTTTTCACACGAAAAAAGGATAAAAATTTCTCATTTCCATCGCAAAAAGGTTAAAAATCATGATGAAAATTGGTGTTGTCGGAACGGGATATGTCGGTTTGGTCTCGGGCACGTGTTTTGCCGAATTTGGTATTCAAGTGACCTGTGTTGATAAAGACTCACAAAAAATCGCGCGCCTAAATAAGGGGGAGATTCCCATTTTTGAACCTGGGCTTGATGAACTTGTGGCAAAACAAGTCAAAGCGGGGCGGTTAAGTTTCACAACCGATATCCAAGAAGCGGTCACACAAGCGGACGCAGTTTTTATTGCGGTGGGTACACCGCCGCGCGCATCGGATGGCCATGCGGATTTATCTTATGTGTTCCAAGCGGCGGAAGAAGTGGCCAAACATTTAACTGGCTATACGGTGATTGTCACAAAATCAACCGTGCCCGTTGGCACGGCGCGCAAAGTTGCGGAAACCATTCGCCGTGTGAACCCCAATGCGGAATTTGATGTGTGTTCGAATCCAGAATTTTTGCGCGAAGGTGCGGCGATTAATGATTTCATGCGCCCCGACCGCGTTGTGATCGGAACCGACAGCGACCAAGCAACGGATGTGATGCGCACACTTTATCGCCCGCTTTATTTGAATGAAACGCCGATGGTTGTGACCTCGCCTGAGACAGCCGAGATCATCAAATATGCAAGCAACGCGTTTTTGGCGACCAAAATTACTTTCATCAATGAGATTGCAAATTTATGTGAGCGCACAAACGCCAATGTGCAAGATGTCGCGCGCGCCATGGGTCTTGATGGGCGTATTGGTGGAAAATTTCTTCATGCGGGCCCCGGTTATGGTGGGTCATGTTTCCCGAAAGATACATTGGCCTTGGTGCAAACGGGGGAACTTTACACGGCGCCGCAAACAATTGTAAATGCGGTTGTTGCGTCAAATCTCAAACGCCAACAGATGATGGCGCAACGTATTATTGATGCGTGCGATGGGTCGGTTGCGGGTAAAAAAATTGCAATTTTGGGTGTGGCGTTCAAACCCAACACGGATGACATACGCGATGCGCCGTCTTTGGTGATTATTCCCGAATTGCAAAAAGCGGGCGCGGTCATTTCCGCGTTCGATCCGGCGGCGATGGAGCATGCGCAAAAATCATTGCCCAATGTCACGTGGTGTGAAGACACTTACGCAGCCGTAAAAGATGCCGACGCGGCGGTGATTTTGACCGAGTGGAACGAGTTTCGTGCGCTTCAGCTTGATCGTCTTGAGGCTCTGATGAAGACGCCGCGTTTGATTGATTTGCGCAATATTTATAAATTGCCCGAAATGCAAGTGCGCGGATTTCATTACGTGTCTGTCGGGCGTCCCGAAGTGCGTCCCGATCGTGGTGTCATGCTGCGCAATGTTTCGTAATATTTTCGAATGACTGAAACTTTGCCGCCTATTTTGAATTACCCCGCCGCTTTGTGTAACCAAGTGATACGTTGCGCGCGCGCAGCCGGTGAGATTTTATTGGATCATTTCGATGAATCGGGCGGGTTGGGTTTCACATCAAAATCCGATGGTTCTCCGGTCACACTTGCTGATGATCTGGCGGAAAAAGAAATTATCAAGATCTTGCATGACATGACACCCGGCATTCCCGTGATTGGCGAGGAATTAATTTCGCGCGGCGACATTCCGCATTTTGATTCATCCGGATATGTGTGGTTTGTCGATGCGTTGGACGGCACACGCGGTTTCATCAAGGGTGAAAAAGATTTTACGGTGAATATCGGCCTTGTTCATCAAGGTCAACCGTTATTGGGTGTTATTTATGCGCCGGCTTTGGGGGAGCTTTATGCCGGGCACGGGCCGGGGACCGCGCGGCGTATTTTGGATGACACGAGCCTTGAGAAAAATATTCGCGTGCGCACACCGCTTCGCGAAGGGTTGACCGTTGCGGTCAGTGGTGGCGGTGCGGCCACACCAAAACGCAATGCTTTTTTAGAACAATTTAAAATTGAAAAACTTTTGCGCCGCTCAAGCTCAATAAAATTTTGTTTGGTTGCATCGGGCAAGGCGGATATCAGCTTGCGCTTTCGCGAAATTTCGCAATGGGATATTGCGGCCGGCCACGCCATTCTTGTTGCCGCCGGCGGCACCATGACCGATGGGCACGGCCAACCGATCCGTTACGCCGCTCACCCTTCTGATTTTAACATGCGCGGTTATTGCGCATCATCCGGCCATATTGATTTAGATTTTTTGGCGCAAGTCTGATCCAGCTATTTCCATTACGGCGCTGGCGCAGAAGGTGCGGCCGCCCCGGGTGATACGTGTGCGCTCAATTGCGCATCGTTCATATAAAGATCTTTCAAGAATGCGGTGTTGCACCACGCACCACCTTTTTCATCCATGTTGAGGAAATATTGCTTCATATCTTCTTTGGTTGTGAAGGCATCGGCAATTTCAATTGTTGTTTGGCCGGCTTCGTTTTTCAAGAAAACGATTGCGCTGAAACCATCTGCGGGTGACCCACAGCACGATGCGCGATATTCCAAAACACCTTGAAAATCTTCCCCCGCAACCACCATGACGGGGCGTTGTGCCACAGGCTTTCCATCCTCGTCACGGATAACATCCATGATCACCGCAAGGGCGGTTTCAAAAGGTGGAATAAGCACACCTTGTGAGTTTGAGGCCCAATTGTTTCGATCTGCATCCACCCACAACAACACGGTTTGTAATTCATTCTTCTCATTTAAAAACGAAATTGGATACTCATCGGAATGAATGGGGGTCAATTCAAAAAATTGACGGTTGGAATCGTTGAAGTTTTTCAACGCCAAGCCGCGGTCTAAAATATCCGCATCCAAAAACGCGCGGGCTTCGTCAAAACTTTGTTCATCGCCCACATAAACGGGATCTTTGATGGAAAAACGTGTGTGGGTATGGTTACTCATTGATACTCTCCTTTTTAATTCATACGAGGTGTGCGTTGGCGCATCCCATTTCCTTGAAATGTCTTTGGTGTGTTTTGAGATGTTGGCGCGGCAATTTTCTCACCAAGATTTGGGCTCACAACAATGGTGCTGGGCTTTGCCCCATCATTTTTTAGATGTTTTAAAGACGTATCAATTTCTTTTCCTTCTTTGATTGCTTCGCTTTCTAATTCTTTTGCTTGTTTGATATCCAAAAGTGTTTGTGCAAGACCTTTTTCCTGCACGCGTTTTTCTAAATCGTCACCCAAAGCCTTTTGCCCTTTCTTTATCAGTCTAACAATTTCATCCTCTGGCAAGCCAGTTTCCTTGATAATCTTTTCAAGTTCTTCTTCAGGAATTTTTGGCTCAGGATCACGATCGGGATCTTTATTTGGATCATTCTTGGGATCATTATCAGGACTTTCTCCATCAACTTTTCCACGAGCTTTATTGAATTCTGTCTTGCACAAGCCATCACAACTACCACCACCTAAAGGGCATCGTTTACAAGGTGATGGGTCACCTGGTTCGTCATTTACGGGAGCTGGTGGCATAAAATCCGCCAAGGTTTTTGGTTCACCTTCGAATCTGCGTCTAGGTGGCGGCTCGGGTGTTTCTGGGACAGCGGGGCGCGCAACCGGGCTTTCAAAAGTGTCCAATCTTGTGGGTGGGGGTGGTGGCGCGGATGGTTGTTGTAAAATTGGCGATGAAGGCGGAGCCACGGGCGCGACGACAGGTGGGGGCACATCCGCCTTTGGTAAAATGACTTCTGGTTTTTGCGTGTCTTCTCCGCCCGCTTTTGGTTTTTGGAAAAATTCTTCCACCTTTTTTTCGGGCTGTGCGGGTGGCGGCGGGGTTGCCGGCGCGGGCGGTTGTGACGGCGCCCCAGATTGCGGTGGAGGCGGCGATGCTGGCGTGGGCGCGGGTTGATTTGTAACTTGCACAGGCGATTTATTTTCATTCGCGGGTGGGGGCGGTGTGATTGGGCTTATCGCGGGGCGCGCTTCTACCTGTGTTTGCGATGTTTTGGGTGTATCGGGTGTACTGGGTGTTTCGGTTTTTATTTCTGATTCAGTCGCCGCAATAGTTGCAACGGATGCAACCGCAATCTCTGCGCCGTCTGGTCTGGTTTGTTCATCAGCCGTGATATTATTTATTTGCTGGTCAGGTTCTTGTAAATCTTGGTTCGCCACTGTGATGGGTGTTTGTTCTGTGTCAACAGATGCGGCCGAAATTTCTGTGACCGAAGGCACGGTTGATATATTTTCAGGTGCATCAAAATTATCTGACGCAGTTGCAATTTGCGCAAAGGTGGAAACAAGAGACGGAGTTTCGGGCGTTATTACCGTGACATCCTGAATATTTTGCACATTTTGCAAAGGCGCATTCGTTTCAGAAATCGGCACTGTGATGCCACTTGCCGACAAGATTTCAATTTTTGCAATCTCTGCTTGAAGATCCAATTTTTGCGGCTCGCTTAATGTTGCCACAAAGCTTTCAAGGCTCGGCGATGAAGGTGATGCGGGCGCGGTGAGGGCTTGAGTCAAAAGAGTTATTTGCGCGGGGTTAAGATCATAATTTTGCGCGACTAAAGCCACTGTCGCTTCTGAGAGCGCCGTGGTCGCCGCCACAAGTTCCGCCGCCGCGCCAGGGTTTACGTTCGTCTCTTGGGTAGTAAATTGTTCCGCAATATTATTTTGAAGCGTCAAAATTTGTGCAAGATTTGCAAGGGATGCGGGGGCTTGTTCAAAGGCCGCAAGGCTTACATTCAACTGGCTTAAAATTTCTTGTTGTGCGGGGGAGAGATTTTCCGGTTGTGCCATCATCTGCGCGTGGTTATCAAGAAGTGCAACAAACGCAACATCAACGGCGCGTGCGGTTTCAACACTCACCCCCATCTCTTGGGACAAGCGCACGTGAAGGACGTCTTTCACGCTCGCAATTATGTCTGTGCCATTTGAAAGATTCTGTGCGGCAATCATCTCCATCACTGCCGGGGAAAGTGTCGCAAGGCTGCGCGAAAGTGTAAGGGCGGGTGTTGTTTCTGGATCACTTTCAAGAAGGGCGACAAGATTTTCAATCTCGGCGCGCTGTTCCTGTGTGATGGTGCCGGATTCCAACAAGGTTTTTAAAACAGCTGCACTTTCTTGAGTGATCTGCGCATATTGCGTGGTTGGATCAAGCCTGACCGCAATGCTTTGCATGTCTTGTTGCAAAATATTTAAATCAACAGAAGTATTTTTCGTGATGGTTACAATTTGATCTTGGACAAGATCAAGAATTGCATGTGAAAAAGTTTGATTGTCAAAATTCTCAATGCTGGTGCTGAGAATATTTTGTGTCAGTTCTTGAAGCAAAACCGTCATGCGTTCTTGGCCGGCGGGAAGGGCGTCAATTTCGCTGAGATTTTTTAAATCAACAAGTTGGGTCAAGACATCGTTGATTGCGATTTGCTTTTCTTGCTCCTGCTCGCTTACAGCGGTGTGAACAAGTGCACTAATTTCATTGATCAAGGCGGGCGGCGTGGTATCAAGTGCGCTCCCCATCAGGCGGATAAGCGCAAGATCGGGGCGGGGTTGGTGCGCGCCGCCTTGAGGTGATGCACCTTGGTCATTGCCGGCCATCGCAAGACCGGGGCCGCCATTTATGTTGTTGTCGAAATCGCGAATATCTTGTTGGTCAAAACGGCTTCCCGTCAGCAAGAAACATTGTTGACCCGCGATCACGCTCAAAAGCCCCAAATCTTTTTTTGCGGAAGACCCGTTGCCGTTCATTTCAAAACGGCGCGCTTTGTGGCCGCCCATTAAATCCACAATGGTCGCCGCCTTGTCATGTGCGTGACGGCTGTGCGGGAAGGCAATTTCAATATGGTCAGGATTAATCCGTGCGGGAATGTTCATGGCTTTTATTTTTTCAGTGAAAATTCAACATCAAGAAATTTTGTATTAGTTGCTTCGCAATAATCACACAACCAATTCAAAAGATAATTCATCATCTCATTCATATCATTTTGAAGCGTGTCGGGAATATGATGGCGCATGTCGCTCACAATTTTTTTGGCGACGGTGACGACATCTCCCTTTGCTTGGATATTGAGCATGCGCCCATTGCGCAGGAAAAATTCCAATACACGATCAATTGATTGTTGGGTTTGCAGCTCCAAAGGCTTGTCCCAGATAAAATCATGAGAACCAAGATGGTCTTTCACCTCGAAACCCTGCGCAGATTTTACGGCCGCTTGTGTCATTGCTCACTCTTGTTCATTGGGATGATAGTTGTGTTATAGTGTAACACTTATCCGGACGCAAGAAACCAGTACCAAATCAGTACCAAAGAAGTCATTTTTTGGCAAAAGTTATTTTTAATATGTCAATTATTTGGTATTTTTATAGCTTTTTTGTGAGCAAGCTCTCAATGGCGCGGGTAATTTTCGGATCATCCGGGCTGGTTTGCGATCCGAAACTTGCAACGAACTGACCCTGCTGGTCAATCAGATATTTATAAAAATTCCATCAAACAGTCGGAAAAAATTAATTTGTAATAAATTGGCACGATATGACCTGACTACGTATAATTTGCGATCATAGCAGGCAAAATGATGCGGCAATTCATCTTGCCAAAGGGGGATAAACACTTCTATATCATCTGCGGAAGGTTGCGGCGGGCGATTGTGTCGCCAATCCGGTCAGGGTCGAAAGACAGCAGCCGTAACGAATTTCATCGGGTCGTTGTCAACCTTCCACCTTATCTGCCTGATTTTATCCCCGATTCATTTCAATTGTGATCATTTTTGAATCACTCTAATCTCACACCATGTCTCAAAAAGAAACGGCTTACCGCGTTTTGGCGCGCAAATATCGTCCGCAAAATTTTGATCAATTGATTGGTCAAGATGCGTTGGTGCGCACATTAAAAAATGCAATTGATTCCGGGCGCGTGGCGCATGCGTTTATGCTGACGGGTGTGCGCGGTGTTGGGAAGACAACCACCGCCCGTATTATTGCACGCGCCATCAATTACACAGGCGCGGACGGAAAAGCGGGGCCAACCACGGGGCCCACGGATGATTGCGAAATTTGCACAGCCATCGCCGAAGATCGTCATCCGGATGTGATGGAAATGGATGCGGCGTCACGCACGGGTGTTGATGACATTCGTGAAATTCTTGACGGTGTGCGGTATGCGCCCGCCCAAGCGCGTTACAAAGTCTATATTATCGACGAAGTGCATATGCTTTCCAAAAATGCGTTTAATGCGCTTTTAAAAACATTGGAAGAACCGCCACCCCATGTGAAATTTATTTTTGCGACAACCGAAATTCGCAAAGTGCCGGTCACAATTTTATCACGTTGCCAACGTTTTGATCTGCGCCGTGTTGAGGTGGATGTCTTGCAAGCTCACTTTAAATCGGTGTGCGAAAAAGAAAATATGAAGATCGAAGACGAAGCGGTGGCGATGATTGCACGTGCGGCGGATGGCTCGGTGCGTGATGGCTTAAGCCTTCTTGATCAGGCGATGGCGTTGAGCCAAGGCCTCATCACGGCGGATCTTGTCAAATCCATGTTGGGGTTATCCGATCGTACCGCGTTGTTGGATTTATTTGAACAGATGTGCGCGGGCGATGCCGACGCAGCGTTGACAATTGTTGCCAATCTTTATCGCGCGGGCGCTGACCCCACGCAAGTCATTCAAGATCTTCTTGATATCACGCATCTTCTCAGCAAGTTTCAAGCGGCAAAATCTGCGCCCGCAACGGTGGAACCAAATATGGCGTCATCCGAACGAGCGCGTGCAGCCGATATGGCGGCGCGTTTGACCATGCCGGTTTTGGGACGCTTGTGGCAAATCATGCTCAAAGGTCTTCATGATGTGCAAGTGTCAAACAATGCGCAAAGTGCGGCCGAGATTGTTATTTTGCGCGCGTGTTACGCGGCGCATTTGCCGGACCCTGAAAAACTTTTGCGTGATCTTCAAGGCGGTGTGGTTACATCCGCACCTTCGCGTGCGATTGTTTCGTCTGCGCCTGCGTCCCATGTGACGGCGCGTGTGGGGAATAATGGGGCGGCCACGGTTGCGGCGTTATCCCCGCGCGTTGAACCTGTTGCCATCGCAAATAATAATTTAGAGAGTTTGCGCGATGTCGTGGCGTTGTTGGAACAAGACGGTGCGTTGATCTTGGCCAATCAGGTTTATCAATTTGTCGAGCTTGCGCGCTTGGAACAACATCGTCTTGATTTTCGTACGTCCAAAAACGCGCCCCCCAAACTCGCATCTGAGTTGGGCGCGCGGTTGAGCAAAATCACAGGTCAGCGTTGGATGGTCACTGTTGTCAATGGTGATGCGCAACCAAGCTTGCAAGACCAAGACAAGGCGTTTAAAAACTTACGGCTTGAGGATGTTAAAAAAGATCCGCTGGTGCAAAAAATTCTCAATGAATTTTCGAATGCTGAAATTGTAATGATAGGAGATGACAATGTTTAATATGCAACAAATGATGCAAAAAGCCCAGGCAATGCAAAAGAAAATGGAAGCGTTGCAAGAGCAATTGGCCGAAGTGGAAGTGGAAGGTGTTGCGGGTGGCGGCATGGTGCGCGTGGTGATCACGTGCAAGGGTGTGATGCGTTCCATTGCATTGGATCCGTCACTTCTGACCGAAGATAAAGACATGATCGAAGATATGATCAAGGCGGCGTGCAATGATGCGCGCGCAAAGGCCGATCAAAAAATGCAAGATGAAACGCAAAAGGCCATGGGTGACATGGGTCTTCCCGCCGGAATGAAATTGCCGTTTTAATTCATGCGCATTGTTACATGGAACATTAATTCGGTGCGCCTGCGTGCGCCGCTTCTTCTTGAAAGTTTGGTCAAAAAACTCAAACCTGATATTTTGTGTTTGCAAGAAACCAAAACACCGGATGAATTTTTTCCGCATGACATCTTTGAAAAATTTGGTTTCAAATATCGTCATATTAACGGTATGAAATCCTATAATGGCGTGGCCATTTTGTCGAAACTGCCCCTGACAAATCCGCGTATTTTTTCGCGGGTCACGCGTGATGATTGCCGTCACATTGCGGTGAATGTGGGCGGCATTGACCTTCATAATATCTATATTCCGGCGGGGGGTGACATTCCCGATCGTGATCAGAATGAAAAATTCGGCCACAAATTGGATTTTGTCGATGACCTTAAAAAATTCTTTGGTAAAAATCATAACGCACGTGAAAAAATCATCGCCGTGGGTGATTTTAACATCGCACCGTTGGAGCATGATGTGTGGTCACACAAACAACTTTTGAATGTGGTATCGCACACACCGATTGAGGTCGAAAAATTAACTGCATTGCAAGCATCATTAAATTGGCATGATGCTATTCGTCATTTTGTACCAGAGGACAAAAAATGTTACACGTGGTGGTCATACCGCAATCAAGATTGGCGCAAATCAAATCGCGGACGGCGTCTTGATCATATGTGGATGACCCAACCGCTTGTCCCGCATTTAAAATCACACCTTATTCACACAGACGCCCGCGATTGGGAAAAGGCCTCCGACCACGTGCCCGTCATGATTGAGCTGAAATCTTAACTCCAACTCATTTCTAAATCAGGTACGTTTGAAAGATCAGTGAGTATGTAGCGGTAACTATCCAACATACGACCGTCATAATGACTGCGGTGTATTTTTGGTGAAAGTTCCGTGAATATAAAACCTGTTTTTTCAATCACGCGGCGGCTTTTGTCGTTACCTTCAAAATGATCAATATGCACTGTTTCGGCGGCGCGCGCCAAAAATGCGAAACGCACCATGGCAATGCATGTTTCTGTTGCATAACCTTTGCCAAGATATTTGTGTGCCACCCAATAGCCGGTTGAGAAATGGGGTGATGCGCCATGCACACCGCTTGCAACAACAAAATCATGCGTTAAACGATCACGGCCAATCAGTGGGATGTTATCTTCCGGTGATTGTGCGCGCGTCACCCAATCATGTGTGCCTTGGTAAGTGCCGCTTTCATCATTTGACCATGACATCCATTTTTGTAACTCCGGCCACATTTTGACTTTCGCGGCATGAATTTCATCGACATCATCAAAAGTGGGAATTTTAAAAATCAAACGTGGTGTTAAAATCTCAACCATACTCTTCTCCTGTTCATTTTTTATGATCCGAAAGGGGAAGATGAAAAAGGTGAAAAATCCTTGAAAATCAGCCCTTTTTGGATCGGGCTGATGGGTGTCTCAGCCCCTTAAAACGCAACTTCCCCCGCCCCATTTGGGGTGGAGTGCGCATAATTTTTAAGGGTGTGACACATGTTCATATCTTCATGAGACCATAAAGTTTGTGCGCCGCGCAAGAAAAATTTTGAAAAAATTCGAAAACAGATTATAACCCGCAGGATGGAAAAACAATTGCATGTGCCTAAAATCGGTTTTGTCTCACTTGGTTGCCCCAAGGCGTTGGTGGATTCCGAACGCATCATGACATCATTGCGTTCCGAAGGATATCAGTTCATCGACAAACATGATGGGGCCGATGTTGTCATCGTCAACACATGCGGATTTTTGGATTCCGCGAAAGAAGAATCGCTGGCCGCGATCGGTAAGGCGATGAAAGAAAATGGCCGCGTGATTGTCACGGGATGCATGGGGGCGGAGCCGGAACAGATCACCGCGAAATATCCAAATATTTTGGCCATCACCGGCCCACAACAATATGAGGCGGTGGTCAATGCGGTGCATGAAGCCGCCCCGCCCGCACATGACCCGTTCATTGATTTGGTGCCGGATGCGGGATTAAAACTCACTCCGCGTCATTACGCCTATTTGAAAATTTCCGAAGGGTGCAATAACCGTTGCACGTTTTGTATCATTCCATCTTTACGCGGTGATCTTGTGTCCCGCCCCATTCATCACGTGATGTTCGAGGCGGAGAAATTGGTCAATGCGGGTGTGAAGGAATTATTGATCATCTCACAAGACACAAGTGCCTATGGGTTGGATACAAAATATGTTGAATATCCGTGGCGCGGAAAAAAACGCCGCACAAAATTTATTGATCTGTGCGAAGCGTTGGGGGAGCTTGGAATCTGGGTGCGGCTTCATTACGTCTATCCCTACCCGCATGTGGATGATGTAATTCCATTGATGCGGGATGGTAAAGTTTTGCCGTATTTGGACATTCCGTTTCAACATGCAGCGCCGAATGTTTTAAAGGCGATGAAACGCCCCGCGCATCAGGAAAAAACATTGGAACGTATTTTAAATTGGCGCAAAATTTGTCCCGATCTCACTGTGCGCTCGACCTTTATTGTGGGGTTCCCGGGTGAAACGGAAGATGATTTCGAATTTTTGTTGGAATGGATGATGGAAGCGAAAATCGATCGCGCTGGATGCTTTAAATATGAAGCGGTCAAAGGTGCTGTTGCAAATAATCTTGAAAATCATATTTCGGAAGAAGTGAAACAAGAGCGGTGGGAACGGTTTATGGAGATCCAACGGCAAATCTCCGCTGAGCGGCAGGAATTAAAAATCGGGCGTGAGATGGATGTGATTATTGACGAAGTGGATGATGACGGCGGAGCCGATGCACGGTCACAAGCCGATGCCCCCGATATTGACGGCACGGTGTTTTTGCGTGATGCGAAAGGCGTGAAACCTGGTGACATCATCCGTGTCAAAATTGAAGACGCGGATGATTATGATCTGTTCGGTGTGCCGGTATCAAACGCCGCTTAACCTAATTTGGCTTTCTTTTCTTGCTTTTTGGCAATTTCGCGTTCCTGAGGTGTCAGGAATTTTTTACGAAGTCGCAAAGCTTTGGGCGTGACTTCCACCAATTCATCATCATTGATATACGACATCATGTCCTCAAGTGACAATTTGCGCGGTGGGGTGAGGATCATGTTTTCGTCCTTACCGGCAGCGCGCACGTTTGATAATTGCTTGGCTTTCAGCACGTTAATATCCAAATCATTGTCACGCGCATTTTCACCAACAATCATCCCTTGATACACATCGTCACCTGGTGTGACAAACATCGTGCCGCGATCTTGAAGATTGAAAAGCGCGTAAGCCACAGCCTGACCTTTATCGGTTGAGATGAGCACGCCGTTATGACGTGTGGGAATCTCACCTTTATAAGGGCCATATGAGTCAAACAAACGGTTCATAATTCCGGTGCCGCGTGTGTCGGTCAAAAATTGGCTTTGATAACCAATTAAACCGCGCGAGGGGGCTAAGAAAGTGATGCGGATTTTTCCGCCGCCCGATGGGCGCATGTCGGTCATCTCGGCTTTACGCAGATTCATTTTATCAATGACCACGCCAGAATAAATTTCATCCACATCAACGATGACATCTTCATACGGCTCTTCCAATTCGCCCGATTCATTCGTGCGAAAGAGAACGCGCGGGCGTGAAACAGAAAGTTCAAACCCTTCGCGGCGCATCGTTTCAATCAAAACGCCCAATTGCAATTCGCCGCGCCCCGCCACTTCGAACGCGTCTTTGCCGTCTGATTCCGTGACGCGAATGGCGACATTGCTTTCGGCCTCGGAAAATAAACGCTCACGGATCATGGTTGAGGTCAATTTTTTGCCTTCACGTCCCGCAAGTGGTGAATCATTCACCGTGATGGTGACGGCCATGGTTGGCGGATCAATCGGTGTTGCCGGAACCGGTTCGGTCACAGATGGATCACAAATTGTGTCCGACACCGATGTTGTTTTCATACCGGCAATCGAAATAATATCACCCGCCTGTACCGTGTCCGCCGGAACACGTTTAATACCATCAAAGGTGAGAAGTTTGGTTAAGCGGAAATTTTCAATCAATTCGCCATTTAATGTCATCGCTTTGACATTCATGTTCACTTTGGCTGTTCCACCAATGACGCGCCCGGTGAGCACGCGCCCCAAATAAGGATCCGCATCAAGAAGGGTCGCCAACATTTTAAACGGGCCATCATTGGTGATGTGGTGTGGTGGCGGCACGTGATCAATGATTAAATCAAGAAGCGGGAATAAATTTTCACGCGCCCCGTTTAAATCGGGCGTGCACCATCCGTCACGGCCAGAGGCATAAAGAACTGGGAAATCCAATTGCTGCTCGCTTGCATCCAACGCCACGAATAAATCAAACACGTCGTTTAAGACGCGGTCGGGCTCGGCGTCTTGACGGTCGATTTTGTTGACAACGACAATCGGGCGCATGCCTTGTGCCAAAGCTTTGGTGAGAACGAATTTTGTTTGTGGCAACGGGCCTTCGGCCGCATCAATCAGTAAGATCACACCATCCGCCATGTTGAGCACGCGCTCCACTTCGCCGCCGAAATCGGCGTGGCCGGGTGTGTCGATGATGTTGATTTTTGTGTCTTTCCATGTGACGGCGGTACATTTCGCCAAAATGGTGATGCCGCGCTCTTTTTCTAAATCATTGCTGTCCATCACGCGTTCTTCAAACGCCTGGTTTTCGCGGAATGCGCCGGCTTGTTTTAAAATGGAATCAATAAGGGTGGTTTTACCGTGGTCAACGTGGGCGATAATGGCAATGTTACGTAAGTGGGTCATCTCAATCTCTTTTGTTTAAGTGCGCCGCAGCAATAGCGGAAAAAAGAGAGAGATTCCAGTAAAATCAGCGTAAATTCAGAAATCGACGCATTTCCCGTTGCGTTCCCAGTCATTATAACGTGTGGGCTCAGGCCCGTTAACCCCGCCAATCTCTTTAACCGCGGGTTTTGCGGGCGTTTGTGATGGGGGTGCGGGTGGATTTTGTGTTTTAGTGTTCATATGTTTTTATATAGGTCACTTGAAAGGAAAAGTCACGGGATGCAGGATAAAAATTTCGATCAATCGGCCTTAACACCTTTTCGCACCAAGCTGGATGCGCTGGATACACAGATTGTGGATTTGTTGTGCCAGCGTTTTGACGTGATCCGCGAGGTGGCGGCGGTGAAAATTCAACATCATTTACCGGTCGTGATTGAAGAACGGATTCGCGCCGTCATTGATCGCGCAGGCGACAAGGCGGGTGAGGCGGACAAAAACCGCGTGCGTGAAATTTATACACTTCTTGTCGCATTGGCGTGTGAGCTGGAAGAAGAGATCATCGATCACCATAAATCGAAAGAGGCATAAAATGTCCGGCTATTTAAAAACAACAATTCTTATGGCGGGTCTCACCGCCTTTGTTGGGTTTTTGGGTTTTGTCTTGGGCGGGCCAAAGGGATTGCTGTTCGCGCTTATTTTTGCGGGCGGCATGAATCTCTGGGCGTGGTTCAATTCCGACAAAGTGGTCTTGAAACATTATAAAGCCATTGAGGTCAATGAAAACACCGCGCCACAACTTTTTCACATGGTGCGTGATTTATCCCTGCGCGCGCGTCTTCCCATGCCAAAAGTTTACGTGATTGATAATGATCAACCGAATGCGTTCGCAACGGGACGTAACCCTGAGAATGCGGCCGTGGCGGCAACAACGGGTTTGCTCTCGCGTCTGTCACCGGATGAGATCGAAGGTGTCATGGCACATGAATTGGCACATATCAAACATCGTGACACACTCATTATGACGGTGACGGCAACGCTTGCAGGTGCGCTTTCGATGTTGTCAAATTTTGCGATGTTTATGGGCGGCGGTGACGGGCGGCGCACTCACCCGCTGGTGGGATTATTGGTGATGATCTTGGCACCCATTGCGGCATCACTGGTGCAAATGGCGATCTCACGCGCGCGGGAATTCGAAGCCGATCGATTGGGTGCAGAAATTTCCGGCAAACCTCAAGCTTTGGCGTCCGCATTGGCAAATATCGCGCAAAAGGCACAGGTGATTGATAATCATGCGGCCGAAGCCAACCCATCTTCCGCACATATGTTCATTATTAATCCACTTCACATGCATGCAATTGACGGGTTGTTCGCCACGCACCCACCGACGGAACAACGCATTGCGAAACTTATGGCTTTGGTCCCCCGCGGGGGCATACACACGTCGCATGACGACCCGTTTCGCAGCATGTTTGATGAGGACAAGCGCGATACAAATCCATGGGCTTAACACATCATGACAATTGAATTTGCAGATTTTGAAAAGGTTGATATTCGTGTGGGTATCGTGCTGACGGCGGAAGACTTCCCCGAAGCGCGTAAGCCCGCTATCAAAATGACCATTGATTTCGGGCCTGATATTGGTGTGAAAAAGACATCCGCTCAGGTCACGGATCATTACACCCCCACCACACTTGTGGGGCGGCGTGTATGTGCGGTTGTGAATTTTAAACCCCGCCAAATTGGCAAATTTATGTCGGAAGTTTTGGTGCTCGGTTTCCCGCATCCTGCGGGGGGCATCAGTCTTATTGCGCCCGATCACACGGTTGAGAACGGGGCACGGTTGTATTAGTGCCGCATAGCCCATTTCAAATCTTGCCCCGCACGGCTTAAACGGGTAAAACAAAAAGAATATGACAGAACATTCCGACCCCGCGCCATCTTCCCCGTCCGATTTATATGATACGATTCCGGCTTCGGAAATGCTGACGGCGCGCCGTGTCGCGTTACAAGTTTTGCAAGATATCTTTATCAAACATCAAAATCTTGATAGCGCGTTGGATGACAAATCCGCTTTTCAAACCTTAAATCAAAGGGATCGCGCCTTTGTGCGCATGTTGGTGAGCACGACGTTGCGAAGGCTGGGGCAAATTGATGATGTGATCCGCAAATCCCTCTCGCGTCCTGATCAACCCCTTTCGCCGCCCATTCTTCATCAAGTGTTGCGTTTGGGTGTTGCGCAATTATTGTTCATGCATGTGCCCGATCATGCGGCGGTCAACACGTCTGTTTTGTTGGTTGAATCCGAAGGTCATGGGCGGATGAAAGGTTTTGTGAATGCCATTTTGCGCCGCGTCGCACATGACGGGCGGGAATGGACAACAAAACAAGATGCCGCGCGTTTGAACACACCGGAATGGTTGTTGAAATTATGGATCAATGATTACGCACTGCGCGGTGCGATTGATATTGCCAATGCGAATGCGCATGAACCATCATTGGATATCACCTTGAAAAACCCACACCAAGCGAGCGAGTGGGCGCAAAGTTTGGAAGCACAAATTTTACCAACCGGATCTTTGCGGTTGTTGCATCATAAAATGATTCAAGATCTTCCCGGTTTTCAGGACGGGGAATGGTGGGTGCAAGATGCGGCCGCCGCAATTCCCGCAACACTTTTTGGAAATATTGCGGGGAAGAAAATTGTCGACCTGTGCGCCGCCCCTGGCGGCAAAACGGCGCAATTGGCGGCGCAAGGCGCGGACGTGATCGCGGTGGATCGTTCCGCAAAAAGATTATTGCGGCTTCAAGAAAATATGAAACGCCTTGGTTTGGATGCGCGCGTTAAAACCGAAGTTGCCGATGCGGGTGTGTGGAAGCCGCGCGAGAAGCTTGATTATATTTTGCTGGATGCGCCATGTTCGGCGACGGGCACCGTGCGCCGCAACCCGGATGTGCCGTGGTTGAAGTCATTGCAAGATCTCAAAAGCTTGATGGATCTTCAGGTGCGCTTATTGCTTCACGCGTGTGATATGCTCGCGGAAAATGGTGTATTGATTTATTGCACATGTTCTTTGCAAAAAGACGAAGGCGAACATCAAATTGAAAATCTTCTGGCGTCGCGTCCCGATATGCAACGCGTGCGCATCATGAATGATGAAGTTGCGGGTCTGTCTGATCTCATCACACCGATGGGGGATGTGCGTGTGCTCCCCCATCATTTGGGGGCGATGGGCGGCATGGACGGATTTTTTGTTTCCCGCCTGCGCAAAATTTCCTGAAAAAAAGGGCGCATTCTTTATCTGTGTGATTCAAAATCACCCTGTGGAGCATTCTGTTCAAGTCATTGAAAAATAAGGCTTGCCCCCGCGAATCGGTTTGGATTATAAATAATAAGCGGGTTTTCGCCCGCGCCTCGCTGCATACCCACCGCTAAGTCCTTGATTTTATTCGATTCATGACCCAAATGCCGATTCGCATTGCCCCGTCGATTCTCTCCTGCGATTTTTCGCAATTAGGGGCTGAAGTAACAGCGATTGATAAAGCGGGCGCGGATTACATCCATATCGATGTGATGGACGGGCATTTTGTTCCCAATCTGACCTTTGGTGCGCCGGTGATCAAATCTGTGCGCGCAACCACGTCAAAAATTTTCGATGTTCATTTGATGATTGCACCCGTTGATCCGCTCTTGGGGTCTTTTGCCGATGCGGGGGCGGATATCATCACCATCCATGCCGAAGCGGGGTCCCATCTTCATCGCTCCTTACAAACCATCAAGGCATTGGGGAAAAAGGCGGGCGTGGCGTTAAACCCCGCAACACCTGTTGATGTGATCACCCATGTGATGGATCTGGTTGATCTTATTTTGATCATGACGGTGAATCCCGGGTTTGGCGGTCAAAATTTCATTCCGCTTTTTGATAAAATAAAAATGGCGCGCGCGCTTGCGGATAAAACGGGGCGTATGATTGATATCGAGGTCGATGGCGGTGTCACGCGTGACAATGCAAAAGAAATTATTGCCGCTGGTGCCAATGTTTTGGTGGCCGGAACATCTGTATTCAAAGATGGCGCCGCACATTACGCGGCAAATATTCACGTGTTGCGAGGTGGGGCATGAAAGGCTCCGCCGTCATTGATAAAAACACCACCAAAGTCTGGAAAGACTTAAAACAACATGTGGAAACCGCCACGTGCAAATCACAATTTTATCATTGGTTGATTTCAAGCGGGGCGTCACCGCGTGCTTTGGCGATCAAGTTGGTGGATCCATGGCCGGGCGATTCTGATATGGGGCGCGCCATTTGCCGCGGGCATATTGTTGCGGGCGGAATTGATATTCGTTTTTATAATGATCTATGGTCAGAAATTCCCGATCAATCTTACGCCGCACTTCAACTTCATGATTTTTCGTGGTTGCGTGATTTGCGCGCGTTGGGCGGTGATGTGCCGCGGCGTGTGGCGCGTTACTTGGTTGAAGAATGGTTGAACGCGCATGATCGGTGGAATGCGCAAACATGGCACGCACCCTTATTGGCGGCGCGCCTTACCAATTGGTTGTCACATCATGATTTTTTTGCCGCCACCGCCGATACGGAATTTCATGACCGGGTCATGGCATCGGTGGTAAAGCAAGCCCGCCATTTATCGCGCATTTTGCCGCAACAAAAAGGCGGGGTGGATTTGTTACAAGCCGCGCAAGGTTTGGTCTATGCCGGCTTGTCATTACCAAATCGCGAAGCATGGGTCGTGCAAGGTTTTGAAATCATTCTGCGCGAATTGCCGCAACAAATTTTAAGTGATGGCGGGCATGTCTCGCGCGCGCCTGAATCGGTTGTCGCGGCGTTGAAAATTATGATCGAACTGCGTTGTGCTCTCAATCGTGCCAATTTGCCCGTGCCGGAAATTTTACAACAAGGCCTTGATCGCGCCGGCCAAGCCTTACGATTCTTTCGTTATCCCGATAAAAAATTGGGGCTGTTTAACGGCGGCACGTTGGGCGATGTGGCCTTGATGGATTTTTTACAAACACAAATTCCATCTTCGCCGCGCACCTTGCGGCACTTGCCGCAAACAGGGTTTGAACGTGTGACAATCGGGCGCGGACATATGATGGTTGATACGGGCGGTGTACCGTCTGATCAAGCGGCTGCGCAAACGCTTCATTCATCACCCTTGGCGTTTGAATTTTCGTACGGCAAGGAACGTATTTTTACAAATTGCGGGGCCTATCCGTTTCATCCGGAATGGCAACAAGTGTTGCGCCACACGGCCGCGCATAATGCGTTGACGTTGAATGGCACGTCCGTGGAACAGGTGCGTATGAACGGGGCGTTGAATTGCGCGCGCGGCAAAATAAAAGTCGCGCGTCAAGAAACCCGCGAATCCTGTTTGATGGAATTGTCGCATGACGGATTTTTGCGCACCCATAATGTCACTTACCGCCGCCGTCTTTTCTTATGTGACCACGGCCATGATTTGCGCGGCGAAGAAACCTTGACCAGTGATACACAACCCTTAACCCCGTCTGATATTGCCATTCGTTTTCATCTTCATCCGCGCGTTGTGGTGTCACCCATTCAAGGACGCGATGACGAAGTGTTGCTTCAAGCCCCGAACGGGTTGGCGTTTCGCTTTTTTGTTGTCGGGGCGAAATTGACACTTGAAAACTCGGTTTATTTCGGCTCTGGAGATGAGGCGGGAAAAACCCGCCAATTGGTGATCGAATCGGTGTTCGACACAACGAAAAGTCAAATAAAATGGGCGTTACAACGGGCGTAAATCCGTTGCGGGAAGGCTCTTTTTCCTGCTAATCTAAGGTCATGGCAAAATCGAAAACATCTTATGTCTGCCAAAATTGTGGTGCAGTCGCACCACGTTGGGCGGGAAAATGTGACTCCTGCAATGCGTGGAATTCTTTGGTGGCGGAAGTTGCGGAATCAGGTCCCCCAAAAAGTTTGGGTGCCACTAAAACACGCGGCGCGGTTTTGGAATTGGCCGGGTTGCAATCGCAAGGATCAAAAGACATTGCGCGCGCGACAACCGGCATCGGTGAATTTGACCGCGTGACGGGCGGCGGGCTGGTTGCGGGCTGTGCGATCTTGTTGGGTGGTGATCCGGGGATCGGCAAATCCACCTTGTTGTTACAAGTTGTCTGTGCGTTGGCACAAAAAAATATGCGTTGTGTTTATATCTCGTGTGAAGAGGCGCTATATCAAGTCCTCCTGCGCGCGCAACGTCTTGATTTGGCAAGCGCACCTGTGGCTTTGGCGTCGGCGACGAATGTGCGCGATATTCTTTCGACCATTGATCAAAACCCCTGCGATGTATTGATTATTGATTCCATTCAAACCATGTATGCCGACACGGTCGACAGCGCACCAGGAACAGTCACCCAAGTGCGCACCGCCGCCCAAGAACTTATTCGTGCCTGTAAAAAATCGGGCACGGCGTTGTTTCTTGTTGGGCATGTAACGAAAGACGGGCAAATTGCGGGCCCGCGCGTGTTGGAACATATGGTCGATACGGTTTTATATTTCGAAGGCGATCGCGGGCATCAATTTCGCATTTTGCGCACGGTGAAAAATCGTTTCGGCCCAACCGATGAAATCGGTGTGTTTGAAATGGGGGCGATGGGGTTGTCGCCGGTGGCCAATCCATCCGCTTTGTTTTTATCTGAACGCAACGCCCATGTGACGGGCAGTGCGGTCTTTGCGGGATTAGAAGGCACGCGCCCCTTGTTGGTTGAAGTGCAAGCCTTGGTCGCACCCGCCCCTTATGGCGCGCCGCGCCGCGCGGTTGTCGGGTGGGATACAAACCGTTTGGCGATGATTTTGGCTGTGTTGGAATCGCGCTGTGGCTTACAATTTTCTGGCTCCGAAGTTTACCTCAATATGGCGGGGGGATTGAAAATTACCGAACCCGCGGCCGATCTGGCGGTGGCGGCGGCGTTGATCAGCGCGCTGACCAATAAACCCGTGCCGCATGACATGGTCTTTTTTGGTGAAGTGGGTTTGTCGGGCGAAGTGCGCCCGGTGGCGCAGCCCGATGCGCGGGTGAAAGAGGCGGGGAAATTGGGCTTTGCGGCCTGTGCTTTGGCGGCAACGTCAAAGGTGACGCGCCACGATTCGGTTGATTTTCACAAATTGGATCATGTCGATTCGCTTATTGAAATCTTGCGCAATGGCGGTGTGGCACAACCCCCCATTGCCAAGGCGGGGAAACTTGCGTAAAGGAATTTGAGAAAGAGGGATCATGTATATTGATTTGGCGGTTCTGATCATTTTGGTGATCTCGGCGGGGGTTGCGTTTTTTCGCGGCTTCATCCGCGAAGTTTTGACCATTGTCGGTGTGCTGGGCGGCGTCATGGCGGCTGTGTCGTTGGGCGGTGATTTTTTGCCCATCGTCAATGGATGGTTCGGCGTTGAAGAGGGCAAAGAGCCCGGCAAATTATTCGACCTTATCCCCAATGATTATGTGGCGTTGTTCACGGCCTATGCCGGAATTTTCTTGGGCGTGTTTGTTCTTTTGCAACTCTTAAGTCATCTTTTGTCATCCAGTATCAAGGCGTTGGGCTTGGGGCCGGTTGATCGCTTGTTGGGAATTTTCTTTGGCTTGGCACGCGGGGTGATTGTCATCGCCGTTTTATACTTGCCGTTTCATTATATTTTGCCGGAAGAAAATAAAAAAGAATGGTTTGGCCCGTCACAAACATTCACGTATGTTGAAGCCGTCACGAATTGGATGATCGGATTTATTCCGGGGCAAAGCCCGCAAAATTCTGATGCGGCAACGGCGCGCCAGACTCTTGAAAATCTTGATCTTTTGCGCGCCCAAGAAAGCACGCCCTCGCCAGACCAAGCGCAAGACCAACCCCCAAAGGCGGATGAAACATCTCCCGCCTTGCCGCCCAAACCTTTTTCAACCTATAACCAATGATGGGATTATCCATGCTACAACCCGCACATCCTTTTGATGATGATAAATTAAAAGAGGAATGTGGCGTTTTTGGAATCTTCCATCATGATGATGCGGCGACCTTAACCGCACTTGGTCTTCACGCGCTTCAACATCGCGGGCAAGAAGCGTCGGGCATTGTCACCTATGACGGTGCCCATTTTCACGCCCATCGTGATTTGGGCTTGGTGGATGAAATTTTCAACGCTCCATCCGTCATTGCGAAATTAAAAGGCCGCATTGCCATTGGTCACAATCGTTACGCCACAACGGGTGATACGATGTTGCGCAATGTTCAACCACTTTATGCGGATTTATCATTCGGCGGCTTTGCGGTGGCGCATAACGGTAATTTGACCAACGCGCAAACCTTGCGCGATGAATTGGTGGAAACGGGCGCGTTGTTTCAATCGACAACCGACACCGAAGTGATTGTACATTTGGTCGCGCGTGGGCGCGGGCAAAATATTCAAGATCGTGTGATTGCCGCCCTTCAAAAAATTGAAGGAGCGTACAGTTTGTTGTTCTTAAGCGCACATCATATGATTGGCGTGCGTGATCCTTATGGTTTTCGCCCTTTGATTTTGGGGCGGCTTCACGGGTCTTATATTCTTGCGTCGGAAACTTGCGCGCTTGATATTATCGGTGCGGAATTTGTGCGTGACATTGACCCGGGCGAGATGGTGGTGATCACCCAAGACGGGATCACATCTTCGCGCCCGTTTGAAAATGCGCCATCACGTTTTTGTGTGTTTGAATATATTTATTTTGCTCGCCCCGATAGCGTCATGAACGGCTCTTCTGTTTACAATGCGCGCAAAGCGATTGGCGCGCAATTGGCAATTGAATCACCGGTTGCGGCGGATCTTATTGTGCCCGTGCCCGACAGCGGTGTGCCGGCGGCTATTGGTTATGCGGAAGAATCCGGCATTCCGTTTGATTTTGGAATTATTCGCAACCATTATGTTGGGCGCACCTTTATTGAACCAACCCAAGCCATTCGCCATTTGGGCGTCAAGCGTAAACACAACGCCAATCGCGCATTATTGAAAGATAAGCGCGTGGTCTTGGTTGATGACTCCATTGTGCGCGGAACAACATCGCGCAAAATTGTTGAGATGGTGCGTGGCGCCGGTGCGGCTGAGGTTCATATGCGCATTTCTTCCCCACCATCGAAATATAGCTGTTTTTACGGCATCGACACACCCTCAACGGAAGAATTATTGGCGCATAAAAATTCCGTTTCTGAGATTCAAAAATTTATCGGCGTTGACTCGCTTTCTTACATCTCGCTTGATGGTCTTTATCATGCATTGGGCTTTACGGATGGGCGTAATAATTCTGCACCGCAATTTTGTGATGCTTGTTTTACGGGGGATTATCCGGTTACACTCACCGATCATCTGCGCGGATCATGCCAACCGTTGAAGGGGAGCGGCGCATGAGTGTTTATCCGCAAACGTTACTCGGTAAAACCGCCTTGATCACCGGTGCCTCGCGCGGAATTGGTAAGGCGGTTGCATTATCGTATGCGCAACATGGGGCGCATGTTGTGCTTCTTGCGCGTGGTCAAAAAAAATTGGAAGAGGTGGATGATCACATTCGCGCGCAAGGTGGGCAATCCACCCTTGTTCCTTTTGATCTTAAAAAAATTGATGAGTTGGAAGCCTTGGGCCCGCTTCTTGCCGATCGTTTCGGTGGGCTTGATGTTTTTGTCGGCAATGCCGGAATTTTAAGTGCGCTGACGCCGGTTGCGCACAGCAAAATAAAAGATTGGCATGATTCTTTTGCGCTGAATGTGACCGCGAATGTGCAACTTGTGCGCACGCTTGACCCACTCTTGCGCGCATCATCTGCGGGGCGCGCCATTTTTGTGACATCGGGTTTGAGTTTGGATGTGGAGCCTTTTTTTGGAAGTTACGCGGCGTCAAAGGCGGCGTTGAATGTGATGGCGCAAACATGGGCGGCTGAGACCAAAAACACAAATCTCAAAATCAATCTTGTTAATCCCGGTGCGGTGGACACCGCTATGTTGGCACAGATTTTTCCGGGTGGATATCACGGCAAGGATTTAAACAAACCGTCTGACTTGGCGGCACTTTTTCTTCATCTTGCGTCACCTGCATGCATGCAGACGGGGAAAATATTTACACCGCGCGATATTTAATTCGCGAAGGGGTTTTTTTTTTTTTTTTTCAAAAGTCGCACGGGAATACCGTGAAGATCGTAATCTTCACGCAACGCATTCAACAAATAACGCTGATAAGTTTCCGGTAATTCTTTTGGGTGCGACAACCACAATGCAAAAGTGGGTGGGCGAATATTAATCTGGGTCATGTAACGCATGCGATTGGGGCGTCCGTTGACAAGCGGCGGTGGATAAGCGGAATATTTGCCTTCCAGCCAGCGATTTAATTTCCCGGTTGAAACACGCTTGTTCCACAACGTATAGGTGGTCAACGCCGCTTGCATCAATTTATCCAAATTGGTTTCGCGCAACGCCGACAAGGTGACAAACGGAACGTTGCGCACTTGGGCTAAGGACGTTTCCAATTGATAACGAAATTCCGATAATTGTTCGGTGCGGTCATTGACAATATCCCACTTATTCACGGCGATAATCAACGCGCGGCCTTCGGCAATGACGTGGGCGGCAATTTGCAAATCTTGTTTTTCCATCAATTGCGTGGCATCGACCACCAAAATAACAATCTGTGATAAACGAATGGCGCGCATACTGTCATCGACGGCCATTTTTTCAATCGGGTCATTGATCTTGCCTTTTTTGCGCAAACCGGCCGTGTCGACAAGACGAAATTTTCGGCCATGCCAATCCCAATCGGCGGCAATCGCATCGCGGGTTAATCCCGCTTCGGGCCCGGTCATCACGCGATCTTCCCCCAACAACGCATTCATCAAGGTTGATTTCCCCGCATTGGGGCGGCCCACAATGGCCACACGAATGGGTTTGGTGTCATCTTGTTTAATAATGGCGGTTAAATCAAAATCATCTTTGCCCTCAAGCGCATCAAGATCATCATCATTCCACCGCAGCGTGTCATGAAATTCTTCCGTGTCTTGTTCTTGCCCCGGCCAAAACGGGGTCAAGCGCATATATAATGTATCCAACCCCAAACCATGCGCGCCCGAAATCGCAATCGGATCGCCCAAGTTGAGCGTATAGGCATTGGCCATCATCGCATCATGCTGTGCATCATTTTCACATTTATTCACCAACAATAAAGTTGGTTTATTTTGGCGGCGCAACCAATGCGCAAAATGTTCATCCAAACTTGTGACACCTTCGCGCCCGTCAATGACGAATAAAATAACATCGGCTAAGGCTAAGGCCGCTTCGGTTTGTTTGCGCATACGCCCTTGAATGGAATCATCAAAACGCTCTTCCAATCCGGCGGTGTCGATAATGCGAATATCACGATCAAGAAGGCGTGCTGGTGATTCACGCCAATCGCGGGTGACGCCGGGGCGGTCATCAACAATCGCCAATTGTTTGCGCGCAAGGCGGTTAAAAAAAGTCGATTTGCCAACATTCGGGCGGCCAATGATGGCAAGGGTCAACATGGTGATTCACATTCTTGTTATTGATAAGCGATCAAACGCCCATCATTGGTCAAAATAAATAAAATATTCGAAGCGACAATCGGCTGAACGGCCGCCGTGTCGGGCAATTTTAAAGTACGCAGATTTTTACCCGTTATGGGGTCAATCTCCAACATCAAACGCTCCGGCCCCGTGACGATTAAACGCCCACCAGCCAGAACAGGCCCATTCCACGCCAACGCATTGCGATTTTCTTTGTCTTTGACAAAATCATCCAACGCCGTCACCCACAAAATTCCGCCCGTATCACGGCTTAATGCGGTTAATTCATTATTGTCGGCAATCAGGAACAACATATTTCCCGCAAGCCACGGCGTGTCGGCACCGGTGATATCTTTTTGCCAAATACGTTGCCCTGTGCGTTCATCAAACGCGGCCATGCGTCCGCCGAAACTTAAGGCAAAAATTTGCCCTTTATCCATTAACGGAAACGCTTGAATATCGGGAAGGGCGGACAACCCGCCAACATTCACCGCCGGGGCCAAACTGTCTGACCATGCGACGGATCCGTTTTCAACACGCAAAGCAACAATCTCACCGGATGAAAAAGCGGGCACAACAATTTCCCCATTCACTGCGGGGCTGGCCGCACCGACCAATCCGGCTGTCTCACTTAAGCCTTGGTAATCCCAAATTTTTTGGCCGTCGCGCACATCAAGCGCATGCAACATGTTATCAACGGTCATCACGTAAACGCGCCCGTCCAACACGCTTGGGGCTGCGCGCGCGGGAGATGATAATTTCACGCGCCACACAATGCCGCCCGATGCGGGATTTAAGGCAAGAAGCTCGTTATATCCGTTGGTGACAAATAACAAACCCGACCCAATCGCCAACCCGCCCGAAATCACATCTTCATCTTCATTTTTCGATGTGACGGAATTGCGCCAAATTTGTTTTCCGGTTTTGATGTCAAACGCGCTCACTTTATTATCAGTATCAAGGGTGAAAACACGGCCTTGAAACACAACAGGTTGCGCGGTGAGGGGTAAACGGTCTTGCGTTCCGCGGCCAATGCGCACATCCCAAATTTTTTTCAACGCACCCGTGTTTAATCCGACATGTTGCAACACATGGGTGGGGTATCCGCCGGCTTGTGGCCAAAATTCATTCGCCCACATTTCCGGCATGACAAAACCGGTGGCATCCATGCCCGCATCTTTGGGGTCGAGCGATTTTTGCATTTGCATCACGGAAATACGTTCGCCGGGAAGCGGTGGTTTTTCATCATCTTCAAACCAACTGCATCCACTCAACGCCACCGCGCTTAAAACTGTAAGAAGGAAAGTTTTTTTCATGACGCGACCTCACTCACGGCCATGATGGCGGCTGCGCGTTCTTTCAACGATGCTGGCAAGGTGGGGTCGGATAAAATCTCTTCCAACATTTTTTTGCCTTCGTCCTTGTTGCCTTCTTTTAACATGATTTGTGCCGCGCCATTCAAAAATTTTGCAGACGGCAACGCCGCGCCATTTTTTTCTTTCAAAATGGGTTGCAACACATCACGGATCATGACGGCCGTTGTGTCTTTTTGATCGAACATCACACTGGCTTTTTGCACGCGGGCAAGATCGCGCACAAGGTCGGGTGCGGTGCGATCCTTGATGATCTCATCAAAAAATCCGATTGCTTTTGGGGCATCTTTTTCTTGCAACGCAAGACCGGCCGCGTTCATCAATCCCAACGCTTTGGTTTGACCTTTAAGCTCAGGAATTTTTTCACTTAACGCTTGCGCGGGGTTTGCGGATTCCAACGCCGCGATAAGCTGTGTTGTGGCTTTTTGATTTTGGCTTAAGGTCCATGCATTCCATCCGGAAAAAAACGCCGTCCCCAAAACCAAGGTCACCGCACCCACCAAAAGGGCGGGGCCATATTCCTTCCACAATTCTTGCATTTTATCGGCGCGCAACGCGTCATTCACATCACGGGTCAGGTCGGTCATGAGATATCCTTTAAAAATCTTAATTCTGATGTGTTTATAAGGGGCTTACACCATAACTCAAGCCTTTGCAGGACACAAATCATCAGATCTTGGGTATAAATTCAGAATTACGAAAAATAGATTGCAATTTGGTGGCTTCTTGTGATTATATTCTAAAGTCAATTTAGATGATGAGGGATGCGTATCAATGAGTATCTTCGGCTTAGCGGGAATTTGGCGGAAAGCAAATGATTCGACAACCGCAATGACCAAATTCACCGATCGTGAGATGGATTATTTGTGTGGGCTTCTTCCGCGGGTGAATCGCTTTGACGTTGCCGATGTGCGTTATTTCACGGGAGTGAGTTGCGTCGGCGTGCAAATCACGCTTAATCCCTATTGTTCAAGTCTTGTTACCATTTTAAAAGGCGTGACCAAGGGAACGCGTCTTCCTGAATACAGCCTCAACACCCCTTTTGCCTCAGACTTTAAGACGATTAATTTTGGGGTCTTGCAACAGCATGCTGAAAATTGGTTTCAACGCTTGGAACGCGATGCGGATCTTCTTGATCGCGTACGCCATTTCCGTGCTGTGATCACCGCGCCCTCACCGCCCGAACGCAAATTGGGATAATACCATTATCCCTTACATGATCGGGTAATGCTGGTCGCTTTATATCCGGCCTGGCGGATAAGCTCGGTGGCATAGGCATCATCCATCACGGAATTGTCTTTCATGACCATGGTGACGGTTTTCTTGCCCAAATCAATGGTGACATTTGCGACCCCGTCTTCACGTTCCAAAACTTTTTTGACGCTTTGCGTGCAAAAATCACACACCATGCCGTCAACCTCAAGAACCATCTGATTTTGCGTACAATTTTGCGCCGCAAAGCTTGCGGGGCTTAAAGTCAGGGCGGCCAGCAAAGCCAATAAAAAACGGGTCATCACAATGAAAATCCTTTCTTAAAATTGATAGGTATAATTGAATAAAAAATCCCCATCCAAACTTGATCCTATCTCCATAAGGTGGGTGGTGTAAAACATCCGGACAAGGGGGGTCAAGGTTATATTTTCTTTTTCTTCCGGGGTGTGATCAGCCTGAAAAATCAGCCAGGTGTGAAGCTCTCCGGCCTCACCGATGTAAGGAGCAACACCAAGGCGTACTTTTTGTTCGAAATTTTTTTCAACATCTCCGGCATAAAGATAACGATTTTGATATTGGGTATAAAAGCGGCGGTTTTCCCAATCTGTTTCAATCCCGGCATAAGCAAGCGCAGAGGAGGTATGATCATCTTCGCTATATCCAACGCCAGAAAGAAGAAAGATATTCGCCTGAGCATCCGGGTAATTTCCGCGCCACAAAAGTCCGTTGGCCGCAAGGGCTATATGGGTGATGTCGTCATCCGTGTCTGTCGCCACATGAACCCCCATCCCAAAATGAGGTGTCAGAGTATAAATCACATCTAAATTATGCTCCGCCCCTTGGTTCTCGGTCATGACCATCACTCCCCCTGGGTAAGAAAGAGGGCGTGCCTGTGCCGCGCTTGGGATCCAGGCGGTGATCAGCATCAAAAAAACGAAGCGATGTAACATTGACATTCTTTCAATTTATGGACAAAGTCGCGAAAAATACTATAAATAATTAAATAACGGTTTTAAACACACTCTCTCAAACACAGTTTAAGGTTTTCAGAATGTCTGGTTTTCGTTTGTTTTTACTTGCTACGTGCTTTGTGACATTTCCGGCTTTTGCAGGGGCATCGAACAATGCGGGAAATGTCCGCTTTACCGATAATTTTATCGGGGAAAATAAAACCGTCACGGCGAAATATGAAGACACGCTGGTGCATATTGGCCGTGATTACGGTGTTGGGTTTGTGGAAATGCGGGCGGCGAACCCACATCTTGATCCCTGGATTCCGGGGGCGGGTGCGCGGGTGGTTGTGCCGCTTAAAAATCTTCTTCCCGATGCGCCGCGTGACAGTGTGGTGATTAATTTGGCGGAAATGCGCATGTATATTTTCCGTGGGAGCAATCAACCACCGATCACCTATGCGATTGGTATTGGTCGTGATGGTTTGCAAACCCCTTTGGGGATTACACGTGTGACACGCAAGGCGGCGGATCCGACATGGTACCCAACTCAACGCATGCGTGATGAAGATCCAACCTTGCCGGCTGTTGTACCGCCGGGGCCTGATAATCCGATGGGGTCACATTCCTTATATTTGGGCTTTCCCCACATTGCGATTCACGGAACAAACAAACCCTACGGGATTGGCCGACGGGTGAGTTCGGGATGTATCCGCATGTTCCCCGAAGATATCGATGATGTGTTTCGTATGATCCCCGTTGGTGCCAAGGTGACGGTTGTCGATCAACCGATCAAAGCGGCGTGGATCGGTGATGATTTATTTTTGGAAGTACATCCCACACAAGAACAAGCAACCTTGATGGAACGCGAAGGCGCTGTGCCCGATTACGAACTGTCTGAACGTGATTTGGCGTATATCATGCGCGTTGCGGGCCCGGCCGTTGAGAAATTGGATTGGGATAAAATTCGCAAAGTCGTCAAAGAACGTAAAGGTTATCCGATTGAGATTGCCGAGCGTGCAGCAAACCGCCCGGTGGTGCAATCGGCGGCCGCGTCGGTATCTGTGCCAAAACCAGAAATTGCAAAACCAGTTGCTGAGAAAACAGAAAAAAAAGATGTGAAAAAAGAAACATCACAAAAAGTGGCTGAGAAAAAAGATCAAGAACCCGCGCCGAAAATTTTCTACCGCGACTAAAAGAATAAATTGAAAACAGATATAATAAAAAAAGACTGCCACTTGCGTGTGCAGTCTTTTTTGTGAAGCAAGCAACCAAATTTAATCACGAACAAACCTTAATCCGAACACTCGCTAAGCGAATGCTTCGGCGGTTTGCTTCGTCATTACTTGGTTACGGAACGCTCCATGGTTTTGTTTGCGCTGGTCACGCCTTCGCCACCTTGTGCGGTGCCGCAAGCTGACAGAGCAACAGTCGAAGCCAAAAGGCATACAGCCAAAGCAAGTTTCTTCATGTTAGTCTCCATACAAGTCAGGTTAAAAATCTTGAATCTTCGAAGAGCCAAGAACTTTTGTCTTTACCGTCAACGGGTTATAAAATCAAGCCCCGAAATGAAAAACGGGCGCATCCGCTGTGGATACGCCCGTCCGAAAAGGAAAATCCTTAAATTACTTGGTGTTTTTGTTCTCAAACACTGGCTCAGCCGTGGAAACAGGAGCTTTTGGCTCAGGTGCAACAACGGGGGCCGTTTGCGCAGGAGCCGCGTCAACAACGCGTTGGCCTGAGCTTGCGGTTGGCATTTGGGTGTCAACATAACCGGTATCGTCATCGCCCCACCATCCGCAACCAGACAAACCAACAACGGCCACAGCGGCCAACAAAACGGGAGAGAATTTTTTCATCACAAAGCTCCTTATGATTAGATGAAACCAACGCGATGATTGAGACATAATTTTGCCATGCCTGCAAGGCTAAAAAAAACCCCCGCACCGAAAGATCCGGGCGGGGGCGGAATTTTTTTAAAAGAAACCAAAGATTACTTGGTTACTTTTTTCTCGAATACGGGTGCAGCTGACTGAACGTCGGTTGTGGCTCCTGCTGTACGCTCTTGTGCGTAAGGAGCTTGGCCAACATATCCTGCGTTATCTGTGCCACATGCGGTTAAGCCAACAGCAGCCAACAAGCAAAAAGATGCGATGATTTTTTTCATAGGGATCCTCATTAGATTTTTGAAGTTAAAAAGACAGGCTCTCTTCGAAGAAAGGGTAACCTGTTTTCCTTTATACACGACTTATCTTGCGACACAACCCTGTTTTATGACAGCGCGTAAGCTCAGGGCATAAGACGGGACCCGTTTCGGGACATGTTTTTGCCATCATCACCCCACACGTGCCACTCCCTCGCATTTCCGCGCCCACCCTTCGGTGATTATGTCATTGGTTGGTGACGCGGGCGAAGTAATTATCAACGCTTTTGTGAAGGGCGCGGGCGATGCGGCGGCGATATTCGGGGGAGGCTAATTTATTGGCTTCTTGGGAGTTGGTCAAAAACCCGGTCTCCACCAAAATGGATGGAATATCAACCGCTTTTAACACGGCAAATCCGGCGGAGCGGTGCGGGCGACGGTCCAAGACATCAACACCATGATCTTGAAATGTATCGACCACCGTGTTCGCCAAAAAGCGTGATTGGTTCATGGTATCGCGTGCCGCCAAATCCAATAAAATGGTGGTCACGTCATCTTCTTGTTGGTTCAAATTCACACCAGCAATCAAGTCGGATTTATTTTCACGCTCCGCCAATTTTGCGGTCTCGGCATCTGATGCGGTGTTGGAAAGCGTGTAAACAGATGCACCGGTCGTGGCGGCGTTGCCGATACTGTCGGCATGGATCGAGATAAATAAATCACCTTTATGTTGGCGGGCGAAATTCACCCGTCCGCGCAAGGGGATAAAAATATCGCGGTCGCGTGTCATTTTGACGCGATACCGCCCGGACTCCATCAACATGTCACGCAATTCTTTGCCGATCGATAACACAATGGTTTTTTCATGAATGCCGTTGACGGCGGTGGCGCCGGGGTCGGGGCCGCCATGACCGGGATCAATAATGATCAATGGTTTATGCGCTTTTGATGATGTGTTTGAAGGGGCTTGCGCATTTTTCGCCGCATCATTTTCTTGAATGGTGAAATCTTGCGTTGTGGTCTCTTCATCGCGCGTGGGTGGACGCAACACACCCAAAATTTGTGATTGGGAATCATTCGCCGTTTGCGCCGCAACCGATGAAACATCCACCACCAAACGGTGGGGTTGGCCTTGCTTGGGGGGAAGCAAAAACGCACTTTTAATTTGAACCGATGTTTTCGCCTCAATGACGATGCGCGCTTGCCCCGCACCCAAAGCCCCGTAACGCACCGCTTTGATAAATTGACTGTTGGCGGGAATGGCGGGTGGTGATGTCGCCCAGCGAAAGGTCGGCATATCAATCATCACGCGATCGGGGTTCGTCAGGGTAAAGCTTCGAAATTGCGCAGTGTCAGAAAGCTCCAAAACAATGCGCGCACCGGAATGATCTTCGCCAATGCGAAACCCCCTGACTTCCAAAGCGAAAGCGGGGAACGCACAAAAAAGAAAAGCCAGAAAAAGAAAAAAGACACGCATGATGCTCAAGATACAAACCACGCGCACAGAACACAAGTCAGAACACAAGAGGGTGACGTTTTTAAGGCGCGAATGGCGCGGGCGGCGATACAGGCGACGGCGCATGACTAAGTGCGGCCTCATACTCCGCTTTCACTTTGTCTCTAAACTCCGCAAGGGATTTATACCCTTCATACTTTCCAGATCTGAAACGCCGATTAAGCGCAATCCATGTGATCTTATTTTTCAAGACCCCATACTCAATCATGATCATGCCATGATGTTGTGCGGGCCATTTTCCAGTAACGTCAAAAGTTGCTTGAATGGAGTCTTTAATATCGTCCAGCGGGTAATGTTCGATATTGAAGTAGTTTTTCTTAAACCCTTTTTTCTCCATGAAATCCGCCAGTGAGCTGTAGCCTTCATATTTTCCGTTTTTGAAACGTTGATGTAGCGCGGCCCATGTTATCAGATCTTTCAGGGCTCCATACTCAATCACACCATAATGGTGTGCAGGCCATTTATCAGTGGCGTCATAGGTTGCTTGAATGGAGTCTACTATATCATCAAATGTATAATGCTCGATATTTAAGTGATTCTTCCTGAATCCTTTTTTCTCCATGAAATCTGCGAGCGAGATGTAGCCCTCATAGTTTCCTTTTTTAAAGCGCGCATCAATTCCACCCCATTTAATTTGATCTTTTAAAGGACCATACATGATTATCTCATTTCTTACCCCTGGCCATTTTCCGCTTGCGTCATAGGTTGCGCGTATAGATTGCTCAATTGCCTCTAACGTGATTGGCATTTTCGCGCGGGTGGGGGTTGCGGCGAATGCCTTCATATCGACGCGTTGGCTTTCTGGTGCGCGCATCTGTTCAATGTGATCTAAGATATCACGGATCCATTGGTCTTGACTGCGGCAAATAATTCCGGTGACACCTTGCGTGGCTTTTAACAAATCCTTGTTAAAATTTTTCCAAAAATCCATCTCATAAATTTTATTGGTGATAAAGGTACGTTCGCCCACTTGGTCACACACCGCAATTTGACACGGCACATACGGAATATCGATGATGACATAGGGGTGTTGGCGCATAATATTTTTGGGTGTTTGACCGACGGTGATCATGATGTCGCTGGTGAAAATTCCTTTTTCTTTCATCGCCGCGACAAGCCACGCCAAACGCGGTTGTGTTTCGATTTTAAACTTTGTGGGGTCTTCGCTTAACGCATTTTGAATCTCACCTTCGCCGGGGGGAATGTGAAGATCATGTGTGTGCACGACCGGCACACCGGCGCGTTCCAAAATATTTAAGCTGGTTTCAAAATTATTTGCGGTTTCAAGGCGGTGGTAAAATTCACTCGCGACACTTAAGAAAGAATCGATGGTGCGCGGAATGGCGCGCCCCACATCAAGGGATTCGATAATGGCCGCTTCGATGTCATCGCGATTTAAATTTTGATGATCTGTCACAACCCCATTAAAAATTTTCTCCAACGCGGCGAGGGATTCAATTAAATCTTCCTCCGCCGTTTGTGATCCGTTGAAATGCACGGCCTGGTCAAAGGCAATCTCCACCCACCCGCGCAAATTTTCTCTCTCAAGATCAGAGAGGGGGGCAAAAGCCAGATTTTTACCCGGGCGCGGCTTGGCTGGCCCGCGTTTTCCATTTATGGTTAATGATGGAGTCTTGGAACGCATGCGCTGTTATAGTGAATATGAAAACAAAAGGCAAGTTTTTTCATGATTTCGAAAATGGTTCTTGCGCTGAATTATAGTACGGGGGAGTACTATAATTCGACCTAAACTAAGATTTTTCTTAAGTTTGCTTGTCAAGGGGAAAGGCGCGCGAAAAACAAGCAATTTGTGATAACGGGGAAGTGAAGACGCATAAACAAGATTATTAGTTTCCATTATCTTGCATTATGTAAATACATATTCTCGAAAAACCTAAGTAATATTTCATGTAAATATTGTCATAATCCAATATTTTGAAATAAGTATTCCCGCATCCCCACCCCCGCTTCGCATTATGTATATAATTTATATCTTGTGACGCGCGGCAAACCCCTCTACTGTAATAAAGCGACCATTGTGGTTTTAGCAGGCGTGATTGAATGAAAGGTTTCGCTAGCTGCAATGCCGAAATAAAAGGGCCCCGCGAATAGAAGCAAACCCTAGGTTTGTTCGCGTTAAAAAAGAGTGCGCGCCCCGAACTTGACACATGACACGCGGCCGGATGCCGTTGATGTCCTTTCTGTCGCAAAAGGATTTATGCGGTTTTCCTGCCAATTGCAGGAGTTTTTACCATGACTAAACGGATGCTGATTGACGCCACCCATGTCGAAGAGACACGGGTCGCCGTCGTTGATAATAACCGCCTTTTGGAATTTGATTACGAAAGTAAAGTTCGCAAACAGCTTAAGGGAAGCATTTTCCTGGCCAAAGTGACGCGGGTTGAACCATCGTTACAAGCCGCCTTTGTGAATTTTGGTGGAAACCGCCATGGTTTTCTTCCCTTTGCTGAAATTCATCCTGATTATTTCCGCATTCCTGTGGCCGACCGCGAAGCCTTATTGGCCGAACAACAAGCCATGTTGGAAGCGTTAGCAGCGGAAGAAGCGGCACAAATCGCCGCCGAAGAGGAGGCCTTAGCCGCCCTTCAGGCCGAAGGCAAAACCGAAGAAGAAGCCTTATCGGTTTTAGAAGAACAAGTGCGCCGCAATCAACCTTTGGGTGTGATTCCAGTTGTCACAGAAGATGAATCGGCAATTGAGCCTGGTGCAATTTCTAATGAAAATGCCCCTTCGGATGAACCGGAATTTCAACAACATAACAATGATGATGTTGGTCTTTCGGATGAGCGGGAAGATCAATCAGAAGATCAATTGGAATCTTTGGAATCGGATGACCAAGAGGACGAAGATGAGAACGATCATGAAGAAGATGAAGACGATGAGGATTCAGAATCAGAATTAGACGAAGATTCCGCATCCCCCGAAGAAGGTTTAGCTCACGACGAGCAAGAGCCCGCATCGCAAACGGAATCAGAAAATGTTTCACCTGAATCGCAAGATCAACAAGAAGGCCCGGGGCGGCGTCGTTTTCGCCGTGGGCGCGGACGCAACGGTGGGCGCGATCAGCAGCGCGGCCGTGGCCGTGGGCGTCACAATTTGCGGGGCCGACGTTCGGAAATGATTGGCGGCGACGGCGTTGATAACAGCTCGTCTTATCGTTTCAATCCACGCAAGAATTATAAAATTCAAGAAGTGATCAAGCGTGGGCAAATCATGCTTGTGCAAGTTCAAAAAGAAGAACGCGGCAATAAAGGTGCGGCTGTTACTTCATATCTTTCACTGCCCGGTCGTTATTCGGTTCTCATGCCAAACTCCCCACGTGGTGGCGGGGTCAGCCGTAAAATCGCAAGTTTTGCGGAACGTCGCCGCATGCGCGAAATTCTTTCTGAGTTGGCGGTACCTGACGGCATGTCGGTCATTTTGCGTACCGCCGGTGTGTCGTGTGGCAAGGACGAAATTAAACGTGATCTTGATTACCTGATGCGCCTTTGGGACAATGTGCGGGAATTGACCTTGCAATCATCGGCACCATCCGTGATTTATGAGGAAAGCAGTTTGGTCAAACGCGCCGTACGCGATATTTATAACTCCGAAATTTCTGAAATTTTTGTATCGGGGGATCAAGCCTATCACGATGCCCATCATTTCATCAGCATGTTGATGCCGGATCAGGTGGATACGGTGAAGAAATATGATGATCCAAAAATTCCTCTTTTCCATCGTTACCAAGTTGAAAATCAAATCGCCGAAATTGGTGAACCGGTTGTGACGTTGCGTTCGGGTGGATATTTGGTGATCAACCCGACCGAAGCTTTGGTGTCGATTGATGTCAACTCAGGCCGTGCGACCAAAGAACGCCATATCGAAGAAACCGCGCTTAAAACCAATTTGGAAGCGGCGGAAGAAGTGGCGCGCCAATTGCGTTTGCGCGATTTGGGCGGCTTGGTTGTGATCGATTTTATCGACATGGAAGACTACCGAAATAATGCAAAGGTGGAACGCAAATTGCGTGATGCCTTAAGTTCGGACCGCGCGCGGATTCAAGTTGGGCGCATTTCGAATTTCGGTTTGTTGGAATTATCACGCCAACGTCTGAATCCGTCCTTGACCGAAGCACAATTTGAAAAATGTCCAACCTGCGCCGGCGTGGGACATGTGCGCACGGCTGACTCGGTTGCTATTTTGGCTTTACGCGCTTTGGAAGATGAAGGCATTCGCAACCGTGTGTCACACGTGAATTTATACCTTAATTCTGCTGTTGCGATTTATATGCTCAATCACAAACGCGATATGATGGCGGATATTGAACAGCGTTACGGCTTTAAAGTTTTTGTCGCGGTTGATGATGAATTGATCCAAAGCCGTTTCCGCATTGAAGGTGTGAAAGCCGTTGAGGTTGTAACACGCACCGAGCGGGACGATGATTCCGATGAGGAAGCGGATGATCAAGAGCTTGCACCCGATGCGGGGGATGCGGACGAACAACCGCGTTCCCAAAACCGCAATCGTGACCGTAATGACCGTCATACTCAACGCGGGCGTGGCCGCGAACGCAATGACCGCAATGACCGGCCAGAGCGCACAGAACGCGCAGATCGTCCGCAAAATGAACGTGGGGATCGCAATCATCGCGGGCGTGGTCGTGATCGCAATCGCCAGAATTTGCCGCGTGATGAGCATGGTGACGTGAATGGCAATGTTGCCCCGCCACCGATTATTGAGACGGATGACGATGCGGTTTTGCCAACAACGCCGCCACCGACAAAACCAACATTCCAAGCCAAGCGTTTTCATGCGCGCCGTGCAGAGCCACAAACAGAGGCCCCGCACGTGGCACCACATAATCCGTCGAATGATGAATCGGTGACCAATGATTCTGCGCCCAAAAAAAAGGGTTGGTGGAATAAATTGGTGGAGTGATTTTGATGCGCGCCGCAATTTTCTTTGCACTTGTTTTTGTCATGTTTGTCGGAGCGGCTTCGGCCTTAGCTTCGGAAAAAACCATGATCGAAAAATTGGATGCGCGCACCACCGCGCTTTTGGATAAAAAAAGCGATAACCAAATCAAGCAATTCGAAGCCATTCGCGCCGCACACGGCATTATGAAGGCGGTTGAAAATGTGCAATCAAGCCTTATGCGTGCGGTCAAATCATGTGGTGAAAAAAACCCTGAGATGAAAGAGGCTTTGAGCGCGCGTTTGGGTGATTGGCGGTTGAGTGTGCGCCCAAGTTTGCAACAAGGCAAATCACGCTTGGAAAAAATGATTTTATTACAAGATGTGGCAAAGCCGTCGGAGGTTCGTGCCTATTTGAAATTATTTGATGACGCAATTGCGGAGCGTGATAAAAACATCACAGCAATTCCCGTGTCGGACAAAGCAGCCTGTCAACGCATGCTGAAAGAAATGGATAAATCAGAAAAAGAGTTGCCCGAACTTTTGATTGAAAATTTGGGTCTTGATCAAGATTTGTCAATTAAGCCCGCAACATGAAAATCCTCAACATTATGGCCGGCGCACATCACGGCGGTGCGGAAACCGCCTTTGTTGATATTTGCACCGCCCTTCATGAACGCGGTGTGGATCAGGTGATTGTCACCCGTGCCTTTACCCCGCGTGTTGAAATTCTCAAGAAAAAAGGCATGAAAGTTTATGGTGTTCCGTTTCGTGGCAAGATTGACATCATCACACCTTTTGTCGTGCGTCACATTTTAAAAAAAGAAAAGCCAGATATTATTCAAAGTTGGATGGCGCGTGCCGCGTCTGTTATTCCGAAAAAACATGGCGCGAAGGCCCATGTTGCGCGTTTGGGCGGGTATTATCATTTAAAAAATTTTGCGACGACAAATTATTTTGTGACCAACACACCGGCGTTAAAGACGTGGCTGACAGATCAAAAAATTGACGCGGCGCGTGTGAAGGTCATCACAAATTTTGCGCAAGAATCAACGCAAGTTCCGGCGATGCGTCGTGACATGAACACACCCGATGAGGCTTATGTCGTGTTGACACTTGCGCGGTATCATCCGAATAAGGGACTTGATGTTTTAATCAAGGCCACAGAAAAATTTCCCAACATGCATGTATGGTTGGCGGGCGATGGGCCAGAGCGTAAAAATCTTGAACAACTTGCAGACAGAATTCACATCAAAGAGCGTGTTCATTTCTTAGGTTGGCGCGATGATGCGGCCGCCCTTTTGAAGGCGTGTGATGTGTGTGTGATTCCGTCACGTCAAGAACCGTTTGGCAATGTGTTTATTCAAGCATGGGCGGCGCGTTGCCCGGTGATTGCATCCACCTCCGAAGGCCCGGGATTTTACATGCGTGATGGAGAAGATGGATTATTATTCCCCATTGATGATGTGCAATCTTTGCAAGAATGTTTGGCGCGGTTGATGGAGAACCCCGCATTGCGTGACCAGTTAGTGACACGCGGATTCACCCGATTCAAAAACGAATTCACCAAAGAAAAAACCGCCGATTCTTATTTGGAATTATACCGCACGCTCATGACCCAATAATGGGCTTTGAGCAATAACGTCAATAAAATCACCGCACCGAATTGATGAAGCGCCGCATAAAGAATGGCGTTGTCATGAAGCGGGCTTGTTTGATCAAAGGCAATCAAAGTTTTAATTCCCAAACCAATCTGGACAAAAACCAATAATCCCAAAGGGGCAAAGCGCGCCGGATAATATTTTAATCCTGAAAGCGCATAGGCCACGAGCACCAATCCCGTGAACATCGCAATCCAACGATGCACAAATTGCACCGCGGCATGGTTTTCAAAAAGATTAAGCCATTGCGGTGTTTTCGCCCACATTTCGGGCGGCATAAACCCATCGCCCATTTTGGGAAATTGGTTATAAACCAACCCGGCATCAAGCCCCGCAACAAACGCTCCCCACACAATCGTGACAGTCAAAAACACGCCGCTGATGATTCCAAACGGGCGCAAAAATTTAGGTGGTCTCACATCAGATTTTTTTGGTGTGCCACGCGCACGATCAAAATATTGCAACGCCGTCCACAGCAAGAGGGAATAAATAATCAACGCCAACGACAAATGCATGGCCAAGCGGTAATGGCTGACGCTTGGGCGGTCCACTAGGCCGCTTTGCACCAT
>JAIXWE010000074.1 GCA_027482195.1 Alphaproteobacteria bacterium | reverse complement strand
TCGGTGGCGCTGCGATCTTCGTTGTCCACGCCCTCGTGTCTTGTTCATATCCCCCTTTTTTTCAGTGAATATTAAATTTCCAGTGAATATTAGACCAACGGGCATTTCAAATGGACGCTTATAATAAGAGAGATGGGAAAACATCACACCGAAGATTATAAACTCTCCGCTGTGAAGTATGCTTTGAAGACTGGAAATCAGGAAGAAACCTGTCGTATTTTTGATTGTAAAAGACCTTCACTTTATCGCTGGATTGATAGTTATAAAGCAACTGGTTCTCCTATAAGAAAAACACAGAAGAATAGAGTTGCCTATAAAGTTCATAAGGAACATATTGATTTTCTCAGAGAAGAACTCAAAAAGAAACCTGATATTTTTATGGGTGATTTGAAAGTGCTATTAGAAAAGAAGTATCCCGAAGTATCTTTATCAAGAGAGCATATAGGTAAATTGTTAAGGGATAATAACAAGACAAGAAAGCGTCTTAGAAAGATACATCAACCTGCTACATACAGGGGCAAACCAAGAGAACATCAAAAAGAGGTCAGCACTTTTATTCAAGAAGCAAGGAAGTATCCTATGGATAAAATAATCTGTTTAGATGAAACAGCGTTATATCCTGCTTTGCATCCTTCCTATGCTCGTTGCGATATTGGTAAAAGATGTTATGTAAAAACAACTGATAGTAAAGTCTTCAAACATTATTCTCTCTTAGTTGCTATAACTAATAAAGATACTCTTGCGTATGAACTCTACGAACAAGGAGCAGTAAATGCCGAAAGATTAGCAGAATTCATAACTACACATATCAAAGGCAAACTTACAGACCATCTTATTATTATGGATAATGCGATGTTTCATAAATCACCAGAAGTTAAGAAAGCAGTTGAGGAATCTGGGAATAAGATACTTTATAGTGTCGCTTATTATCCACGCTCAAACCCTATAGAGCAGTATTTCAATCAGGTGAAACATTACATCAAGAAGGAATCACCTATTAATTTTGAAGAAATCAAAGAAGTATTAGGACGCAGTATAAAACAGGTCAAAGAGAAGAACTATAAGAACTATTTTATTCACGCATTTAACGCTGAATGGCTAAAGAAAGATAGAAAGACTCGTAGGCGAACCCCCAAACGCTATAAAAATTGATTCTCCGGATCGCAAAAACTAAATGGTTAAAATCCGTTAAGGGTTAAAGAAAATATTAGTATAGTATATAACAGAATGGTTGAGTATTCGTGTGATATCTGTTCTAAGAGTTTTACCCAAAAGGGTCATTATGATTCTCATAAGAATAGGAAGCGTCCTTGTAAAAAAGACACTAAGATAGAGGCTTTGATTGAAAAAAAGGTTCAAGAGGCATTAGCAAAAACGAATATTGGAGCGATTAAAATTGATCCACCACAACCCGTAATGAATACAACAACTACAAAAATGAGTATCACTAAACCTGTATTGAAGTGGGTCGGTGGAAAGACACAGATTCTTGAAGAAGTTCTATCACTCTTTCCAACAGAAATTAAGGACTATCACGAACCCTTCTTAGGAGGAGGTAGTGTTCTCCTTGGACTACTATCATACCTCAAATCTGGAAAAATAAAGATTAATGGTAGTATCCACGCAAGTGATTTGAATGCAAATCTTATCAGTCTGTACAAAAATATCCAGTCATTTCCATCTGAACTTATTGCCGAAGTAAAGAAACTTGTAGAGGAGTTCAATAAGATTAAAGGCACTGATGTAAATCGTAAAGCATCTAATATCCAAGAAGCATCAACATCTCAAGAGTCATATTATTTCTGGATTAGGTCAAGATTTAACGCATTAACAAAAGAAGAAAGAACTACTACAATTGCATCTGCTATGCTTCTATTTATGAATAAGACCTGCTTTCGCGGTGTTTATCGTGAAGGTCCAAAGGGATTTAATGTTCCATTTGGAAATTATAAAAATCCATCTATTCTTGATGAAGAACATATAAGAGATGTATCTAAACTCATAAAAGATGTCGTATTTACAAATAGAAGTTATACAGATTCTTTGAAAGATATAAAAGAAGGCGACTTTGTATATCTTGACCCACCTTATGCCCCTGAGTCAGATACTTCATTTGTATCATATACCGCAGATGGGTTTAATCTTGATAATCATAAGGCATTATTCAATATCTGTAATACTTTGAATAAGAAAAATGTAAAACTTCTTATGAGTAATGCGGATGTAAAACTTGTTAAAGAAGCATTTCCATCACCAACATATAAAACAAAAATAATCTCTTGTAGAAGAGCAATTAATTCTAAAAATCCAGAATCTAAGACTAATGAGGTGCTAATTACAAATTAACAAGGCTCTTTAGAATATCAGTAGCACCCAAGTATTCAATCTTATTTTCTTTGAAGAAATCAAGAAACTTCTTTTTTTGTTTGCTACATTTTGCTCCAGCAAGATTACCATATTGTTCTCTACAAACTCTCTCTGCTCCTCCCATACATAGAATCTTTAGTGGTTTTGAATAAAGTTCTGGGATTTCAGCATACTTGAAAGGACAACCAAGAATTTTTTCACCAGCAGTTCCACCTGTGTGGAAAGTTCCTGCTTTTGCTTCTACAATAGCATCATCAACTTCTGAATCAGGTTGATAATGCTCTTTCTTTACAGGCTTAGAAACTTCTTTTCCAAGAAGAATATAAATTTCCTCACATAGATGTTCTCCAAACTTATTAGTCCATTGCTTATCTAATTTCAAATCAGGGCGACGAGTTTTTAGCATATTTTGCCCCCATTTATCTTCAAGAACTTTATATTTAGCCTCATCTGATGTCTTATTCTTCTTTTCAATAGGAGGAAGGAATGATAAATCCCCAAATAACCACATAATAACTTCTTTATTTCTCAAGAGAATAATACGCTTATCATTATTTGAAGATAAATATTCTAATATCTTATCAATAATAGACATATCTATCTTTTGTAGCGGTTCAACCTTTACATCTGTTTCAACAACAATTTTTGGTGCTGGAACTGGTGCTTTCTTCTTTGGGTGAAACTTCTTATTGTCTGACCTATGTCCCTCCATATTACAAGTTTTGCACTTCATCTTTCTAAGTCGTTGCTAGTGCCTGAAAAAAATCCATTTTAGTGTCGTCAATTTTTTTCGTGGCGACCTAACCATTTAGATTGAATACTTTTCTAACAGAGGCTTCATTCACATTCGGCAGGTCTTCAGTTCGTGTATATAGAACAATATTCGGTCTATCACTACGAACAAGAACCACACGATAGTGTGTAGCGGTTTTAGTATGCTCGTCCAGATACTTTACAACCTCATCAAGAGTTTGCTTTGCCGATAGAATAGTATTGCCTTCAGCATCTTCAAGAGAATAACGAAACTCCATTATAAAGAGTTATAGTATTGGCTGTTTAAGTTTGTATATACCTATTAGCGTCCATTTGAAATGCCCGTTGGTCTAAATTTAAGAACCATAGGTTCGCAAAATTTAATATAAATGGCAACCGAGCGAAGCGAGACTAGTCTTAATGGTGCTCAATTTAAATATTTTTCCAAACGGAGCTGAAAATCTTAGAGTAGGAAGACAATGGATGCGTTTGGCGATTAGAAGCGCGGCGACGCGTCTTGCGTTTCTCCTTCTCCTTCTGCTTCTCCTTCTGCTGTTTCTTTCCACGATTCGTGCGTGTTTTAGATCCTCCTAGATGCTTCTCATTATTTCCAAAATTTATAAAGTTATTTGATTTAGCAGCGGCGTTCGCGTTGGCTT
>JAIXWE010000077.1 GCA_027482195.1 Alphaproteobacteria bacterium | reverse complement strand
TAAGGATCGCGCCCCATATGGCTGAAAAAGTGAGCCAGCAACGCAAAAAGATCACCATCATCGGGGTTGGCATGTGCCAAAGCAATAAGCTCATTGCGCGCGGCCGCTTTTTGCCCTTGCGCAAAGGCCGACACCGCATTTTGAAACCGTTCAAAGACCATATCAGGGGACGTTTTTGAGCTCACGCCCGCGCTGCCCGCGCCGCCGCCCACGTTATCCGCCCCGGTTTTGTGGCGCATAATCACGTCATCCAAAAAATTTAATGGGGTGGGTTGTGCGTTCATGCGGCAAAACTAAACAATTTCTTAAATTATGTCAATGTTTTTGTGGCTTTTGACTTGATTTCGCAACGCGACGGGTCTATATTGTTAATAATTCATTAACAATTTGGCAAAGGAACACAAACGCATGTTGCGCGTGGCCCCCATTTCATCCGCCTATCGTCCGTTGGACCCCATTCGTCCGGCCGGGTTTGATTCGGTGCAAAAATCGATCCGTGTTGCCAAGGCGAATGATAATGCGCGTTTGCAAATCACTGAAACCGTGCCCGCCGCCTCCGGTTTTAAAGGTCAATTTGTGGATCTCTTAAGCTAAAAAAATCCTACGCGGCATTTACCTGAAAATTTTGCGACTGTGCGGTGGATGAAATCCACCCGCCACCAATCATGCGCGCGCCATCATAACACACGGCCGCTTGCCCGGGCGAGATTCCGTATTGCGCCGCGTCTAAATAAAGTGTGGCTGTGTTATCCGCGTGACGTTCAATACGTGCGGGGACGGCGCGTGTCATCGAACGTAATTTGACGGTGATGTCGCCGCCCGTGCCGCCAAGCCAATTGCAATCTTTGATCATCACAATATCGCGCGCGAGAAATTCTTTTGGCCCGACGGTGACACTGTTTTGTTGTGCGTCGATATTCACAACATAAAGTGGATCATTATTTTCTTGCACACCGCCGCCAATCCCTAAGCCTTTACGCTGGCCGATTGTGTAATGAATAATGCCGTGATGTTCGCCAACCACACGCCCATCGACATGGTGAATAAGCCCAGGTTTTTCAGCCTCTGGCTTGATATTACGCACAACCGATGCGTAATCGCCATTGGGGACAAAACAAATATCTTGGCTGTCTGGTTTTTGGGCGGTAATCAACCCCAAACGCAACGCATGATCGCGCGTGACATCTTTTGTCCACCCACCTAATGGGAATCTTAAAAAATCCAATTGCTCTTGTGTTGTGGCGAAAAGAAAATAACTTTGATCTTTTGTGACATCGACCGCGCGGTGCATTTCCGACACACCGTTCTCCCTCACAATACGTTGAATGTAATGACCGGTGGCCAAACAATCCGCATTCAAATCTTTCGCCACTTTCAAAAGGTCACGAAATTTTACGGTTTGGTTACACCGCACACACGGAATGGGTGTTTCACCTTTAAGATAAGTGTCGACGAAATCATCAATAACACTTTGGCGGAAATTGGACTCGTAATTGAGAACATAATGGGGAAAGCCGCGTTCTTCCGCGACACGTTTTGCGTCATAAATATCTTGCCCCGCGCAGCACGCCCCTTTTTTCTTGAGAACTTCGCCGACATCATAAAGTTGCAAAGTCACGCCAATGACATCATACCCTTGTTCATGCAAAAGGCTTGCGACCACAGATGAATCAACCCCGCCCGACATGGCCACCACCACGCGGGTATCTTTGGGATCTTTTGCAAAACCTAAGCTGTTCATGCCGTGACCCTAACTGAAAACACGGGCAAAAAGCAATAAAAACAGCACTTAAACCCAATCGGGTTTCGAGCCGGGAAGGCCTATGATCAATCCATCCAAATGATCGCGCACAATAATCTGGCACGACAAACGCGAACGTTTCGTGAGGTGAAACGCCAGATCGAGCATATCATTCTCGGCATCCGAAATTTCACCGTCGGGCAATGTTTTTTCCCACCAATCAGGATGGACATAGACATGGCAGGTTGCACAGGCAAGTGAGCCGCCACATGACCCGTCCACGCGCTCCATATTGTGTTTGACGGCAATTTCCATGACCGATAATCCAGCCGCCGCCTCAACCGTTTTGATGGATCCGTCCAATTGAACAAAATGAATTTTGGGCATCGTAAACCTTGTTATTTCTTATCTTATAAATAAATTTCACGCAAAGGGCACAAGGGGAATGCGAAGTTCACAAAGCATTATTTTTTATTTCTTTGCGTAACTTGTTTTTTTCTTTGTGCCCTTTGCGCGAACTCTCTAACTCATCAACCGCGCAGATATTTTTTGCCAAATGGTAAGAAATTTTTCAACATCATCTTGTGTTGAATTCCACCCCAAGGAAATGCGTAACGCGGTTTTTGCGTCTTCTTCACTGACCCCCATTTGCATCAACACGCGGGATGGGCGCACCGTGCCGGAAGAGCAGGCAGCGCCCGAGCTGATCGCAACACCATCGATATCCATCGCCATCAACATGGTCTCCGATGAAACATGGGGAACGGTGAGACAAATTGTGTTCGCAACACGCGGGGCGTTGACACCGTAAATGCGAATGCTGGGGGATATGCGTTTCATCTCGCGTTCCATCTCCTCACGCAAATGTGTGAGGGTGGTGACATATGTATCACGCTGATGAATGGCTTCTTCCACAGCCGCACCAAAACCCGCAATGGCCGGCACATTTTCTGTTCCCGCACGATGATTACGCTCTTGGCTTCCCCCAATAATAAAGCGCGGGAGGGGTGCCCCGGGCGCGATAATGGTCGCACCCACGCCTTGCGGCCCGCCGACTTTGTGTGCGGATAATGTCAGAAAATCAACGTTTAATGCGGCGCGGGTGATGGGAAGACGCCCCAAGGCCTGAACCGCATCTGTGTGTGTGATCGCGTTATATTTTTTTGCGATCGTCATGATTTCGGCGATGGGTTGAATAACGCCGGTTTCGTTATTCACGGTCATCACGGAAACCAAAGCCGGGCGATCACACGCGGCAATCATTTGCTCGAACGCGGCGACATCAACCACGCCGTCTTGTGTCACGGGAATAAGCGTGGAATTTTCCCCGCGATTTTCGTGCACGCATGGATGTTCCACCGCACTTATAAAAATTTTTCGATCGGGAAAGCCGCGCAAAATTCCGTTATTCGATTCTGTGGCGCCGGATGTGAAAATCACTTGCGCCGGATCAACATCAAGCGGGCTTGCGATTTGCTTGCGTGCTTTTTCCACCATAGCGCGTGCTGTGCGCCCTTCCGCATGCACCGAAGATGCGTTGCCACCACGATCATGGGCAAGGTCCATCGCGGCGCGCGCCACAGGGCGCAAAGGCGTGGTTGCGTTGTGGTCGAAATAAACACGGCGATTTGTTGCGGTGAACATGGGTGATTTTTGGCAAATATCCACAATAAAATCAATATCTTATGCGAAATTAATGGACAAAAGGGGTGTTTATCGTCTAAACCCTTGCATAACTATAAAATAAAACATCAAACATAACACGGGACCAATGCCAGAAGTCATTATCAACGGCCCAGCCGGTCGGATCGAAGCGCGTTACTCACACGCAAAGACAGCTCAAGCTCCTCTTGCCTTGATCTTACACCCGAACCCAGATCGGGGCGGGACCATGAATCACAAAATTCCCAAAACACTTTATGACGTGTTTGTGGCCCAAGGTTTCTCAACCTTGCGCTTTAATTTCCGTGGCGTCGGCGCAAGCCAAGGCGTTTATGATAAAGGTGAGGGCGAATTGTCGGATGCGGCCGCGGCCCTCGATTGGATGCAGGCGTTGAACCCCACCGCCCCTTATGTATGGGTGGCCGGGTTTAATTTCGGCGCATGGATTGCCATGCAATTGATGATGCGCCGCCCGGAGATTAAGGGCTTTGTCTCTGTCTGCCCTCCCGCTAATGAAATTGATTTCACATTTTTGGCACCGTGCCCGCAATCGGGTCTTATCATCCAAGGCAATCGCGATAATATCGTGCCGGAACCTTCGGTTGAAAAATTGGTGCAAAAATTGAATGCGCAAAAAGGAATCAATATCGATTACCGCGTCATTGATGGTGCCAACCATTTTTACAATGAGCATATCGATTTGATGGCGGAACACACGCATGATTACCTGAATAAGCGCGCTGTGGGCGTTCGCCCTGTGCCGTTGAAAGGTCTTCTTGCTCCGGTTGTGGAAGAAAAACCCGCACGTTCTTCACGCAAAAAAGCGGCGTAATTTTACGCCGCCTTTTTCGCAGATTTGATCACGCTTAAGACATCTTCCGCATGGCCGGGAACTTTGACCTTGTTCCAGATGTGAAGAATTTTGCCGCTCTCATCAATTAAAAATGTTGTGCGCTCAATGCCCATATATTTTTTGCCGTACATGGATTTTTCAACCCACACGCCATAACGTTCGCACACATCATTTTCAAAGTCGGAGGCCAGTGTAAATTTCAAACCATATTTCGCTTTGAATTTATCATGGGACTTCACCGGATCTTTGGAGATTCCAATCACCTTGGTTTTAATGCGATTAAGAGACGCCAGTGAGTTGTTGAATGCACAGGCTTGGGCGGTGCATCCCGATGTGTCATCTTTCGGATAAAAATAAAGAACAACCATCTCACCTTTCAGGGAAGATAATTTAAACGTGCCGTCCCCGTCGGTGGGGAGGGTGAAATCAGGGGCTTTTGATCCTATTTTAAGCATGGGACTATCCTTTCAGATCTCATAAATGGAGCTTTTATCCTCAAAAATCAATATCATCCAAACAAAGAATAAAAAGGTATAAAGATAATGAAACATATTCTGCTTTTTCTTATTTGTGCGGTGATCCTCGCCGGGTGCAGCCACACCATAGACAAATTGGTCAATGCGCCTGTTGATGAGCAGGGCGAGCTCGTACCAACGCAGGTTATTTTTGATCCCAAACATAATTTAAGTCTTGATGTTTATGTGCCTCACGAAAAATCACATGGCCCGCGCGATGTTGTGATTTTCTTTTATGGCGGAAGTTGGGAAAATGGTGCGCGCGGTTTTTACCGCTTTGTTGCGCAAAGCTTAACCCAAGCTGGGTTTATTGTGGTGATCCCCGACTACCGCAAATATCCCGACGTGACATATCCAGATTTTTTATATGACACAGCCCATGCAATTGCTTGGACACATGCCAACATCACAAACTTTGGCGGCAATAAATCACGCATTCATCTTTTGGGTCATTCGGCGGGGGCTTATAACGCGGCGATGGTGGCCGCCAACCCGCTTTATCTTGAGCGTTTTGGTTTAGCCCCACACGAGACTATTCAAAGTTTTGCGGGCTTGGCGGGGCCTTACGCGTTTGAACCAAACACCCGCAAGTTAAAGACAATTTTTGCCACATCCCAAGATGATTGGGCGCGCATGCAGGTTCCAAGTTATGTGACGCGCACAACACCACCCATGCTTCTTATTCATGGCGGGGAAGATAATTTGGTTGGTCTTTTCAATTCGGAAAAGCTTTTTGCCGCACTTGAAAAGCATCATGTGCCGGCAACATTACGGATCTATCGTGATTTGGGGCATATTGGCGTCATGCGTGCATTTTCGTGGCTGGCGGACGGTACACAACAAAGTGTAAAAAATGACGTGATAGACTTTTTTAAAACGCATTAAACCGCTATATTAAACAAAAAAAGGGATAGTGCGTGATCCGCAAAACGATACATTTTTGTTCCAAAACCACCTTGTTGGTCTTTGAGATTTTTCTTGTTCTGGTGGTGATCCTCGCCATGGGCTTTGCGCTTTTGTTTGCGCGGTTCTCGCAAGGGCCTGTTGACGTCACATGGGCGCAACCTTACATCCAACACGCCTTGTCGGATGACGCAAGCGAAACGCGTATCAGCTTTGGCGGCGTTGTCGCACAATGGGAAGAATTTACGGGCCCCATCACTTTGGGTGTGTCGGATATACGTGTCGCCCATAAAGGGCGTGAAGAAATTGTTATTCCCAAAGCGGGAATCAGCCTTGCAAAAGCTCCGTTATTGTTTGGTAAAATTGCGCCTGTGGCCGTCATTGTCACCGCTCCCAAAATTCATGTGGTGCGCAATAACAAAGGTCAATTTCGTTTGGCCTTGATGAATGCGCCATCGTCACAAGATTCACAAGTTGCGGAATCGGAGACGCCGCCCTTTGATCTTTCCGACATGGGCAATCGTTTGTTTTTGGGTGGACGGATCATGCCGTCAACAAGTTTAACATGGCTGTCGGAGCTTGAAACACTGCGCATTGAAAAAGCGCGTTTGGTGGCGGAGGATCATGTCTCGGGCATTACATGGACGATTAAAAATGTTGATCTTGATCTCAATCGCCGCAAAAACGCTCTGGATACCAATATATCGTTTGAAACCCCGTCCCAAGAAGGGCGTTCCGTCATTCATTTTAAAGCACAGCGTACACAGGCGGGAATTACAACCGATATCGGGATCAAAAATTTTGATGTCACGCTTGTCTCACGCAACATCATGGCCTTGTCGTTACTTCAAGGTCGCCATGTGGTCATTGACGGCAATTTTCAATCGCAACATCAATTGGATTGGGGCTTGCAATCTTTAAGCGGAAAAATTGACACGAAGGGATCAGAAAATGCGGGGCGGTTTTTAACGGTGAAGGCGGTGCCGCGTGATGATCGCTCCGGAATTGATGTCTCGTTCCAGCTTGATAATATTCTCATTGATGATGTGGCGCGGTTGTGGCCAAAAGAACAATGGGCGGATTTGGGAATTACGCCATGGGTGACGCAACAACTTTCAAAAGGTGTGTTTGAAAATATTACCGTCACGCTTCCTCTTGATAAAACCCCGACCGATATTCCCTTGGAACAACGCATCACGGCGCGTTTTGATTTTAAAGAGTTAAGCGTGGATTACCGTGCGCCGTTGACACCGATTTCTGAAGCTCAAGGATCGGGCATCATGAAAGATGATAGGCTTGAGATTAATGTCACATCCGCCAAGCTTGGCAACATGGCCATCGCAAAGGGGGATGTGGTGATTACCAATCTCACCAAACCAACACCGGGTATGGCAACCATCACCATCGATCTTTTGGGGGCTGTGCCCGATGTGTTGAACTATATTGCGTTGGAACCCATTGCCTTGAAAGATCAAGTGGGAATTGACCCCGCCGCGGCCAAGGGGCAAGCGGATATGAAGGTGAAGGTTGAATTTCCGGCTGTCAAAGATTTAAAAGCGGAAGACGTCACGGTGGATGTGTCGGCGACTTTAAAAGATGTTGTGATCCCGTCTGTTATCGGGCGGGCCGATTTAACGGGCGGGCCTTTTGATTTGTTGGTTGATGGCGGGGCGTTTACGTTGAAAGGGCAAGGGTTTTTGGGCGGCCAACCGGTTGACCTGACATATCAAGAATACCTCAATCCCGACACGGCTCCGTTCTCAAGCAAGATCACGGCAAAGGTTATGACGTCATCTGAGTTGCGGGACAAGTTGAATGTGAATTTGACCGATTATATTGATGGCAATGCGCCGGTTGAGATTGATTACACGCAAGATAAAGACGGCGAAGTGGTGTTGAATGTCACGGCCGATGTGACTCCGGCAAAAGTTTTTGTGACACCGTTGGGTTTTGAAAAACCCCCGGGGCGTGCGGGCAAAGCAACCGCCACCGTGTTGATGCAAAAAGATGAGGTGCGCGAGATTAAAGATTTAAATATTGAGATGGGCAATGATGTCGCAAAAGGCGGGCGATTGGTGTTTGGCAAAGTGGGGGCGGAGCGCGATATTGTCTCAGGCCAGTTTGCAAATATTAATCTCAATAAAACAAGCATTTTTTCATTATCATTTAAAAACACGGTTAATCTTTTGTCGGTGACATTAAAAGGGCAAAGTATGGATGCGCGCCCCTTTCTTCACAATGATGCCGCCGGAATGCAAACTTTGACAAAAGCCATTCAGGTGACCGCGAACACACAAAAAATGCGCACAGGTGACGCGGCGGATCAACTCATCACCAACCCATCCCTGAGCATCACCGTTGATAAAAATAATGCTATTACAAATTTGGATTTAAACGCGCAATCCGGATCGGGAAATTTGCGCGCGCAAATCACGCCCAACGCCCAAGGTGTGATGGAGTTGAATATTTCCGCAAGTGATGCGGGGGCGACGCTCAATAATTTTGGAATTTATGACACGTTGCGCGGCGGGGCGTTGGCGGTGCGCGGCCAACAAATTAAAGGGGCGGGATTAAATGACATTGCGGGCCAAGCGGAAATTAGCAATTTTCGTGTGATTAAAGCCCCCGTTTTGGCACAGATGATTAATGCTTTCAGCCTGTCTGGTCTTGGCAATTTGTTGGGCAATGAAGGAATTGAATTTAAAAATTTGCGGGCGCAATTTTCGTGGCGCGACACACAAGAAGGCCGCGTGATCAACATCACCAATGGTCGCACGGCGGGCGCGTCGATTGGTTTGACGTTTGGTGGGTTGATCAATCAAGATAAAAACACGATTGATATGAGTGGTACGTTCGTTCCGGTCTCTGAAGTCAATAAGATCGTCAGCCGCATTCCGATTGTGGGTGAATTGCTCACCGGTGGGCGCAATGGCGGCATTATCGCCGCCACCTATGCGGTTAAGGGCAACACCGATAACCCACGGGTGATTATCAACCCGCTTTCGGTTTTGGCGCCTGGGTTTTTACGCTCGATTCTTTTCGAAACCACGCCAGGTCCAGAACCCGCCGCGACAAAAGCCCCCGCGCGCCGCCAAGCCAATCAGTAATTAAGAAATTAAACGATCTTTACCAAAGCGTGTTTTTTCTTACCCGCCGATAATTTCAAAGATTGGCCATTGTCAAAGTCACGCAAGGTGATGATGTGCGCCGGATCTTGAAGGGGTGTGTCATTTAACCGCGCGCCATTCCCTTGGATCAAGCGGCGTGCTTCGCCGTTTGATTCCACCAATCCTGCTTGGCGCAACAATTCAACAACACTGATCCCTTGTGCGATGATGTTTTGATCAAGGGTGATGGTGGGAAGGTTATCAGACGCAATCCCTTCTTCAAAAACTTTCCGCGCGGTCTCGGCTGCGTCATGGGCGGCCGCTTCACCATGGCAAAGTTTTGTGGCTTCAAACGCCAAAATCTTTTTCGCTTCATTCACTTCCACACCTTGAAGCGTCTCAAGCTTCGCAATCTCATCAAGGGGAAGGGTTGTGAAAACTTTTAACAAACGCCCCACATCTTGATCGTCCACATTGCGCCAATATTGCCAATAATCATAAGGGGTTGTGAGATCCGCATTCAGCCACACAGCACCCCCTTCGGTTTTGCCCATTTTCGCACCCGAACTTGTGGTCAGGAGCGGTGCCGTAAGACCAAAAAGATGAACATTGTCGCGCCGGCGGCCCAGCTCAACACCGTTGATAATATTCCCCCATTGATCCGACCCGCCCATTTGCAAAACAGTGCCGTAACGGCGGTGCAGTTCAACGAAATCATATCCTTGCAAGATCATGTAATTAAATTCAATGAAGGTCATCGGCAACTCACGCTCAAGGCGGAGTTTGACGGAGTCAAATGTCAACATGCGGTTGATGGTGAAATGCATGCCGATATCGCGCAGGAAATCAATATAATCCAGTTTGCTCAACCAATCATAATTATTGACCATGAGCGCATCTGTCGGCCCATCGCCATATTTTAAAAAACGCGCAAAAACATTCTTTATTGTTTCAATATTGCTGGTGATGGCTTCGGGCGTCAAAAGTGGGCGTGTTTTATCTTTCAATGTCGGATCAGGGATGAGCGCCGTGCCACCCCCCATCAGGCTGATCGGTTTGTGGCCACATTGTTGAAACCAATGCAACATCATGATCGTGTAAAGATGGCCAACATGAAGGCTTGGGCCCGTTGGGTCATAGCCGATATAGGCCGATTGGATGCCGGAGCTGAGTTTCGCGTCCAACCCGTCCATATCACTTGCCTGATGGAAAAAGCCACGCGCCGATAGAATATTGAGAAAATCTGATTTATACTGTGTCATGTCTTTCACTTAATCGGGTCTTTTTTACAACGTCAAGTCTTTTGCCATGAAAAAAATATATTCTGTTTTGGGTCTCATGTCCGGCACATCTTTGGATGGGGTTGATGTGGCGTGGATTGAAACAGATGGCGACGGTGTGGTAATTCCGCGTGGGTTTCATACGGTGCCTTACACCCAAGATGTGCGCGATTCCATTCGTGCCGTGTTGGGCGTTACGCAACGAAACGACAATGTTGAAAAAGCAAGGCGCGCGTTAACGATGGCGCACGCGCAGGCTATTTCAGAATTTTTTGATCTTTATCACATAAACTCTTCCACCATTGATTTGATCGGGTTTCATGGGCAAACCATTACCCACGCCCCGCACGAAGGTTTCACATGGCAAATTGGTGATGCGCAATTTTTGGCGGATCAGTTTTCGTGTCCGGTCGTTGCCGATTTTCGTGTGAGTGATGTGAAAGCGGGGGGTGAGGGCGCGCCGCTTTTGCCCCTTTATCATCATGCACGCATGCGGGTTGCGGCCATTTCGGAACCGGTGGCCGTGGTTAATATTGGCGGTGTGTCGAACATCACCTTTCTTCACGGGGATGATATTGCGGCGTTTGATTGCGGCCCCGGCAATGCATTGATGGATGATGAGATGTTCAAGCGCCGTCAAAAAACACATGACGCAGATGGCGCATTGGCACGAACGGGGACGGCGGATTTTTCGATGATTGCGTCTTGGCTGGCCCATCCTTATTTCAAAAAATCTTTCCCAAAATCATTGGATCGCAATGCGTGGGATGTAAGTCTTCTTCAAGATTTTTCGGATGAAAATGCCTTGGCAACATTGACGCACTTCACGGCGCAAACCATTGCCCGAGGGTGTCACCTCTGCCCCACACAACCCACACGTCTTTTTGTCACCGGCGGCGGGCGGCACAATCATTATGTGATGGAGTTGATCGAAAAATATACGCATGCACGCACTGAAAAAGTCGAATCGCTGGGGTGGAATGGTGATGCGTTGGAAGCCGAAGGTTTTGCGTATCTGGCGGTCAGATCGGTTTTGAATTTGCCGCTTTCTCTTCCCACAACGACCGGTGTGAAGCATCCGCAAACAGGGGGTGTTTTATTTCACCCAAAAAATCATGCCGCGTGAGGTTTCTTGAAAATTTTATGTTTGCGAATATCGCGTACAAGGGCCTGAATTTCCTCGGCCGCCACACTGCGTGGGTCTGATTCCACAACGCCCAAGCCTTGCAAAATGGAAGACGCAAACGCAATGCGATTACCCAAAGCTTGACGCGCCACATCAATCTTCATGGTTTCAAGCTTGTCGATAATGACACCGTTTAATTTTGATTTTGGCGGCACGCGATTCATCACCAACATAAAGGGTTTTTTCTCAGAAAGTGTGAGTTGCAAAACTGGCCCCGACGCCCACACATCCAACGGCGATGGTTGAACCGGAATAAGAACAAGGTCGGCTTGGCGCACGGCAATGCTGGTTTCCGATTCCGCATGGGGTGGTGTGTCGATTAAAACCCAATCATACTGGTTATTAAGATATGAGATTTCACGCATCAATTTATAGCCTTGGAAGCTTTTGCAGGTGATTTTATTTTTACGCCCCAAAGTTTTTTCACGTGCGGCAAACCATTCGCTTGACGATCCTTGCGGGTCAAGATCAAGCAACAAAACCTTTTCATCCTGATGTGAGAGAGCGGCCGCAAGTTGGGTGGTCAATGTGGTTTTCCCCGCCCCGCCTTTATGTTGTGCAATCGTTAAAATATGTGCCATCACGCCATTATCCGCAGAATAAAATATATTTCAATCTTTCATCGCACATGCTAACGAAACATATGATTTTAGAGCCTACAGATATTAATATTCAAAAGGCGGTGGCTGCGTTGCGTGCCGGCCAATTGGTTGCTTTTCCGACTGAAACGGTTTACGGGCTTGGGGCCCATGCATGTGATGGTGTTGCGGTGGCAAAAATTTTTGCCCTCAAAAACCGTCCGCAAATTAACCCGCTGATCACCCATGGTGCGGATCAGGATATGCTTGAGGATTATGCCATTTTTGATGAACGTGCGCGCGCATTGGCGGCGCAATTTTGGCCGGGACCGTTGAGTTTTATTTTGCGCTTGAAAGAAAAAAGCGGAATCAGTGATTTGGTCACGGCCGGATTGCCAACAATCGGTGTGCGTGTGCCAGCACATAAAGTTGCGCGGGATGTGATCGCGGCTTTGGGTGCGCCTGTTGCGGCACCCAGTGCGAATATCTCCGGACGGTTGAGCCCCACGGCCGCACATCACGTTATTGAAGAATTTGGCGATAAAATTTCTTTTGTTCTTGCGGGCGGTGTGGCGGATGTTGGGCTTGAATCAACCATTCTTGATTTAACCACACACGCGCCCACCATTTTGCGCCCGGGCGCCATTACGGCCACGGATATTGAATTGGTATTGAATGAAAAAATTTCTTATGAAGATCACACCACACTCACCCCCAAATCACCGGGGCAATTATTGCGCCATTACGCACCACGTAAGAAATTACGTTTACATGCCGTTGATGTTGACGAAAATGAAGCGTTACTCGCGTTTGGATCCACACGTTTTATGGCTGCGCGTCATGGCGGCGCGGTCAAAAATTTCCCCCATGATCGGATACGTAATTTAAGTGAGGCGGGCGATCTCTATGAAGCGGCCGCATATTTATTTCGTTATCTGCGTGAGTTGGATCAAAGCCCGTATCAATCCATTGCGGTGATGGATGTTCCCAAAAAGGGTGTGGGGATTGCGATCAATGATCGTTTACAGCGCGCGGCGAAAGCACAGGAATCTTAAACGTTATAACGCTCATCACGGCGGGTGTTTTGCGCCTCAAGTAACGTCAAAATATCAACCGGTGTGTGCAAAAATCCTTGCATCCCAAAACCAGTTTGGCCGCTTCGCTCCGGCAAAAGGGCGGTGAGCAATTGATCTTTGTAAATATCCGTTGGGTCCGATGATTTAAACCATGTACCTTTTGTTTCATCAAATACATCAACCCGCCCGGCATATGTCCGCGGGGCGGCCGTGATTTGATTTGGAACATCAACCTGCGCCGTTTGAATTTGTTGCGGGGTTTGGTCAGTATCAATCGCAAATTTACGGTCAAAAAATGCATAAACTT
>JAIXWE010000088.1 GCA_027482195.1 Alphaproteobacteria bacterium | reverse complement strand
TAACGTCGTTGTTTGCACCAAAGGCACATCGGCATATAACACCATCACATCGCCCGCGAAATCACCCAAAGACTCCAATCCCGCCTTGACCGCATCGGCAGTACCCTTTTGGTTTTTTTGCACAGCCGTGCGATGGGGGGAGATAGCATGTTTCACAGGATCCATATCCGACGCAATGACGGTGATGATATGGCGCGGCTTTAAAGCTTCGGCAGTTTTTAAAACATGGTTAATCAAAGGAAGCCCCGCAATCGGGTGCAAAACTTTTGGAATATCGGAACGCATGCGCGTGCCTTTTCCGGCGGCAAGAATTAAAATGGCAAGATCACGTTGAGGCATAGTTTTATATCCGGTTGTCAGTGTGGCCGAGATTGTCATGATGTTAAAATCACATCCTATTGCAAAGGATTGCAAGCGAAAAGAAGTTGGAAATTAAGGGGTATTTTGTTGCGCCGTGCGCACAACACCTTTTTCATCCCGCCATGATGTGACATGCATAAAAAGCGTGCCGTAATCGGTTTTCACCCGCACCTTGACCGGGTAATAAGGAGCCTTGGGGTTTTTGTCATCAAGCTTTGCAAACCAAATGGTTGGCATGGATCCTTTTTGCCGGCCTTGTTCTTGGATGGATGTCCATCCGCGCGGTTTTTTATGCCATTTACCTTCTCCGGGGATCACTTCGATTGTGCATAAAACGCTTGGGCCGGCATAAATATTATATTTTGTTTGTTGCAAAATTTCGCTGCCCGCCGGGCGAAACACGGCCATGTAATTGCGGTCGCCGTCAAAGACGCGGTAAGACCCGGAACAATCTTTGGTTTTGTTCACATGATGCATTTCGTCCAAGGTCGCGGTGAGGATATCAATGGTGTCATGTGCCAAAGATTTATCAAAGGGTTTTGGTGTTTTATCTTCGCCGTTTTCTGTGACCTGATAGCTTTTGAAATTGCCGTCACGTTTGTACCAATAATCTTTAATCTCTTCATCCTCGCGCCAATTCGCAACTGATTTATGCTGTTCCGGTTGGCGTGACCCGTTTTTATCAATCCACCCTTTTGATAAAAACATGCCGTGCCACGGCGCCAAGGATTTCAAAAGCCCGTATGTTTCCGCATAAAGCGTGACATGGTAACGGGATTTACTTTCGTCAATATTCAACCGGGCTTGAAGCGCATGAAGCCCCCCGGCATAGACATCATAGGTCAGGCTGTTGCCCGCGGCCGCACGCGGCTTTTCCGCCTTGGCGGGGAAGGTTACAAACAGGCTTATGAGAAGAAGCAAAAAAAGACGTGTCATCCTTTAATCAAATAAGGCTGATTTTTCCCCGAATCAAGGTAAATTAATTTTATGAATCTTTTCGTATCTCTTGGGGTCGGGGCGGTGATGATTGGGGTTACCATCATCATCCATATTATTGTCTGTGATCTTGTGTTGCGCATGGTGATGGGGCGGGTGCGCGATTATTTCTTGCGTTTCGGGGTGCATTGGAAAATTCCGGTTCTTGTTTTGGCGGTTTATGCCATTTGCGCGTCGTTGATGTTTCAGATTTGGATGTGGGCTTTTTTGATTTACATCATTGATGACAATACGTTGGGTTCAATTTCAAACGCGCTTTATTACGCAACATCAAGCTTTACCACTGTGGGCTTTGCCGATATTGAACCGGTGCCTGAATGGCGCATGCTGGGGGCGGTGGCCGCCATGAATGGGATGATTTTATTTGGGTGGAGCGCGGCTTTTATCTTTGAAATACTGGCCAAGCTTTATGATGATGATAAAATATTGCGCAAACGCATAGCGCACCACCTTGAGGAAAAAAGATGACACACAATATTGCCTTGGTTGATGATGACCGCAATATCACCACCTCTCTCTCCTTGGCGCTTCAAGCCGAAGGTTATCATGTCACGATTTACAATGACGGCGAGGAAGGTTTGAACGGCTTGCGTGATCATCCTGTTGATTTGGCCATTCTTGATATTAAAATGCCGCGCTTGGACGGTATGGAGGTTTTAAGCAAATTGCGTGAAACGTCCAACTTGCCGGTCATTTTCTTAACCTCCAAGGATGATGAAATTGACGAAGTGTTGGGCTTGCGTTTGGGGGCGGATGATTACGTGACCAAACCTTTCTCGCAACGGCTTTTGTTTGAACGTATTCGTGCGGTCTTGCGCCGGCGAAGCCTTACCCCCGCAACACTTCCCGATCCGGATGTAATCACGCGCGGTGATTTAACTTTGGATGATAAACGCCATATGTGCCATTGGAAAAATCATCCCATCAGTTTAACCGTGACGGAATATTTATTGTTAAAATCCCTTGCTATGTCACCGGGTCATGTGAAAACACGCGATCAATTGATCAATGACGCATATGGTGAAAGTATTTATGTTGATGACCGCACCATCGACACGCATATCAAACGCGTGCGCAAAAAATTTCGCGATCACGACAAAGAATTTGATTTCATCGAGACACTTTACGGCCTTGGTTATCGGTATAAAAATTTATGATTCCTGAAAACCCCGCGCCCATCTCCCCCATGACACCACGGCCGTTAAGCGGTCTTACTTACCGCATTATGGGGATGAATTTAATTGCGGTTTTGATTTTGGTCATTGGTGTTTTTTATCTCGATGAATACCGCGAAACCATCACCAATGCCGAGATGGAATTGCTTTCAACCGAAACACAACTTTATGCGTCTTTGATTGAAAATGCCGCGCGCAATCCGGCGCAATTGGCGGGGCCAAATTTGCGCAATCTTGTTGATCGTTTGGCGGAACAAAAACCACAACGCATTCGCGTTTTTGATCAAACGGGACGGCTTCGATCCGATAGCGGAATGCAACATGCGTCTTTCTTGCCGCTTGCAAAAGAATGGGATTCAGACCTTGGTCAAACGGCTGAGAAATTATTTGCAACATTTGTCGATATGGTGTCGATTCATTTTCGTCTTCCTGATTATCCGGAAAAGTTAGATGCGCGCGCCCAAAGTTTGCCCGATGCGAAAGATGCCTTGACGGGAAGTATTTCTTTAAGTGCGTGGAAGGCCGCGGACGGCGGTTTATTGTTATCATCGGCGGTACCGCTGCGTACGGGCAAGAAAATTTCGGGCGTTGTTTTGGTCACGCGCACAGACACAAGTGTGGACCGCAGCTTTGCATCCATGCGTCTTGATATTTTGCGTTTATTTTTTCTTGCCTTGATCATCACCGTTTCTTTTTCCCTTTATTTATCGGG
>JAIXWE010000053.1 GCA_027482195.1 Alphaproteobacteria bacterium | reverse complement strand
TTGTCACCAACCCGAAACGTCTTGCGCGCGGAATTGAGATATCGGCGGCGAATGCGATTTTGGTCAAGGTCAATCAAATCGGAACCTTGACCGAAACATTGGAAGCCGTTCATATGGCGCAAAAAGCGGGGTATGGCGTGATCCTTTCCCACCGTTCGGGCGAAACGGAAGATTCCACCATTGCGGATTTGGCCGTGGCCACCAATGCGGGGCAAATTAAAACGGGTTCGTTGTCACGCTCTGACCGTATTGCGAAATATAACCAGCTGATCCGTATCGAACAGGAATTGGGCTTAAGCGGGAAATATGCGGGTGCCAGCATTTTGCGCACCCAACCCTTAAAGGCCAGCAAAAAAGCCGCGGCTTAATCTTGATCAATTTGCAGAATCTGATAATCTGAGATTATCGCATTCTCTTAAAGTGATCCGGATATGAAACAGCTTTTACAACAACGCAATCTTGTGCGGCGCAATCTTGTGACGCTGATTGGTTTTGGGTTGTTTTTCTACTTCTCATACCATCTTGTGTTGGGGGACCGTTCGGCGTTGCGCTACATGACGTTGCAACAATCCATCAGTGAGACAAAACAAACAACAAGTGCAATTGAAAAAGAACGCACGGAGTTGGAAGAAAAAGTCGCCATGTTGCGCCCGGGCTCCGTGAATAAGGATTTATTGGAAGAACGCGCACGTTTGGTTTTAGGCTTGCGCCGCGAGGGCGAGGTGGATGTCATGACGAAAGCACATCCGCATGAGTGAGAAAGACAAACGCAGTTATAAGGAAGTAAGACAGAGTATCGTCGACATTGCGAATAACATGTTTGGTGATAAAGATAACACTGTGCGCTTTTTGCATGCGCCATGTCGTTATTTCAATAGTCAAAGCTTGGCTCAGGTTGCGCGCTCAAAAGAAGGTGCTTTGAAGGTGGAAACCTATTTAAGACAGCTTGAAGCCGGCGTTTATATTTGAACATTCAAATAATGAATAAAATCAACATGTTGCGCCGCACAATGTGCGTTTTTTAGATGAAATCTTAATACAAATCATGTATGTCTCCTTTGGCTGAACATTAGGAGAATAAAACGTGACCAAAGCACCCTTGAAAAAGTCATCGTCGCAAAAGTCTTTATCGAATGCGGATACAAAACCATCTCTGGATGAGATGAAAAAATTGTACCGCGATATGTTGCTCATTCGCCGCTTTGAAGAAAAAGCGGGGCAGCTTTACGGCATGGGGCTTATCGGCGGTTTTTGCCATCTTTATATCGGGCAAGAAGCGGTCGTGACGGGCATTCAATCTGTTCAAGAAAAACAAGATACGGTCGTGACATCTTACCGTGATCACGGGCATATGCTGGCGATTGGTATGGATCCCAAAGGTGTGATGGCGGAACTCACGGGGCGCATTGATGGATATTCCCGCGGCAAGGGTGGATCCATGCACATGTTCTCCCGCGAAAAAGGATTTTATGGCGGGCACGGCATTGTCGGCGCATCAACCGCCATCGGCACAGGTTTGGGTTTCGCGCATAAATACCGCAATGATGGCGGCGTTGCCGTTTCTTATATGGGCGACGGTGCAGCAAACCAAGGACAAGTTGCGGAATGTTACAACATGGCGTCCTTGTGGAAATTGCCGGTTTTGTTTGTTGTTGAAAATAATCAATACGGCATGGGCACATCGGTAGCGCGTCACGCGGCCGGTGAATTTTATCGCCGCGGTGAAGGATTTGATATTCCGGGTGAACGCGTGGATGGGATGGATGTGTTGGCCGTGCAAAATACGGCGCGCCAGGTTCTTGATTACATTCGCTCTGGCAACGGGCCATATATTCTTGAGGTCATGACATACCGTTACCGCGGACATTCCATGTCTGATCCCGCCAAATATCGCTCGAAGGAAGAAGTTGAGCAAATGAAGCACGACTCCGATCCAATCGAGCGTTTAAAAGCGGTGATGCTCAAAGAAAAAGGCTTCACGGAAGACGATCTGAAACCCATTGATAAAGATGTGAAAGACATTGTTGTGGCGGCCGCGCAATTTGCTCAAGACTCACCCGAACCGCATCCGGATGAACTTTGGACGGATATTCTCGTCAGCGCGTAATTTGATACTAAGATTCAAGAGGAAAAAATGTCGATAAATATTCTCATGCCTGCGTTATCACCCACCATGACCGAGGGGAATCTTGCCCGTTGGCTTAAAAAGGAAGGTGATAAAGTCAAATCCGGTGATGTGTTGGCCGAAATTGAAACCGACAAAGCCACGATGGAAGTCGAGGCGGTCGACGAAGGTATTTTAGGCAAAATTTTGATCAGTGAAGGTACGCAAAATGTTGCCGTCAACACCCCCATCGCCGTGTTGTTGGAAGAGGGGGAGACATCGGTTTCTGAAACCGCCCCTGTCACGGATATTCCTTGTATTCCGAATGCGTCTGCCGCCCCATCTGCACCGATTGTTACATCGGGTGTGGCACCACAACCTTTGGGCAAAGATATCAAGGATCGCGATATTTTATACGCACAAGGTGAAATTATTGAACCCCCACCGTTTGATGAAGCAAAATTTTTCACGAACACAAAAACGCAAACAGTACGCGAAGCGTTGCGCGACGGTATGGCGGAAGAAATGCGCCGTGACACGGACGTGTTCATCATGGGCGAAGAGGTTGCCGAGTATCAAGGTGCGTATAAAGTCACGCAAGGTCTTCTTCAAGAATTTGGTGATAAGCGCGTAATTGACACACCCATCACCGAACACGGCTTTACCGGGTTGGCCGCGGGTGCCGGCATGACGGGGCTTAAACCCATCGTGGAATTCATGACCATGAATTTCGCGATGCAGGCGATTGACCACATCATCAATTCCGCCGCAAAAACATTATACATGGCGGGTGGGCAATTGGGTTGCCCGATTGTCTTTCGCGGGCCAAATGGGGCCGCGTCACGCGTGGCGGCACAACATTCCCAATGTTATGCGAGTTGGTACGGACATGTGCCGGGGCTCAAGGTTGTTGCCCCTTGGTCGGCCTCTGACGCAAAAGGTTTGATGAAAGCGGCCATTCGTGATCCGAACCCGGTTGTGGTTTTAGAAAATGAAATTTTATACGGACAAAGTTTTGACGTGCCGGTGGACGAAGATTACGTGATCCCCATCGGGCGCGCGAAAATTGAACGTGTTGGCAAAGATGTTACCATCGTAGCGTTTTCCATCATGGTTGGCAAAGCATTGGAAGCCGCCAAGAAATTGGAAGAAGACGGCATTGATGCGGAGGTGATAAATTTGCGCACCATTCGCCCGCTTGATCGCCACACAATTTTGGAATCGGTCAAGAAAACAAATCGCATTGTCACATGCGAAGAAGGATGGCCGTTTGCAGGTATCGGTTCTGAAATTGCCGCACTTGTGAATGAACATGCGTTTGATTATTTGGATGCCCCTGTGGCGCGTGTGCATGCGGCGGATGTACCGTTGCCGTATGCGGCGAATTTGGAAAAATTAGCCTTGCCACAAGCAGATCATATTATCGCCCAGGTTAAAAAAGTTTGTTACCGTTGAGGATCAGAACATGCCGATCAATATTTTAATGCCTGCGTTATCACCGACCATGACTGAAGGCACATTGGCCAAATGGTTGAAAGCCGAAGGTGATAAGGTCAAAGCCGGTGATGTGATTGCCGAAATTGAAACCGACAAAGCCACCATGGAAGTGGAAGCGGTGGACGAAGGCACCATCGGCAAAATTTTGGTTGCTGCGGGTACGGCAAACGTCGCCGTGAATGCACCCATTGCGGTGTTATTAGAAGATGGCGAAAGTGCGGCAGATATTTCAAAAGCGCCCGCATCACCTGCGCCCGCGCAAAAAACGGTTACCGTTGAGCAACATGCTCCGGCCGCAGCACCTCAAAAAACTGTTGAGAGAACAGGTGACCGCGTATTCGCAACGCCGCTTGCGCGCCGCATTGCCCAACAAAAAAACATTGATTTGAAAGCACTCAAAGGCTCCGGCCCACATGGGCGCATTGTCAAAGATGATGTGATCAATGTAAAACCCGTAACAACAACCGCGCCATCATCTGCGCCAGTAATGTCATCTGGCCCGAATGCGAAAACATTGGCGCAACAATTGGGCATGAATTTTACGGAGTTGCCAAACAACAATATCAAAAAAGTTGTGGCGCGGCGGTTGTTGGAATCAAAACAAACGGTTCCGCATTTTTACCTCACCATCGATTGCCGTATTGATGAATTGCTCAAAGCGCGCCAACGTTTGAATGATGAGGCGAAGGGAGCTTTCAAACTCTCGGTCAATGATTTTGTGATCAAGGCGGCGGCAATGGCCTTAAAAGCTTATCCGGCGGCGAATGTCGCGTGGACGGATGACGCCGTGTTGCAATATGAACATGCGGATGTGTCGGTTGCGGTTGCAACGCCGAATGGGTTGATCACGCCGATCATTAAAAAGGCCGAAACAAAAGGCCTTAAACAAATCTCATCGGAGATGAAAGATTTGGCCGCGCGCGCGCGTGACGGCAAATTAAAACCAGAGGAGTTTCAAGGCGGCACATTCTCCGTCTCCAACCTCGGTATGTTTGGCATCAAAAATTTCGGTGCAATTATCAACCCGCCCCAAGCGTGCATTTTGGCGGTGGGCGCGGGGATTGAACAACCTGTGGTGATTGACGGGATGTTGGCGGTCGGCACAGTCATGTCATGTACATTATCGGTCGATCACCGCGCGGTGGATGGCGCGGTCGGTGCGGAATATCTGCAAATATTTAAATCCTATATTGAAAACCCTGTGGCAATGTTGGTGTGATATGGCTGAGAAAAATTTTGATCTGATCGTTATCGGTGGTGGCCCGGGCGGATATGTCGCCGCAATTCGCGCATCGCAATTGGGCATGAAGGTTGCCGTTGTTGAGGCGCAACATCTGGGCGGAATTTGTTTAAATTGGGGATGTATTCCGACCAAGGCGTTGTTACGCTCGGCCGAAGTCGCAACTCTCATTAAAAATGCCGCAAGTTTTGGCATTGAGGTGAAAGATTATAAAATTGATCTCAAAAAAATGGTGGAGCGTTCGCGCGGTGTCGCCAAACAACTCTCCGGCGGGATTGGGCATTTGCTCAAGAAAAATAAAGTGACCGTATTTGATGCCTATGGCCGTTTGAAAGGTAAGGGGCAGGTCGAAATTGAAAAAACGGACAAGACAAAAGATATTTTAACCGCAAAAAATATCATCCTCGCCACCGGTGCGCGGGCGCGTATCTTGCCGGGGTTGGAACCTGACGGGAAATTAATCTGGACATACCGCGAAGCGATGGTGGCGGAGGAGTTGCCGAAATCTCTTCTCGTGGTCGGATCGGGTGCGATCGGGATTGAGTTTGCAAGTTTCTACAACGCCCTCGGTGTTGATGTTACAGTTGTCGAGGTGATGGATCGGATTTTACCCGTGGAAGATGCAGAAATCTCCCAACTCGCCCATAAGCAATTTGAAAAACATGGCATGAAAATTTTGACCAATGCCAAAGTGTCAAAACTTGATAAATCAGCAAACAATGTCACCGCCTATATTGATATTGCTGGCAAGATTGAACAAAAAACATTTGATCGCGTGATCATGGCGGTGGGTATTGTCGGTAACACCGAAAATTTAGGGTTAGAGAACACCAAAGTGAAGGTGGAGCGTAACCAAATCGTCACGGGTAAATATTGCGAGACGGATGAGCCGGGTGTTTACGCCATCGGTGATGTTGCGGGCGCGCCGTGGTTGGCGCATAAGGCTTCGCACGAAGGAATTATTTGCGTTGAAAAAATCGCAGGTGTGAAAGATGTTCACCCACTTGATAAATCCGCCATTCCGGGTTGCACTTATTCCCATCCGCAAATTGCGTCGATCGGTTTGACCGAGGCGAAAGCGAAAGAGGCCGGCTATGAATTAAAGGTCGGGCGTTTCCCGTTCATGGGCAACGGCAAGGCCATTGCATTGGGTGAGCCCGAAGGTTTAGTCAAAACAATTTTCGATGCAAAGACGGGCCAGCTGCTGGGTGCACACATGCTCGGCGCCGAAGTGACGGAGATGATTCAAGGTTTCGCCATCGGCAAAACATTGGAAACAACGGAAGCCGAGTTGATGCACACCGTGTTCCCGCACCCGACATTGTCGGAAATGATGCACGAATCCGTGCTCTCCGCGTATGGGAAAGTGATTCACTTTTAACTTAAATAACTTGCCCAATCGCCCACAGGCCGCCGCCGATGATGGCGGCTGTTGTGACTAACGCAATCGCTGTCACCACAAAACTTGTGATCACAATCACCCCATCGCGAAACATCAACCCGATTCCAAGCGTGAGAAGGGCGGCGGCGGGCAAGGTGTTGCCAAACGGAATGGGCATGAAAATAATAACCGCGAGAAGGAAAACTTTTAAGCTCAACCACCGATGCGCGGTTGCACTCACCATAAAATTCATGCGCGGTTTTGAAATCGTTTCAATGCGTCCATATAATTTCGCCAAACCGTTGAGAAATTTTTGTGCCGTTGTGGGGGCAAGCGGCATGTTCATCAATTTTTGCGGCAAACGCACCTCTTGACGCCCGAAAAACATAGCAAGCGCAATGGCAAACATCCCAAGCGACATGACCGTACCAATTGGAATTCCCGTTGAAGGAAGAAGGGCGGGAATGGACAAAACAACCAAAATCGCACCCAAGGCTTGGTTACCATGCACATCCAAAAGTTGGCCGAACGGCACGGTGTCATCCTGGCCCTCAAAACTTTGGGCGACTGTGCGCAAACGCTCAGAAATCGGCATATTTTCCATTGATGTTGTATAGTTAACTCTGGCTTTTTGTGCAAGAGAGCATATATATTTGTGGCTATGACTTATAACCCCGATCTTTTAGACCGCGCAAAACGCCATCCGGAAAAACAAAAAAATCCGGATCGTCCGATGGGCAAAAAGCCTGATTGGATTCGGGTGAAAGCACCCCAAGGTGCGGTGTATGAAGATACAAAAGACATCGTCAAAAAATTCAAACTCACCACCGTGTGTGAAGAGGCGGGATGCCCGAATATTGGTGAGTGTTGGAATAAAAAACACGCAACTTTTATGATTATGGGGGAAGTTTGCACACGCGCCTGTTCCTTTTGCAATGTCGCAACCGGCAAGCCCGATGCACTTGATAAAATGGAACCACTGCGCGTTGGCGTTGCGGTTGAGAAAATGAATCTCAAGCATGTGGTCATTACATCCGTTGATCGTGATGATTTAGATGACGGCGGGGCGGAACATTTTGTGAAAACAATCGAGGCCATTCGCTTTAAATCACCCGAAACATCCATCGAAATTTTAACACCTGATTTTAAAAATAAAGATGGTGCTACCGATGCGGTGGCACGCGGGCGCCCTGATGTATTTAATCATAATCTTGAAACTGTGCCGCGCTTATACCCAACCATTCGCCCAGGTGCGCGGTATTTCACATCGCTTCGCTTGCTGGAACGCGTGAAGGAAGTTGACCCAAGTATTTTTACCAAATCGGGTTTGATGGTGGGCTTAGGCGAAACACGCGAAGAGATCGGCCAAGTGATGGATGATTTGCGTGCGGCGGATGTTGATTTTTTAACCGTGGGGCAATATTTGCAACCCACGCCAAAACATGCACCGGTTGAACGTTTTTGGACACCGGATGAGTTTGCAGATTTGGAAAAATGGGCGCGGGCCAAAGGGTTTTTGATGGTGTCGGCTTCACCGCTCACACGGTCAAGTTATCATGCCGAAGATGATTTCTTGAAATTAAAAGCCGCGCGCGCGGATAAATTAAAACACGCGGTGATATAATAAAATGCCGACACATGCCGAACGGCGCACGCTTCCCTATACGCCGCAACAGCTTTTTGATCTTGTTGCTGAGGTTGATAAATATCCGGAATTTTTACCGTGGTGTTCCCATGCGCGCATTACCAAACGTGAAGGGGACACATTCTATGCTGATCTTATTATCGGTTATAAACTTGTTCATGAACGGTTTTCATCAAAGGTTGTGTTAAATGCACCGCACTCTATTCGTGTGGAATATCTTAAGGGGCCGATGAAATATCTGTCCAATTCATGGAAATTTATTGCGGAAGAAAACGGGACGTGCACCATTGATTTTTATGTGGATTTTGAGTTTCGTAACCCGTTTTTTCAAAAATTAATGGGTGTATTCTTTAACGAAATCGTTCGCCGCATGGTCTCCGCATTTGAAGAACGTGCAAAAAAGCTTTACGATTGATTTTCATGAGGGAGAAAACCATGCGCGCAATCATTTTATTGTTCATCATCTTTTTATCGACATCCGCTTTCGCACAAACACAAAATTTCACCATTAATCCGGGTGAGACGGTGATCACACTTTCCGCAACTGAGCAGGTTGAGTTAAAACAGGACACGTTGAACGGATCCTTGCGGATCGAAGAAGACGGCAAATCCGCGCGTGAGATTCAGGACAAAATAAATACCGCGATGAAAAAAGCGGTTGAGATTGCGAAAGAAAATAAAGACGTCAAAGTATCAACCGGGCAATATTCCGTTTACACCTATGACCCCAACCCGCAATCACCAAAGCCGTTATCGGCAGCAGAGATTAAAAAACGTCAATTATGGCGCGGGTCACAAACGATTGATATCAGCGGTAAAAACCAAGATGCAATTTTGGAAGTGGTCGGCAAGATTCAAGAACTTGGCTTTGCCATGAATGGGCTGAATTATTCCCTTTCAACGGAGCAACAAGAATCTTATCGCGACACGTTGATGACACAAGCTCTGAAAACCCTTCAAAAACGTGCGGAAGTTGCGGCAAAGGCGTTGGGACGTTCCAGCTTTGACATCATGGAAGTCACCATTGATGGCGGATATATGCCCCCCATGCCGGTGATGATGCGCGCGGCGAAAATGGATATGGCCGCGGGTGCGTCTGAATCGATGGCCACACCAGTGGCGGAAGCAGGCAATCAAAATATTTCTTTGACGGTGAACGCGCGTATTTTATTGCGCAAGTAAATCAAGAATTAATTGCAAGCCATATTCGCGGGATTGCATGCGTATCTCAGCGCGGTTACCTGTAAAATTTTTGATGAAGGTCTGCGGTGAATTTCCTTTTTTAACAATGCCGAAGATGACAAGGCCAACGGGTTTTTCATCAGACCCGCCCGACGGCCCCGCAATGCCGGTAACGGACACCGCAATATCGGCGTAAGAATTGTCGATCGCACCTTGCGCCATCGCCTGAGCAACTTCCGGTGACACAGCCCCAAAACGATCAATTAAATCAGGGTCAACCGCCAACATATCGGTTTTCGCCATGTTGGAATATGTCACAAAACCACGATCAAAAACTGCGGATGATCCGGCGATGTCGGTTATGCTTGCCGCAATCTGACCGCCGGTACAGGACTCGGCGGTTGTGAGTGTAAGATTTTTTTCTTTAAGACGATTGAAAACCCTGTCCGCAAGGCTCATGTAACCATCCAAAGAATATAAAGGGAAATAAGTGTCATGACCGCGGCAATCATATCATCCAACATGACACCAAGCGCGCCCGGTATATTTTCATCACACCAAGAAATTGGCCACGGCTTGAAACTATCAAAAAGACGGAAAAGAAAAAATCCAATAACCACATAAAAAATTGAAAGATCATAAAAGCTCACAAAAAGCATCATAAAAAAAACAGCCGCAACCTCATCAATAACAACAACTCCGGAATCCGAAAGATCGCTGCGTTTTTCAACCTCGCCAATTGCCCAAAATCCGCTTGCGACTATCACCAAAAAACCGCCCAAAACCCCATAAAAACCAAGGGAAACAGAAATCACCCACGCGGCAAAAGCCCCCATCACACTCCCCCAGAATCCGGGGGCGGGGATGAAAAGTCCGCTTCCCAAGAAGGTTGCAATTAGTGAATAAGGCGATAAAAGATTAATGCGCGCCGTGTAATCGTTACGGGTTTTGCGCGCATGATTTAAAAAATTTTCTATCATAGCTCACATTCAACGGTAATAACGGCTTGGGCGACAATGCCTTCACCGCGTCCGGTGAAACCAAGCTTTTCCGATGTTGTTGCCTTAAGCCCGACCGAGGATGGCGGTAACTTCAAAAGCTCAGAAATTTTTTCAATCATTTGTTCGCGATGTGGGGTGATTTTTGGTTCCTCACAAATAATTGTCACATCAAGATGGTTAATTCTGGCATTCTTTTCTTCAAGTTTTTGACGCGCATATTCAACAAAAATTTGGCTTGCCGCATTTTTCCATTGCGGATCAGACGGCGGGAAATGTGTACCAATATCCCCATCGCCCAAAACGCCAAAAATCGCGTCACATATAGCATGAAGGGCAACATCCGCATCTGAATGACCTTTTAAACGGTGCGGGTGAGGGATGGGCACACCACACAACATGACGGGCCCAGCCTCATCATGTGAAAATGCATGCACATCATATCCAAAACCTGTTTTTATCATCTTAGCCGAAGATACCACAGCACGCGCTAATTCCAAATCCTCTGGGTAAGTGATTTTAAAATTTTTTGCATCACCTAAAATTGAAACAACATCAAAGCCAGCCGCACTCATCAACGAGCTTTCATCAGTATATGATTTATAATCTGGCACATTTTGATAGGCCTTGAGAATATCGTCTAACATAAAGGCTTGCGGTGTTTGAATTTGCACCATCTGTGTTCGGTCAAGCGTATCTTGAAGAATATCTTGATCATTGCGGCGCAAGGTGTCACGCACCGGAATAACGGGGCAGACAGATTTATGCTGTTCCATTTTTTTTAAAATGCGGTTGATAAGGTCGAGGCTCACAAACGGGCGGGCGGCATCATGAATGAAAACAATTCCTTCATGTTGCGAATGATTGAGAAAATCAACACCGGCCTTCACACTCGCCGCGCGCGTATCTGCCCCACCACACACAGCAATACGCGGATCTTGCGGGATATATTTTAGAAAATCATCAGAAGTATCGGGCAAAACACAAACAAGTTTTTTAAGCTGAGGATGTTGTAAAAAAACTTTTATACTGTGGTGCAACACAACCTGACCAGCACCTAAGGGTGCAAATTGCTTGGGGCGCTCTCCTCCTAAGCGTAAACCGCTTCCAGCCGCGGTAATGATTGCACAAAAACCATTCATAATACTGGTTTAGCTTGCTTTTTCATCAAGGAACAGGGATATTTTGCTCATGTTGAAAAATTTGTCACAACGTAATTTTTTTTCAAGCCTTCGGCTCCCCTTGCGGCTTTGGCGACTGCGTGATCGTGTTGGATCATCATGGGAAGGCAAGCTTGCCCTTTTTCTTTCGCTCGCGGCTTTGGCGGCCGGATTTGCCACCTACGCCGCTTTAAATTCCATGCCGCCCTTTGGCACGAATGCTGACGCAGTGATTTGGCTTTTGAACATTGACCTTGTTATTTTGCTGACATTGATGATTTTGGTGGGGCGGCGCGTTGCCGCACTTTTAAATATATGGCGGCGCGGAATTCCTGGTGCACGCCTTCATGTGCGCTTTGTTTATATTTTTGGATTGCTGGCGATTGCTCCGGCCTTGATCATGACGGTGTTCTCCCTTTTCTTTTTTCACTATGGCGTTCAATCCTGGTTTTCGGATCGCATTCGCACCGCCGTCACGGAGTCGCGCGAGGTTGCGGAAGCGTATTTACAAGAACATCAACAAGTCATTCGTGCCGATATTTTAGCCATGGCCAATGATATTGATCGCTCGGCCTCACAAATTATTTCAAACCCCGCAAATTTCAATCAATTTATTCAAACGCAATCATTTTTGCGTAACCTGCCCGAAGTCATTATTTTTCAGCGCGGCGGCGAAACCATGATCCGCATCGGCCTTAATCAAAATTTCTCACAAAATGAGATTAGTGATTTTTCTTTTGATACTGTTGATAAAGGTGAGGTGGTTCTTTTAACGGACACAGATGACGACAGAGTGCGCGCAATGACAAAATTGCGTAACTTTACCAATACCTATCTTTTTGTGGGACGTAAGGTTGAGGCAAATGTCTTGAACCATGTCTCAAAAACGCGTGAAGCCGTCAAACTATATGACGAAGCCGCAACGCGTTATGCGGGTTTGCGTTTGACCGTAACCGCGATTTATATCGTTGTGGCTTTGGTCTTACTTTTATCATCCATGTGGTTTGGACTTGTGTTTGCACGCAAACTTGCCACACCAATTTCTGGATTGATTGATGTTTCTGATCGCGTGAGGGGCGGAGATTTAACCGCGCGCGTTTCTGAGAATAGCGGTTTGGAAGAATTTGATCATCTTGCGCGCTCGTTTAATCGTATGACCAGTCAAATCATGCAACAAAGAACAGATTTAATGACGGTCAACAAACTTCTTGATCAACGCCGTCACTTTACCGAAACTGTTTTATCCGGCGTATCATCAGGGATTATCAGCGTGGATAAAGCGGGGATGATCACACTCGCCAATCACTCGGCGGCCGAAATTCTTGGGCAAAGCACCTCACAAAAAAAAAAAAAAAAAGCTATTGAGATTTTGCCACAACTGGAAGAAATCTTGCCCCGCGCTTATGAACGATCAAACAAAATTACCCAAGCGGAATGCACCCACCACACGGGTGAAAAAAGTATGCGCGTTTTACTTGTAAAAATTGCGATTGAACTCATTGGTGAGTCCGACCAAGGAGCCATTATCACACTTGATGATATTACAGATTTGCAATCTGCTCAACGCAAAGCGGCATGGTCAGATGTAGCGCGGCGTATCGCGCATGAAATAAAAAACCCCCTGACACCAATTCAACTTTCCGCAGAGCGTCTTAAGCGCAAATATCTCACAAGTATTCCGGAATCGGAGCAAGCAATTTTCAGCCAATGCATTGATACCATCGTCAAACATGTGGGTGATATTGGCCATATGGTCAATGAATTTTCATCTTTTGCGCGCATGCCGGAAGCCGTAATGAAACCCCATAATATCAACCGCATTTTGCAAGATATTTTTATACTCAATAAGCAAGCTCATCCTGATATTCGTTTTGATTTCGCGTCTCATCCGGCCGCCAACAACCTTATGTGTGATGATCAACAAATACGCCAAGCCGTAACGAATATTATCACCAACGCCCTTGATTCCGTAACGGCGCGTTTACAAAAAACACCTGAGCCAGCTGGGAAAATTTCCCTCACAGTGACAACACAGAATGAGTGGTTGGATATTTCCATCGAAGATAATGGCATAGGACTTCCCAAAGACCGCGATCCGCAAAGCTTGACAGAGCCTTATGTCACTTTACGTGAAAAAGGAACGGGTTTAGGTTTGGCAATTGTGAAAAAGATTTTGGAAGATCATAAAGGCCAGATTCATTTTCAAAATCTTGACCATGGCGCGCGGATCACATTACGCTTGCCATTAGAGGAAAAAGAGGCAGAGCATGCGTGAAGATATTTTAATTGTTGATGATGAATCCGATATCCGCGCACTCATCCGCGGTATACTCGAAGATGAGGGTTACAGCGTGCGTGAAGCTGCACACGCAAAAGAAGCCTATGCGCAAATTGAAACGCGCACGCCTTCGTTGATCATATTGGATATCTGGCTTCAAAACAGTGAGCATGACGGACTTCAAATTCTTGAAACGGTCAAGAAAACGCACAAACATCTTCCTGTCATTATGATCTCTGGACATGGGACGATTGAAACGGCGGTGACAGCCATTCAACGCGGCGCTTATGATTTTATTGAGAAACCTTTTAAGACAGATCGCCTTTTATTGATGCTGGAACGCGCGCTTGAATCTTCCAAACTCAAGCGCGAGGTTGAACTTCTGCGCGCGCAAGCGTCCGTTGATTCACCCTTGATTGGGGAATCGCACACGTTGCAAAATTTAAAATCGATCATCGCGCGGGTTGCCGCCACAAACAGCCGTGTGCTGATTACGGGCGAGGCCGGTGCGGGGAAAGAAATTGTCGCGCGCGCCATTCATAACATGTCCGCACGATCTCAAGGTCTCTTTCAAATTATCAATTGCGCCAGTTTAAATCCCGAACGCTTGGAATCCGATCTTTTTGGTTCTGAAGACAAAGGCATTATTCATTACGGCATGTTGGAACGGGCCGATGGCGGCACGTTGTTGTTGGATGAAGTCGCGGACATGCCCCTTGAAACGCAAGGGAAAATTTTACGCGTTCTTCAAGAACAAAATTTCATGCGTGTGAATGGCGATCATTTGGTCACAGTCGATGTGCGCATTCTTGCATCGACCAACCGCGATCTTGCACAATGCATTACCCAAGGCGCATTCCGCGAAGATCTTTTTTATCGTTTGAATGTCATTCCGGTTTCGGTGCCGCCTTTGCGCGATCACCGCGATGATATTCCGCTTTTGTGTGAACATTTTATGGCGGCTTATGCCGCACAATCAGGTCTGCCGCGTCGGGAATTTACAGCGTCTGCACTTTCTGCGCTCCTGGCCTATCCTTGGCCGGGCAATGTCCGCCAATTAAAAAACATGATTGAGTGGTTGATGATTATGGGGCAGGGCGCAGAGACGCAAGCGGTTCAGGTTGATCACCTCCCTCAAGAAATTGCCCAAACCATTCCGCAAACTTTAAAAAGTAATTTGGGTGAAGATTTGATGTCTTTACCGTTGCGTGAAGCGCGCGAAGTGTTTGAACGCCAATATCTTCTTTCGCAAATCAATCGCTTTAATGGGAATATTTCAAAAACCGCGCATTTTGTTGAAATGGAACGCTCGGCCCTTCATCGCAAACTCAAATCCCTCAACATTTCAACGACTGAACGCGAAGACGAAGCCGCATGATAAATACCAATAAGCCGCGCGCAATTTTATTTGACTGGGACGGCACGTTGGCGGAAACCAGTAAACTCATTCTCAACGCATATAATCACGTTTTTTCACATTTTAATATGCCGTTATGGACGGAAGAAGACGCACAAAAAAATATCCGTGGCTCTGCCCGTGAAGCCTTCCCAAAAATTTTTGGCGAGAAAACGGAAGAGGCTTTAAAAATCCATCTCGCCTTTGTCGAAGAAAATCATCTCACCACACTTTATGCAATGCAGGATGCGGAGAGACTTTTAGATCTTCTCAAGGAAAAAAATATTACCATTGGTGTTGTCAGCAATAAACGCGATCACATTTTAAAAAAAGAAATCTCACATTTGACATGGAATCATTTTTTTGATGTTACTGTGGGGGCGGGTGTTGCCGCGCGTGATAAACCCGCGCCTGATTCTATTCTTTATGCATTAGATATTCTGAATATAAAATCTGGGCCCGATATATGGTATGTCGGTGATACCGATACCGATATGATCGCGGCAAAGGCGGCACAATGTGCACCCGTTTTTATTGAACATGGGTATTGCACAGCCGCGCAAGTCGGCGTCCATAATCCCGTGATTGTTGCAAAAAATTGTGGTCATTTGCTTGAAATCTGTCAAAAAATTCTTTGAAATCCCCTTGCTAAAAGAGGCGTAATTCCTTAGGTTTCAGACAACAAAAACAACAATAAGGACAATAAAAAAATGACCGATAAAAATCCGAACATCCAAGATGTGTTCCTCAACAAAATTCGTAAAGAAAAGCACACCGTCACCGTTTTTCTTATCAATGGTGTCAAGCTTCAAGGAATTGTCACATGGTTTGATAATTTCTCAATGTTGCTTCGCCGTGATAGCCAAATTCAGCTTGTTTACAAACATGCCATCTCCACCATCATGCCTTCTGGCCCGTTGTCGTTACATGATGAAGAAACAGGAGAGAGTGACGGAAAAGCAATTTCTGAATAAGTTTTCAAACTCGTGAATTCTCAACCACGTTGCTGGATCATTCATCCGGTGTTTCGCAAAACGCCCAAAAACCTGCAACGTGATTTTGAACGCGATCTTCAATCAGAAATTGCCGAGGCGCAAAGCCTTGCCAAAGCCATCAATTTAAAAACGACCGCGTTTGAAACATCGACCGTTTACAACATCACGCCTTCAACCTTGTTGGGGAAGGGGGCGTGCGATTCCTTTCGCGAGAAATTAGATGCCACAGATGAAAAACCCGATGTGGTGATCATTAATTTTGCGCTTTCCCCCGTGCAACAAAGAAATTTGGAAAAAACATGGGGGATCAAGGTCATTGACCGCACGGGGCTTATTCTTGAAATTTTCGGTGCCCGAGCGCAAACGCGTGAGGGGAAAATTCAGGTGGAATTGGCCGCATTGCAATATCAACGCTCACGGCTTGTGAAATCATGGACTCACCTTGAACGCCAACGTGGCGGGGGTGGGTTTATGGGCGGGCCCGGTGAAACCCAATTGGAAATTGACCGCCGCATGATTGATGACCGCATTGCACGGTTGAAATTGCAACTTCACGAGGTAAAACGCACGCGTGATCTGGCGCGGCATAAGCGGGAGAGGGTTCCTTTTCCAGTCGTTGCCCTGGTGGGATATACGAACGCCGGCAAATCCACCTTATTTAACAGCTTAACAAAAGCAAATGTGTTGGCCGAAGATATGGTGTTTGCCACACTTGATCCGACCTTGCGGCAACTCAAACTCCCCAGTGGGCGGATGATTATTTTATCCGACACGGTGGGGTTCATTGCGAATTTGCCCACGCAACTTGTCGCGGCGTTTCGGGCGACCTTGGAACAAGTTTTGGATGCCGATGTCATTTTGCACGTGCGCGATGTGGCGTCGGATGATTTGGAAGCGCAACGCGAAGACGTGATGAATGTCTTGGCCGAATTGGGGCTTGATTACCACACAGACCCACGCATTGTTGAGGTGTGGAATAAAATGGATGCCATTTCAAATCCTGATCATCACATTACCCGCCATCGTGATTTTAACGGAAGTTACATTGCCATTTCCGCGCTGAGCGGGGATGGGCTTGACCGTCTGTTAACTCTGATTGATGAGAAGCTCAGTGTTCATCACAAAGATTACATATTCAAAATTTCACCCGAAAATGGCAAGGCTCTGGCCTGGCTTCATCGCCATGCCCATGTCAAAAAAATGACCGAATTACAGTACGGCACTGTACTAAAAATAACCGCGCGGATGGAGGAATCGGCAGCAGCACGCTTCGAAAAACTGTTTAAAAAGGAGCTTGATGGGGTGGTTTAAGCTTTTCTTTTCTGATCTTGCCAGATTTTTTCCAATTCTTCCAATGTGTAATCGCTAAAATCTTTATTTTCTAATTTAACTTGATTTTCTATCCCATTGAATCTCTTATAAAATTTGTTATTACATTGACGAAGGGCCGTTTCAGAATCAACGCCTAATTTCCGTCCCAAATTCACAACCGCGAATAAAATATCGCCCAATTCTTCTTCGATTTCACTTGAAGATTTATCTACAACTGCTTGTTTTAATTCATTAATTTCTTCTTCTATTTTATCAAAGATGGGCGCGGTATCCGGCCAATCAAAGCCAACTTTCGCGGCTTTTTTCTGTATCTTCTGGGCGCGCACAAGGGCCGTGTGCGCCACCGGCACGTCATCCAAAATTGAGTTTTGTGGCAGTTTATCCTTTTTTTCCAAGGCCTTAAGGTCTTCCCATTGCGTTAAAACACCCTCGGCCGTTGTCACATGCGCATCACCGAAAACATGCGGGTGGCGCGAAATCATCTTATCTGTCACAAATTTAGCCACATCATCAAAGGTAAAAAGCCCAGCTTCTTCAGCCATTTGCGCGTGAAAGACAACCTGAAGCAAAAGATCACCCAATTCATCTTTCAAGGCCGGCATGTCATTTTTTTCAATCGCATCAACCACTTCATAGGCTTCTTCCAAAGTGTATGGCGCAATCGACTTAAAATCTTGCTCGACATCCCACGGACAGCCTTTTTGTGGGTCACGCAAGCGAGACATGATCGTCACAAGCTGTTCAATAGGGCGGTGGGTATTTGATACTATTTTATTGGTTTTCATCGTGAATTCCTTATTGCATAAATTTATTGACATAGCACAAAAGCGTGATTTATTTATAACATAAAAATTATTAGGCATAATTAGAATGAATACCATAGCAGAAAATAATTACAAACGCCTGAAAAGACTCAAAGGAGAGCGCTTCGCTCAGACCTTGCGGAATCACCATAACGGTATTTTATCAATCCCAGATATTATTCCCATCCTCCGACACGCGGGCGATAATGCTCAGCCATTATTACCTTACTTAATGAGCTTATTGAATACGAATGATGATGGCTTGAATCCTTGCGAGCCAGAAGACCCCTTTATATTGCTTGAGCAAGCAGGTTACACGGCATTCTATGCCGACACATTGGAAAAGCAAAATAGTATCAAGAAGTATTTTAAATCTGGTGAGTTGCTATGCACATTTAATGACCACGCACGTCACGAAAAATATTATATTGTTCATGCAATTCGTGAAGATGCAGATGAACTTAAACGTGAAGATTTTAGAGGAAAAGAACAACGCCAAGACTCCTATGGCACATCCGTCATTTCTATTCAAATGCTGAAAAAAGGCGGATTTATAAGTATCAAAAATCGCTATAATCATTCCGTCGTAGGTTCTGACCATACATTTGATAGCAATCCTGACAACATTATTGAAGGTTTGTCGGTTGCATTAAGAACTTATTTTAATGTTGAATTTTCACAGTCCAAAGTCACTTTGACGTCCGGCTATGCGCTTTGCGGTAAGAAGATTTTTAAATATAACCTTGAGAGAAATAATATCTATTACGGAGATCAAGCTTGGGTAAAAAATGGAATTATCCACGAGGTTGATTTATCGAATGGCGATGCCCTATTTGATGAGTTCTTGTTTGATAACAAAAAGAAAATTCTGATAAAGATTGACCCTCGATCTCAAGATAGCTTCGCCGATGATTTTAACCGCATTTATGGCGGTAATAATAACTTACGTATCAGAAACGGCAACCTCATGTTGGGGGACACCCTACTCATCGGTGCTGATAAGTCACAAATCAAGACTCTTAACCTTCCTCATTTAAAATCTATGAGCAGCAAGTGCCTTCAAAATGCTCGCGGCCTGAGTATATTTAGCGCTCCTCATTTGGTCTCTATGGGAAATTGGTGTTTTTTCCACGCCAATGATTTGACTGAATTTCATGCGGCAGCCTTGGTCACAATGGGGAAGGGCTGTCTTAAATATGCGAGCAATCTCAAAGAAGTTAGACTTCCCAATTTAACCACTATGGGCAAGATGTGCTTTAAGCATGCAAACAGCATGACCACGTTTTATGCACCCATGTTGAGGGGCTTGAGCGATCACAGGCTACAAAGATTAGCACGCGAAAATATAGGGCAGTTTATTCCTGCTCCTGCTTAAATCATATTTTATTCTAGTGTGATAATATATATTATGGAATATAAGATGTCTGTCGAAATAACAAACTGGAATCACCATAGGAATAAAAGCGATATTGATGATCAATCGCATGGTTATAGGCTTTGCGCATTGTATCAAGACCCGCAAAGGCCGACACCAACATAAAAAGCGTTGAACGCGGAAGATGAAAATTTGTTTGCAAAATATCAACGGCGCGAAATTGAAACCCCGGCGTGATGAAAATATCTGTATCACCGGAAAATGGTTGAATGATACCACTCTCATCAACCGCCGATTCCAAAAGCCGTAAGACGGTTGTGCCCACAGCCACAATCCGCCCGCCATTTTCCCGCACTTTGTTCAAAGTTGCGGCCACCTCTGGCGTGATCAAACCCCATTCGGCGTGCATTTTATGGTCATTAGTGTCCTCAACCTTAACCGGCAAGAACGTGCCAGCCCCAACATGCAAAGTTAACGTAACACGCGCAATTCCCGCATCATCCAACGCGGCCAAAAGCTCGGGCGTGTAATGTAATGAGGCTGTTGGCGCGGCGACCGCACCCTCATTTTTTGCAAAAATCGTTTGATAATCGCCATTATCTTGCGCATCGATGTTGCGACGCGCCGCAATATAAGGCGGTAACGGCATCATCCCAACCTCATGCAATTTTGCCTCAAGCTCGCCCGGTTTAACATCAAATTCCAAATCAATTTCACCAATTTGGTGCGTATCAGATTTCGCAATAATTTTGGCAACAAGTGCGCCATCACCAAATTGAATCACATCACCGACATTAAATTTACGTGATTTCTTGACAAAGGCCTTCCAAGAAATTGGCGATATACGTTTGTGCAAATTGCATTCCATCGTTTTATCGCCACATCGCCCGTAAAGTTGCGCCGGCAAAACCTTGGTATCATTAAAAACCAGAATATCATTTTTTGTGAGTATTTTTGGCAAATCATAAACATGATTGTCTTTTATATCTTCGCCCAGCACTGCCATCATCCGCGCATGATGGCGCGGCTCAACCGGTCTTAATGCAATCAATGATTCCGGAAGCGTAAAATCAAATGCATCAACCCGCATTTTGACCCCATTTTATTTGGATTTTCTGACCGTCAAAGGCTGGGCGAATAAAGATCGGCAAATCACGGCATAATGTTTGATAATCCAAATTATTTTTAAGATGAGTCAGGTAAATATTTTTTGCTTGAACTTTTTCTTGAAGCTCTAAAATCCGTTTTAAATTTGAATGAACAAAGATACGCTCTTCATACAAATTGGCTCCATCAACTAGCCAATTTTCAACACCATTGAGAACTCCAATCGCATGATCATCAAGGGTGATCATGTCGGTTGAATATCCAAAATCGCCAAAACGAAAACCAAGCGTTGTTGACAAACCATGATCTTGCGTGAAGGGTGTAAAATCAATACCCGCAAAAGATTGAAGGTTGTTTTGCAAAATATGAGCCTCGGCGGCGGCCGCATATAAAACACTGCTTTGTTCAAAGACAAAGGAAAAGCGTTGACGCAGCTCGTTAAGCGTCTTTTCATCTGAGAGAACCGGAACTCTTTTTCGTGTGCGGTCAAAAAAACTGCGCAGTTCATCAATTCCCGCAACATGATCCGAATGTGCATGCGTATATAAAACACCGTCAATATGGCGAATATTTTCACGATTAATTTGCATGTGAAAATCCGGGCCCGTATCGATAATTAAAGTTTTTCCATTTTTTTGAATGGCAATACTTGGACGTGTGCGGAAATTTTTTGGCTCAAGCGGGTCGCACGCTCCCCACTCATTACCAATTTGCGGCGTTCCTTTTGAACATCCGCAACCAAGAATGATAGCGTGACCGATATTCTGTTCCATCAAACTCTCACGGCGCGCTCAAAAAGATTGAAAAAATTTTCCGTTGTTTGCATCGCCATTTCTTCGGAAGATATATTTTTAAGCTGTGCTAGAATTTTTCCCGTATGAGGCACATAAGCCGGCTGATTAATTTTGCCGCGGTAAGGCTCGGGTGCCAAATAAGGCGCATCGGTTTCAACCAACAATCTTTCCAATGGCACTTTGGCCGCAATATCACGTAAATTTTGCGCATTTTTAAACGTAATCATACCCGAAAAAGAAATGTGAAAGCCTAACTCCAAGGCTTCCATACACATTTTTTCAGACGATGAAAAAGAATGCATGATGCCGCGCACCCCCTTCCCGTTTGTTTCCTCGCGAATTAAACGGATAATATCGTCATCCGCTTCGCGCGCGTGAACCACAAGTGGGATATCAAGATCACGGCAAACGCGAATATGCTTGCGAAAAGATATATGCTGATCCTCGGGTGACGAAAAATTATAATGGTAATCAAGCCCAGACTCACCCACGCCAATAATTTTTTTGTGTGTGTTGATAATATCGATGATGTTTTCTTCTGTGATTAATTTTTCATTCTCATCTCCTGCATCATGCGGGTGCGTGCCCACCGTGCACCATAAATTTTCATGGGAATGAACGGCATCGAGAAGTGTGGGCAATTCTTCAACAATGCGGCAATTAATGACCAACATCGCCATCACATTCTGCTCCCTCGCCGCGGACACCAAGCTGTTCACATCACCAAGCTCTGTGATGTTTTTATGCGTGATGTGGCAATGACTATCGACCCACATGATTAACCAACATGGTGTTCGGGTGTTTCAATACGCGGAAAAATTCCTTGCGGTTGGGGAATGACAACACCGGGTTGCAACGGCGTTGCCAGTTGATCAAAGGAAAAATTTTCGGGCAAGGATAATTGCGCCAGCATTGATTTTGCCTTTTCCGGCATAATGGGTTGGATCAAAATTGCAAGACAGCGGATTGATTCACACAAGACATATAAGACCGTATTCATGCGCCCGAGATCCGTTTTTTTCAAAGCCCACGGAGCTTGAGAATCAATATAGCCATTTGCCAAATCAACCACCGACCAAATTTGTTCAAAGGCACGATGAAATCGAAACTGCCCCAACTCTTCGCGCACTTTTTCAAGTGTGGCCGTGCGCGCAAGATTTAAAAGCCCCTCATCCTCTTTTGTGAATACCTGTGGTTGCGGAATTTTTGCTTCACAATTCTTGTAAATAAACGACAAAGTGCGTTGACACAAATTCCCCAAACCATTTGCAAGGTCATTATTAATGCGGTTAACCGCTTGAAGATGTGAAAAATCACCATCCGATCCAAACGGCACTTCACGCAGCATGAAATAGCGCGCCGCATCGACACCATAACGTGCAATCAAGTCGGATGGTGCAATAACATTCCCGAGAGATTTCGACATTTTTTGCCCTTCAATCGTCCACCATCCGTGGGCAAAAATTTGCTGGGGCAATGGTAAGTCCGCCGCCATTAAAAATGCCGGCCAATAGACAGCGTGAAATCTCAGAATATCTTTACCAACCACATGAATGGCTTGCGGCCAAAAATTTTTGAATAAGTCATTTTGTTCATCAGGATAACCAAGTGCCGTAATGTAATTCGTCAAAGCATCAATCCACACATACATCACATGTTGCGGATGACCCGGCACGGGAACGCCCCAATCAAAGGTTGTGCGCGACACCGATAAATCTTTCAAGCCAGATTTTACAAAGCTTTTCACTTCGTTAAAGCGCGACTCCGGCATTACAAAACGCGGGTTATCTTCGTAAAATTTCAAAAGGCGATCTTGAAAATCAGAGAGTTTGAAAAAATAACTTTCTTCCGTCATCCATGTCACTTCGGCGCCAGATGGTGCAACTTTTACACCATCTGCACGCGTGGTTAATTCATCCTCGCCGTAATAAGCCTCATCACGCACGGCATACCATCCGGAGTAGGTATCAAGATAAATTGCCCCCTTCTCCACCAAGAGATTCCACAAATGCTGACACGCTTTGATGTGACGCCCTTCGGTTGTGCGAATAAAATCATTGTTGGAATAATTCATGAGTGGACACAAATCACGAAAATTTTGTGAAACCTTGTCCGTAAAACTTTGCGGATCCATCTCGGCTTTCTCGGCCGCTTGTTTGACTTTCAATCCATGCTCGTCTGTGCCGGTGAGAAAATAAACATCACGCCCATCAAGACGATGAAACCGCGCCAAAACATCACATGCCACCGTTGTGTAAACATGACCCAAATGCGGCTTATCATTCACGTAGTATATCGGTGTTGTGATATAAAAATTGTTATTCATGCGCAGATTTCTTCCCAAAGGCGATAGGATTCCATGACCAAAAAGCGGCGATCAAGATTTCCCTGATAAGTTAGAGATTTAAGATGGCGTAATCTCTCCCCTAATTCAAGCTTATTACCGTGGCGCGATGTAAGAAAAGCAAATCCTTCCATCCACGCCGGCAACGGTTTATCGAGCATGCCGATTTTGGCCGCAACATCCGCAAGAAAAATATGAGATTCGATAAATAACTTTTGCATGTCATCATTGATGGATGATTTCATCGCCAAAGCTTCGGCGAAAATTTGAATCTTTGACCAATCGAATGAAGGGGATTTGAAAAAATTAAAGGAGTCCTGAATCATCAAAAGCGCATGTTCCTGAGCAATCATTAACGCATTTCCTAGGCTTCCCTGCGCATAATCTGTAACAAAGCCCAACTCCGTATGCGTCAGCTTTATACCACGTGATTGCAGCGCGTTTTGAATTTGTACATCAGACAAAGGTTGAAAATTTAACACCGCCGCGCGTGAAAGAATTGTCGGCAACAACGCACCCAAACGATGGGTGATGAGAATAAGAAGTGTTTTTTCTGGTGGCTCTTCTAAAATTTTCAGCAATGCATTTTGGCTATTGCGATTCATTGTATCGCAATCATCAATCACGACAATACGATATCCACCGTCATAAGCCGCAGTACGCCGTAGAAAAGGGACAATTTTGCGAATTTCATCCACATCAAGTTGGGCACGGCGGCGATCTTTTTTATCATCCCAACCGCGCTCAATTGACAATAAATCTGGATGGCCACCACTTGAAATTTGTGCTTGCGCCGGATGGGATAATGGCGACGTTAAATTTTCAATTTTTATTTTCTCAGGCGCACCAAAAAGTGAGTCCTCGTTATCCGGCGCGCGGGTTAACAAGAACCGCACAAGACGAAAGGCAAAGGTTGCCTTTCCCACCCCTTCCATTCCGGATAAAATAAGCGCGTGCGGTAAACGATCATTGTTGATCATCTCAACCACTTGGCGTTCAACATTTTCATGACCAAAAAAATCATGTTGCGCTGGGGTTAGATCAGTGTGATGTGGATTTTCATCCTCAAGAAACACATTATCTTCTTCGGGATCTTCAAGATCAAACAGCATTGAAAATTCCACGTGCTTTTAATTCCGCCAACGCCTTGTGCGCGACATCTTCCGATTTATCTTGCGCATTCAAAATAACAAAACGATGCTGATTTTGCTGAGCCAATGTCAAAAATCCTTGGCGTAATTTCTCATGAAAAGAAATATCTTTTGATTCAAATCTGTCTTCTTTGCCCTCGCGCGCATCGTTGGTATTTTGTTTTTGCTTCAAAGAACGCGCCAAACCTTCGTTCACGGGAAGATCAAGAAGAAACGTGAGATCTGGTGAAAAATCACCCAAAATCTGCGTATGAAGATTTTGAATCCAATTCAAATCTAAGCCTTGTGCGTAGCCTTGGTAACACAATGTTGAGTCAGCAAAGCGATCACAAATCACAACAAACCCCGCCGCCAAAGCAGGCTTAATCACATTGCGCACATGCACATCACGCGCGGCATATAAAAGAAGTGTTTCAGTTTGCGCCGATAAATTTTCTTCGGATCTTTGCACAAGAATGTCACGAATGCGTTCCGCTGTCGGCGTGCCACCCGGCTCACGGGTGAGAAGAACTTGATGGCCACGCCCCGTCAACACACTGTGAAGATGGCGCGCCAGTGTGCTTTTTCCGGCCCCTTCCCCGCCTTCAAGTGTGATGAAGAAACCTTTCATTGATATTTCGGAACCCCCACAAGGCGGATCATGAATTTTTCCAAAGCGCTCGCAAAAAATGGTTTCGCGGCAACATCCGCAGAAGCAATAAGAGGAATTTCTTGCGTTGGCATATTTGGAATTGTCACAACCAATTTTCCAACCGGCGTATCTTTTTTCACGGGTGCCACAAGTGGTGCGGGGAAAACAGCTTGCATTTTAATATCCACCTTGCCCACAGCGGGAAGTGTCATGACGACATCACGATCCGCCACCAACGTCACAGCCGTTTCCGTTCCCAAAACAACAGGTGCATCCGTCACCGGATCACCTTTTTTCGAGACATGAACATTGCGAAAACTTTTCAATGACCAATCAATTAATTTACGCGCTTCATCCGCGCGTGCTTGCATGTCCGGCGTTCCATTAATCACCATGATAACACGACGGTCATTTTGAACAGCCGAGCCGATGAGACCGTAACCCGCTTCTTCCGTATGGCCTGTTTTCACACCATCCGCGCCAGGATAAGAATATAATAACGGGTTACGATTGCCTTGCTTGATATTATTAAAGGTAAATTCACGCTCGGAATAATATTTATATTCCTCGGGGTAGTTATCAATTAAATAGCGCGCCATGATCGCAAGGTCTTGAGCCGTTGAGTAGTGATTAGGATCTGGCCAACCGCTCGCATTCATGAAATTGGAATTTGTCATACCAATTTCTTTTGCCTTAGAGTTCATCAGTGCAGCAAAATTTTCTTCCGTTCCCGCGATACCTTCCGCCAAAACGATGCAGGCATCATTGCCCGATTGCACAATCACTCCGCGGATCAAATCTTCCACCTTCACGGGTGTGTTGATATCAACAAACATCTTGGAGCCTTGCATGCGCCATGCTTTTTCCGACACCGGCAATTCTTGATTGAGGGAGATTTTACCCGAGCGCAGCGCGTCAAAAACAACAATCATCGTCATCACTTTTGACATGGATGATGTTGGCATTCTGACATCCGCATTTTTCGCATAAAGAACCGAGCCGGTTGCATCATCGAGGATGAAAGCTTCTTCCGCCGTTGTTTCCGGTGGGGTAATGGCCAGTGCCGGAGAAACGACCGCACACAACATGCACACAACACAAAAAAGAAAACCCAAACGATTCATATCAAAAAACTCCGTCCTTAAATTTTATTATTGAACTGTAATAATTGCATCATTGTGACCCGCAGCAATCACACGCGAGAGCACATTATCGGCTCTGTTCACACTGTCAAGCGGGCCAAGGCGTACGCGGTAAATGGTGCGCCCCGCCATGTTCGATGGATACACCGTCGCCTGACCCACGCTTGCCAAACGGCTGACTAATTTTTGTGCATTTTCTTGAGACCCGAACGCCCCGACTTGCACATAAATTTGCGATGGCGTAACGGGCATTTGTGTCACAACCGGATCAGGATAAAAATTGCCCCCTGCAACATGCCCTGGCACATTTGCGGATGCCGTTTGAATTGACACAGGTTGCAATGCACCGCCGCCGCCTGCGCGGATAATTTCATCAGGCAAACGCCCAGTTTGATTCATCGCAACCTCCGCCCCCTTCGTGCTCATGCCCGTTTTGGCGGCCTCGGCAATGATACGGCTTTCAACTGGCAATAAATCAATACGCACCTTGGCCGTGCCCGTGCCAATCATGCCCAACATTTCGGCCGCACGTTTGGAAACATCAATGACCCGCCCGCGCTTAAATGGCCCGCGATCATTGACGCGGACAATCACCGAACGTCCATTGTCCAAATTGGTCACGCGCACCAGTGACGGCATTTGCAGCGTGCGGTGCGCGGCCGTCATTTCATATTTATCATACACCTCACCCGATGCGGTGCGGCCTTTATGAAAGCCGGGGCCGTACCATGATGCAATTCCGGTTTCTGAGAAACTATAAGTCTCGCGCGGGGTGTAAGTTTGCCCAAGCACGGTGTATGTTTTTCCGACCTTGAACGTACCTTGTTGTGTCACCGACCCGACCGCGGGCTCACGCGATGTTTTCACCGCATGCGAAAAAAGTTCCACTTCCGAACATGCGGAAAGTGACATCATCGTCAACGCCAAAAGAAAAAATCTTTTCATCATAAAACTCTCATTATCTTAATTGTTATAGTGATTAGTGGGTGGTTGAATGGTGATCGCGGGCAATACGGAAGGCACAGGTTTTTGTGCGGGCTTTGCACCGTCCTTTGCCGCAATTTGATCCGCCAATTCCCCCACAGTGATCGCAAAAAAGTTTGAGTTGTTCCACGACATGATGGTTTGTAAATTTGGCCCCCCCATAAACACCTGGCCGTCACCGCCGCGTGGTTCCACCAAATAAAAAAGCGTCGTATCTTTGACATTCAACGCCGACCCATCAAATTTTCGAACCCCCAAACGCGCCCATTCAGCCGCAGTTTTTCGGACGTTCCGATCCATCAAATTTTTTGAAAAGCCTTGCGGCACTCTCACCTGTTGGCCCCAGCTTTGACCATATTGCCAGCCGCGTTGTGATAAGTAATTGGCGGCGGAAGCAAACGCATCGCGTTTTGATGTCCAAATATTGCGGTGCCCATCGCCATCATCATCAACCGCGTAAGATTTCCAACTGGACGGCATGAATTGCACTTGTCCCATCGCACCCGCCCATGATCCTTTGAAATCAGCGCGAGACACGTGGCCTTCTTGCAGAATGCGCAACGCTTTCAAAAGCTCCCCACGGAAATAAGGCCCGCGCCGCCCTTCCCACGCCAAGGTGGATAAGGACGCGATAATGTCAAACCCACCCGTATTGCGCCCGTAACTGGTTTCCATGCCCCATAATGCGACAATATACTGCGCCTGAACCCCGTATTGTTTTTCAATGCGCTTTAACGTTGTCCAATGCTCCGCCAGCAAGCGGCGGCCTTCGGCCACACGTTGGGCTGTCATGGTTTTTTGCTGATACTCATTAAAACCGATTTTGCGTTCCGGCTGTTTGCGATCCAGCTCAATCACACGCTCAATCGGGCGCACATTTTGAAAAGCCTGATTTAAGGTGGTGTCAGATATCCCCTGGGCACGGGCTTCCTTTTTAAAATTCTGCAACCAAATATCAAATGTGTTGGCGTTTTGTGCCGCCGCAGGAGAGGAAAAAGCCAACGCAGCCAAGACAAAAACAGACCGTAACCAATGTTTCATGACAACCTTTTGAAATTCTGGAGTGATTCTTGCGGCGTTATGATGACATTTTTAAAAGGCCAATGCGCGGGTTAAATGACCCTCATCCCCAGAAATTAGGTTTTATGAATATATGAATAAAAGGGAATGATTTGACAAAGCAGGAAAAATTTAGCAGTTTACGCAGCGGTTTAGGAGAGGTGGCCGAGTGGTTGATGGCTCCAGTCTTGAAAACTGGCGTACTCGCAAGGGTACCGTGGGTTCGAATCCCACCCTCTCCGCCATTTGCTTAGCCCCCGCCCCCGTTACCTGAGTGTGCCGCCTTGCCGGACGCAAACCCGCATTTTACGTGAAATTTGCCAAGACGGGGTGTTTTGATATATAGTCTTAAGCATTCAAGAAACAAAAACAAATTGGTGATTGCCATGACACGCACATCTTTAGCTTTGAAAACCGCAAAAACAGCAGCCGCCTTCGCGTTTGCCATCTGCGCAGGTGCAACCGCGGTAAATGCGGCAGTGGAAGAAAAATGCTACAATGGTGATGCGGAAATCGCGCAATTGCGCACCGAGCTAGGTGCTGAAAAAATGGCTCCTATTTATATGGGCAACCAACAAAATATTGGCGAAGACGGTCAAATTTTTTATTCAAACGCAAACGGCTCACGCGGCTATGTCGTTGCTTTTAATTCACCCCTTAAAATTCAACCCAACGCCGATGGCACATTGCCCGCGTCACGCGGCATAAAAAATGGTGTGGGGTATGATTTTATATCCGCCCCGACAAAGGCCTGTGTTGGTATCACTATGGCGAATATCAAAGTTTTCCCAACTTCGGGCCCTGGATCTGACCGCATTCCTCAAGCCGCCTTAACCGGCATTGACCCGGCCGTTTCACGCGCGGCATTGGCACGTGATACGTTCGGAAGCGCGGCTGTTAATGATGAAAGCCTTCCCAAACGTTATGCCGCCGGGTATCGCGTTGCGATTGTGGCTGATACATTAGTCCCCGAAAAGGGCGGTGAGCGTTATGGCCCACGCCTTATTTTTGGTTATAGCCCGAATGCTTTGCCAACCCGTCAGGGGGGGATTCATTTTGTTGATGGCGATGGTGTAACGCGCACTATGGCGACAACATCCGCAACGCGCCCGACTGAACTTGCAAGCGTTTTTTATAAAGGACCACAAGTTGCGGCGGCGAGCACATCATCAGCCCCCACCACCTTGGCGGCTCTTAATCCCTGATTTTATAATCTTTGATTTTACAACGCGACGGCGTCAAATTTGCGCTCAATGCTCGCTATCTGTACCGGGTTTGGTTGTGCCGCTGGTGCTGTCTCAACTTTTGCAGGTTGTGGATTATTCACCGCGCTAAAATCATTCGTCGCGTTTGGAGCGGTTGGAAATTGTGCCCGCCCAAATGATACATCACTTTGGGACTGCGGGGTTCCGGATGGTAACGCTTTCACCTCTGCTTTCTGTTCAACACGTGCAACCTGAACATCATCGGTTTGTTTCACGCGCGATTGTGCGCTTGCATCAGTAATTTTTGTACTGGCATCCTTACTATCAAATTCGCTGATTGCTTCAACAGATTTTCCTGCATCTTTAAAAGCTGTTGGGTTTTCGGCTTTGAGATCGCCCATGCGTTTTTTAAGTTCATCTTCGGAAATCTTCCCTTGGGCATAAAGTTGTTTGAGGCGAATAATCTCCATCGCTGCCTTTTCGGCTTCGTCGCGTTGTTTGTCTGTCCACCCATTTTTCTTTTGCAAATCATCAAAGTGTTTTTTGCGCTTGGAATCGTCCGACATGATATCTTCAACGCGCTTCCACTGCCCCGGTGTCAGGTTGATGCCGTATTCATCGTTCATCATGTTCGCCCATTGCTCTTCACGTTGGCGTTGCATGACCTCACGATCGCGCTTTAAACTTTCTTGCGCTTGCTCAACCATATCCCCCATGGCGTTTTGGGCAACGTCGTCTTTTTTCTCGTCTTTGTTTTGACCCCATGGATTTTTATCTTCGGTGTAAAGCGCACCGCCACCACCACCGATGTTAAGTGGGCTGTTAATATCGCGGCGCAATTTCTCCGCTGCACCGGCGGCATTTAACGGATCAGCATTTGTAAACTCTGATAACGCGGCACGCGTACGGGTATGACCCTCACCAAAACCTGCCTCATTTTCTATTGCTTCGTCTTCATCTTGAGACAATGATGGCGCGGTGTGTAATGGCAAAACGTCACCACGTAACGTCGCATCGATCTCGCGCTCGTCAATTTTGAATTTTCCTGTTTCTTGCCGATACAAGGCCATTGTCTATTCTCCCCAGAACGATTCTAAGGATAGTCACTGGAGGTTAAATCAACGTAAACATTATGGAAACTATTTTGAATTTGAGATAAATTATAATCAATATTTACAACGCCTTAACCAAGACCTTAATCAGGGGGACTTGCTTTTTGGCGAAAATCCGTGATTTTCATTTCCAAAAATTAAAAACGCTCTAAAAACGCGTTTACACTTTTTAATTATTGGCTGAAAAAAAATTTACGCTACCCCAATTATGATGCAGGTAAATTACAAACTGAAAAAGTAAAACGGAAATAGATTATACAAAAACCCGCCGATAACTTTGAGGTGGTGGCATTTGCCCATCCCACGAAATGGCCGCCCTTGGTACAGAAAGACCATCAAAATAAACCCATTTATTATCTTTCTCCCTTCCTGTTTCACGGTAAACCTCATTCACCGGTGCAAAGGAACATAATAAAAATTTTTCCTGATCTGGATTTGATTTAAAACGCGCCGCCGTCCAATCGTGCAGATGTTGCTCCAAATGATCAGGGCCTAAAAATCCGGCCGCTCTCACAAATTCCGATGACAAGTCACCACTTCGAATGTCGCGCATTATTTGCTCGATTGTAATGCCTTGCTTATTACCATTCTCGTCAACCCCCTTGATATCATCGAGGATAGATTCATACATATGCCCTGTGTTGGGATTACGCTGCCCATTAGATGACGCAAAAATTTGTCCTTCCATTTCATGCAAGTGGATAGGATCCCCCTTCATAAAACGTTGTGATGCGTAATCATATGGGACAATAGCTGCTGTTAAAAATGTGTCCCGTAAATTTGCAAAACACGGCGATACAAGGCCATAAAATTGAGGGCTGGCAAGTGATAAGGACTGGTAAGATTGATCAATCGGGCGGGTATTTGCTATCGGGTATAGTTTTTCAATTCCCAAAAACAAAAGATTTTTTTTATCCGAAAGTTTGTGGCCGGATTGCAGGTAATCATTACTGGCCTTCTCAAGAATACTTGAAAATGATTTATCATTTGATTGAACGGTATGAAGCGATGTTCGCCCACATGCAAACATTTGCCCCGTTTCTTTGACACGAATAACAACATGGCGGCGATTCTCGCGGATAAGTTCGCGTTGATATTTTGGAATATCATCTATAACCAGGCCGCGAAAAGGAAGACGCGGGTCATATTGCTCGATAGGGTAATGCGCATGCCATACCGGAACATCAATGATGATAATATTAGGATCATCCTCAAAATCTTTTGAGCTATCACGCGGAATAAGATGCTCGATAAACTCGTAAGGCAAATTACTTACAGGGTCAAACATAGCAGCAGATAAACATGGCTGCCAACTCAAGGCAGAAGATGTCATTTCTGTATTATAAGCACGTGAGTTTGATAAAATACGCCATGACTCATCTTGCTTGATCAGGCGCGCGGCAACCGATAATGCAGAATCTTCTGCGCGCTCCAAAATCAAAGGCGATTGACTGGATGCAGCAATTTCAAGCCGCGTAATGTCAATTTCGTCTGTGAGTAATGTCGGAATACGTGACGTTGTTGGTGTCTCGTTCGGAAGGATCAGATGGCGGTTTCTTTTATCTGCCTGATACATGTGCAAAATAGCGGGCGGGATAATATTACCCATGTCTAGATCAAGCGCCCGCTGAGCCAGCCTTAAAATTGTTGGATCTGATCTTAGACGATAAAAACGGATTTCCCATTTATTTTCATTTACAAGCAGATTAATCGCATCACGCGGAGAAATAGACTTAATGTAGGATAGTTCCAATCTCCGGCCATATTCATCGACTAAAAATGGCTGTGATCCCTGAACACCATTATCTGGGTCGGCAAAGAGAAAAAGTTGCTTACCGCGATGCGATAAGGAATAAACTTTTTTATCAACCACTCCTTCAATATATGATTTTTTATGCGTGTCCGAACCTTTATAGGATAGTAAGATATCATAATCATTAAGGGCACGGCGCATCAACTCTTTGCGAAAATAAAATGCTTGTCCAACCGTTTGTGCTTTAAATCGTCCCTTTTTAAAGAAAGATCCACCAGTCACAGGATTTACAATCTCATCAAGAAAGTCTTTATAAGAAGACTCCTTCTTTTTATAAATGCTATAAACACGTTCGCATAAATCAGTATAATTTTGAAGAACAGCGGCAATATCTGGATCCTGCATGTGAGCAAAATCATCGAGTTCATAATCTTTAAAAAAGTCAATTGGATGAGCCTTCAAGCATAAACGTCTAGACGCCGAGTCAATTTGACGTTGAAATTTATAGACATTATCCATGGCATTTTTGATTGTATCTAAAATGCCTGGCTGAATTTCTGGCCCTTTATAACCCGACTTTATAAACTGCTGCCGCTGCTCCTCACGTCGTGCATCGTCTTGAAAACTTACTTCGATAGAGTATTGGGATGGCAATTCATCCTCTAAAAGTTTGACATGAGGCACATGTGCATTTTTGCGACGCACTTCATTTTTTAATGCGATAGCTGAGAAAATACGTTCCCGCATTTGTTCGTTCTCAGTGATATATTTGATGTCTTGCGATAAATCTTTAAAGCGCGATTTATATTTACCGCCCTGGGATGTGTAGTTGACAACATCATCAAAAGCAAAAGCAGGTGGTGCCAAACGATGCGATTCCATTCTTACGGCGCGATCAGGATCTGATGACGTGACCTTTAAGGAAAGATATTCGACCCACTCTTCAACAGATAAATCCTTCAATAATTTTTCTTTGTATGTCTCGTGCCTTAATTTGCCGTCCACGCGCAGAAAAATGTCATCCTTGAAATCTCCAAGCGCATTATCATTGCCCAAATACCAATAAAGTTGATCGCTGTGACTTAAGCCTTCTTGACGGCGCGGCAATGTATAAAGCGGAAAGATCGTACGGACCGGATCTTGGCGCATTAAAAAATGACGGCGGTCATTATCATCGGATTGACGCACCACTTCGGCGCACACCCACGGCGCAATATCCCAACAATGGTTACGTAATGCAACCGTACCAAGGGCATCGTAGGCTGCGCCATGATCCATATTAGGATCATGCAAAGACCCATCTGGCATAAAGATACCTTGCTTTATCAAACGCATTGGATTCTCAAAATTGGAATTCGAGGATAGATAGGCTGATAAGGCCTCGGAATTTCTTATACGGCCACGTTCATCAATAATGCGACCAAGATTTAAGCCTTGCTCACCTTGCGGTCCGTAAAGAGCCGTAGCGTAAGCCACGTGGCGGACATCAACAATATGGCCGCGCTTGCGTTGTTTGTTGCTTGGTGTACCGCGTGCATATAAAAATGTTGTATCCTGGGGATCCGATCCGGTGCGATAGAGTTGCATCCGCAAATGCGGCAAATCAAAACGAGCATTATAAAAATCAACGTATAAGCTTGGATCAACCCATTTCCATAACGATTTATCATCTTTGTCTTTGTAATAAATATTATGCGGGACACGGTAATAAGGGCTTTGCGGATCTCTATCAATTCGATATGAAATTTTGCGGCGTTCAGGATGGTATCTTAAGTCATAAACGATTTCCCCGTTATCATCCAAAAGAGGAATATCAATGACAGTCTCAATAGCATCTTTTTGGCCGTGCTTAAAACTTTTATCATAGTCAGCGATTGAAATAATGTTCGTCGGATGGCCAAATTGGTCATAGGCGAACATAGCTTGTTCAATACGCCATGAAATTGCCGCCCACGCTTGAGAATAAGGAATCCGAGATTCGTCATCTAAATCCGCAGGCCCCGTTGGTGTACGCTGTAAGATCAATGCCGGTGTTTGTGCAACCAACCAATCAGGACGACGCGGAAAAATTTGAGCCGAGTTTAAATAGTTTCCCGCAAAATCAGTCAGAGCATCCCCATATTCTGTAGTAAAAGAGTATGATTTTGTTGCATAAGGGACATTTTGGCGATCCAAACCGCTTGTTTCAAAATCAATCGTCAAGTTCATTAACTCACCGCGCGTGACTTGTGGCCATAAAAATCGTTTACGTGCGATGCGTTGATTGTTCTTGTCAAACATTCTGCAATCTCCGTGCGGAGCTTGATATTAAGGCGCGGCGTAACATATCGGTCATCATAGGAGCAGGCGGAGCTCCACCCTCCTCACGAATATCGGCGGGCGCAGGCCCTAAAGCTCGCCCACGGCTACTGTTACCAAATTTTGGTCTTATCCAGCTTGCTGTGTTTCGCAATGCGGTTTGTTGCTGGAACTCGCTACATAAATGTGACCGCATTGTAAGTGGATCAGCCCGTGCACCACCACGTTTTGGCATCACAATTGCCTCGGTCATTGTTACAACCCAATTATACATCTGACCATATTTTGCGGCCCAATTGATTAACATCATCCGTTCACTTAAATAGTCTTTATCAATCATGTTATAAGATTGTGTTTTCTCATCCCACTCGCATGCGCGCGCGATATTATTTTCCGGCTCTTTGATCGTCATGCGATGACCCGCATCACGCACGACATTTTTAAGAATATTCAAACTCTCAACACTTGGGCAATGAATGACTTCCACCAATTTTGGTTTATAGCGGGGGTCAGTCATTTTATCCCGCATATCTTGCTCACGCCTGTGACCTTGAATGTGCGAATGCGCAGCATGAATATACATCATGCGACCGTCGCCCGTGAAGCTCCATCCTTCTTCACGACACATCGCTTCATAGCGCGCGCGATGCTCACGCGGATTATAGATTTTAAAGCCGTCATCAATCGCACAAAAAACTGTCACACCACGGTCATGTGAAATTTTCTGCATAAGCTGATCTTGAGATTTCCATGCATCAGATCCCATGCTCGCGGTTTGTGTCACTGTGAGAATAAGTTTCTCAGGATCAATCTTGTAACCTGTGTTACGCACAAATTCATCATAGTCAAAGAGTGAGTCACCATTTGCAAAACGCGACATTGACCCGAAGCGACTGTCCGAAGTCCCCAATGGGTCAGTTGAAATAAAGCCAAGCTGTCCATAGTCATTTCTAAATCTTTTGGTGCGTTTTGCGGTACGCACACCGTGAACAGAAGCGTGGTCTTGCTTCACCATAATGGCTTGATACATATTGTAATCATTGTGACCGCAACGGGAGTCAAATGTGACCATCCCTTTGCTTATTAGTTTAGACAGCATAAAATTGCACGTATTTCCATTATATGCGGTTGATAATTTATCTGCACCTTCCCAAAATACTTTGGTATATTTGCGCAACCATGATTGCATCAATTTTGTTAAATCACCGTCTTGGTTATTCAAAAATCCATTATAAAACTCAATCGGTTGCGATACGCCATGATCAAAATTATCTTTATGAGTATCAAAAATTGCTTTTACTTTTTGATACACCACATCATCATTTAAAATCTCATCTAATGTTCTGCTTTCGTATTCTCTTTTTGACTGTCGTAACGCTTTTTTCTCAGCCTTTATCATGAAATCAATCATGCCATCATATAAAAGCTCATAAACTAATTGCGGAATATGATCATGCGCAATAGTCACTGTGCGCAAATCAAGTTTAGGATTGACCCCATATATATTTAATGCCGTATCCCGCAATTGGGCGTTGGCGCCAACCGCTGTCGTATGCCGCAACGTATCTTTTTCGGCCCATACTTCACGAATAGCTTGATATTCCAAATGATTGGTTGAAAAAGGAATGACGCCATGCGCAAAGCCTTCGGGTAATGCTTTTTCTAATGCACGGAATGTATCTTTGAATTGCTCAGGTGTAGAACAACGCCCAGTACGCGTAATTCCTGTCGGCTCTTCTAGTGAGATATATAATTTATCTTCTGACTTAACAGCTTTCAATAAATCTTCGCGTGTAATTCCATCAATGCCTTCAAGCGCAAATTGGCCGTCTTCTGCAAATTTCCATCCGTTGTCGTTAAGCCCGTTCGCATCACTATCGATATAATAGGTATCAAGTAAATTATTATTATAACACATTGTAATAAGGTAAGAGTCCGTCAACGCTGAATGGCTTGTTCCATCTTTACAAATCTGATTCCATCCGCGCGTGTTGCCTTTTTCATCTTGAATGCGATAAGCAAAATTTCCGTTTCTATCTTTAAAGAGATTGGGGTAACGCGCAAACGCATCATCACGATCAAATTCAATAAATTCTGGCCACTGATCTTGCTTAACACCCAGGCGCAAAAGACGATTTTTCATGATATAGGCATCTATACCTTTACAAATAATTTTTTGCCCTTTGAACCAACCGTTACCACTTTGATCCTTTTGTGTCGCATAAAACTCAATTGTTGAGTGATCAAAGTGAATGTGATCAATGATGATCGCACCACGGCGCAAGGCATCAAGATAAGGCACTAAACTCGGCTGTGCACCTTTATAATTCGAGTCTGGGCTTCCCGGCTGATACGGCAAGCCATGTAGCACGGCAATTTCATCAAGGTGGTTATCATCATCACGCCCACGATGCATAAATAAATTTCCACCACCAATACCATCCCCAAACTCTTCAATCGTTTTGCGCATATTGGTTCCCCATAATGGAATCCACAACGCCTCGCCCCCGTCTGATAATTTTGGCGGCATGCGAAATTCACTAATACGATTATGAAGTTTATTGCGCATTAAAATAGATTGATAATCAGGAAAAATGCGCTCAGATAGGGCTTGATTTGTATCTTGCAAAGCCCCAATAAGACTTAAAAAATCACTATTTTTTTGATATTTCTTATCTTTGACACCCATAAAGAATGAATCTTCCAGCGTAAAAACATCCTCACCCTGAGTATATTCAAGGCGTATTAATTCATATGGCTCAAATTTTGGCATATCCTTAGGTGGATTTTCTGAGGCAATACGCACTGAAAAAATATGACGTTGCTTTTGTTCATCAAAAAAGTAATTCGTTTCTGTGACATAACCCATTCCCGTGCGCATATCAGAGGCATATTTATCCCATTGCTCACTTAAACAGCGTATTGGCTCCACACTGTTGATATAAAAACCATGAAGAGCTTTTAAGCGATCAAGTGAAGAGATTTCAGGTAAGGATGGAAGACGAAATGAAATTCTCTGATCTTCTTTTTGAAACAAGTCAACAAAATTTGCCCCAAGAAGCCGCTCCACGTTATCCCATCCTGATGAGCTTAAACCACGCAAGAAAGGCGCGCCCCCAAGAGCGCGCGCAGAGAAATGATCACTCAACACATCTTGTGAGAACACATGGCCAATTTTTTCAAGCGGCAAACCTCTATTTAAATGCTCTTTAACTTGCTGACTCATCTCAAGATAGCGATTAATTTGACGTTGTTGTTCAGGGCGCTCCGGATCATGACGCCCCCCATTTGCTGGACCATTAAAGACCAAATTCCCGTTCCACCAGATTTGATCCGGCACAATAACCGGAACACCCTCACCCGTTAGGTGATCATCACGGACACCGCGTATCCCTAAAACAAAATAATCCTGAAATGGAATTTTACCTGCTTCATCAACATCATCATCCAATGTGTGTCGCCAATAAATAATTTTATCATCAAGAATACCACTTACATGATCATAGTGCGTAAGCGACATCATGCTGATGAGCTGATAGCCTTCAGGGTCGTAAGAGGATCCCGTTAAAACAAGAGGTTTTGAGAAGGCATTTGAATGAAGATATGCTTTTCGTTCATCAATCGTCATTAAACCAATTGGCTTATGACGCCAAAGCCCCAAACGCCGCAACCACATATCAAGTGAGTAGTTTTCTGTCAGTGCATCAGAAAACTTAACCATCACGTAACTCCGTACTTATCATCATCATTAACGCACATCAACTGCGGGCCCTTGTAAATGAATAGTTCCTTGCTCAAAAAACTCTTTACGCTGCCGCGCGTTCATGCCTTCCCACCATTTCTTGGCGTCGCGGTACTCACTAGGCAGATCAATCAAATCACGATCGTCAAAATCCTTAATCGCCCGCGCTAATAAATTTCCACGTGTTGGCATATCCTTACCAATTTCTCGCACCTTAATGGGTGCAGCCACCATCCATGCCCATATCATTTGAACCAGTTTTGATTTTTGCACGGGATCAAATAAATATGTTTGCAAGTCCAATGTATTATTTGAAAATTTTTGATATTCTTCATCTTTATCAAAAATAGAAATATCAAAAGTGGGGGTATAGGTTATAAATTCACTAAAATCAGGATCAACTTGCTTCCAATCAATTATGCTTTTCTGAGAATCTGCACCAGATAATGAGTCACGTTTGTAAACCTGATTCCGTTGCGCAGGATCAATAAGATATTCATAGATATTGAGTAGCCGCGCCATTGATACATAACGATCTTTTAGTTTTGCCGGCGTCTTTTTTTCTAAATCAGACTTAACTTGAAGCCCAACAAGGATAATCAAATCAGCCAAATCAAGTTTTTTAATCTGATCATCACCGGATGATTTCAAGAAAAACTCGAATTGATATTTACCACCAGAATTTGGGCGCGGTGTTTTACCGATCGTTGCCAAGACACCATCTGTGATGTAACGATAGCTGCGTTCATCAATATCGCCACTCGGAATAACTATTCCCTGTGCTTCGACGGCAATATAACGGCGCACTGTCGCCTCACTCGTGGCCGAAGTTATTTTCATCGACCCGCGCGCATCAATGGCTTCGTGCACTTCCGTATTCGTTGCTTCGCGCCGCCCTTCAAATTGGGCAAAAGCAGCCGAAAAATCAGATACAGGAATAATATTACCCACACCATGTTTTTTGCGCCATAACTCAAAAGAAGGATGAAACATCATCCGCCGGGTTAAATCTTTTAAATTTGCTGCATTTTCTTCACCTACACTTTCGGCAAAGTTTTCACCACCGCGTGATAAAACATCAAATATTGCACCCATTTCTGATGGATGAGACACGCCTTTATCTTCACGGAATTTTTTAGGCATTTCACCTTGGCTTGCACCATCGAGAAATAATAATGTCCGCGGCGCGTCAAAAGGCACCAAACCTTTATTACGAAAGCCCGCCAAAACCATAATGGCTGCCGATTGTTCAAAACTGTAATGTGTTGGTGATGGATCTTGGTTAGGATTTGATGTTGCATTTAATCGTGCAAAGTTGCGGTCATTAAAAATAAGCGGATCGTATTCAGATGAAAACGCTTCTTCATGCAATCCTTGTGACATGGGCGGTTTTGCAAATTGTGCGTTCTCATTTGATGAAGACATAAACACACTTTTGCTACGCGGATCGCGCAACTCAGAAACTTTTTTCATCAAATCTTGATCAGCACAACCGCCGCGCGGAAGATAGCTTAGAATCTTTGCTTCCGTTTCCGCTTTGTTATCCATCTGCCCGTAATGAGGAATAACATTCTCTTCCCAGTAAGCTTTTAACGCAGGATCATTATTTAATGCGCGATGCAATGTCGGCCAATTACAAAAATTCGCCATATAGGGAAGCATATGGCGTTTCAAAATATCCATTTTTTCAATTTCACCCGGCGAAGCATAATGTGCCTTTACCGCCGGATCCATTAAGCTTGGAACAAGATCCCCCGTTCCGTTACGCACATAATCATCGTATAAAAAGCGCGTGAGCAACAACATGACGGCTGCTTCAGTACGGAAGAAATAATCGGAGCCATTAAACCGGACAGTCTGGCCAACCACATCAACAATGTGGCGTGCATCTTCCCATGCTTGATCAAGCGGAGAGATAGATTGATTGTAAATATCGACAACGGCACATCCGCGACCACTGCGATACATTGAAATTAATGGAACACCATATTGAGTAGCGAGCGCAGAAGCTTTTTCCATCGCAGCATTACGCGACCATGCATGATCCCCCGAATAAATGCCGTGCGTCACATCAAATGTGCAAAAAGGCCCCCAGAAGTGAATTTCGAATGTTGCATCTTCGTAACCAGCACCCCGCAATAATGTCGGGTATTGCTTCAAACTGCGAATAAAAGCTTCACGATGCGGCGGCCCAACAATATAAACATTGCGCTCCCCCGTGCGTGGATCAGTGAGATTTTGCGCAGCAATTCCTGCTGCAATCATATTATCACGGTAATTTTGGGCTAATACAAAAGGACCCATCAGTGCGTTTGAATCAAGGGCTGATTTCAAACACTGAATCGTCATAAATTGTTCGTCATCTGGTGTTGTAAATTTGCGACTTCCGATCAATATTTTTTCAGGATAGCGCCGTGCCATATCATAGGCCGCACGCCCACTTGAAGCAGAAGCATAAAACATGGCTTGGTTGATATAGGCCCATTTTGAGCGCGATTCAAAAGACGCCATGGTTTCCGCATTAATATGTTGCGCCTTCCAATAGTCATCCGTGTAATCAGGTTTGGGATAATATAAATCGAAATTGTGGAATAAATCACCCGGATAACGCGGTTGCGTTGTTATCCACTTGCTTGCCGTGGTTACAAGAGGTGTTTCCATCTCTATAACTTTCTTGGTGATGCGTGACACATTAAAATATTCTGATAGTCCTCCTTTAAATCAAAAAAACTTTAGCCGTCAACTTAAATTAGCATCACCTAACAAAATAAATTGGGATGATTTTTTTCGAACTTTTAGATGCGATAAACTCAAGAAAAGCCGAACTGTTTCACGCTTTAAACTGTTTCACGTTAACCAATGTTTTCTTGTAAAGACATCACGAATTTGTTAGCTAAAGCTAGGATAAATTTTTGACTGTTGTGGGGATTGTCATGTTGCTCAAATCATCTGTACCTAGCACTCCCCCCATTGCCCCCTCTCCTGTATTTACAAGTCTTTCCATCAAAGATTCCCTATCATCACAACGTGAGCATGCGCGGGAGATTTATTTTAGATCTTGCCAAATTGCAGATCATTACGCGCAATATTTTTCTCACCCTGAAATTACTGCAGAAAGAATGGAGTGGGTTTTGGCGCGCACAGACCACACAACATTACGCAACACGCGCAACGAACCAAAAGAATGGATGACACGCATGGCGCGAGAGGCCACGTATCCTTTCCCGATGCGCGCCGTCTGTACGTGGGGAGATTTTGGTGATAATGGCTACACGGATAAAATCACCCCCCTTATTGAATTTTTAAAAGATTATCCGAATGTTGGTATTGCTGTTGTTTTAGGTTATCCGCACGGGTTTTTGAATCCAGATGATGCAAAACGACAAATTGCTCATGCTTGGGAAAAATTGAAAGATGTCTCCAATCCTGTCGATTTCGATTCTGTTATAAATTATGAAGCATGGATGGACGGCGATCATGAAAAAGTACGCCGCATTTTGATGGCGGAACAAGAGGCACGTTTGCAAACAAAGTTTACATGGAAATCTATTCAAAAAGTTTCGGTGCACGCCTATGCAAGTCGCAATGTTGTTTACGGCGCAGATTATTTCCGAAGCGTTTATGATTCAACTATCATGAGTTTGGAATGCGGAACGGATATGCCAAAAACATCCACCGGTGCGGCGGCAAAGCCGCCCTATCATGACTTTGTTCCCAAGGACACCGGATTTTTACCACGTGCATTGCCAATGTTGTTTGCGATACGCGATTTTAATCTGGCCAATAACACGCAGCGCGCTCCCAAATTCTCAGGTGGTAATGATAACGAAGCTGATGCCGCGCTATTATATAATGCGGCACGAGAGATTTTAGGTGAAGAGGTTTGTGAAAAAATCGCCTATGGAACCAGTTATCGTTTTAGACGTCAGCTTTTACAATTTATTGCGGATCAACAAGGCCATGCATGTGAATTTGATCGATCGATTTTAACTACACAGGATACTAACCCGTTTTTTGCTACGCCGCGAGAGATGGTGGATCATAACATGCCGCGCGCGGGGGCTTCTTACTCTCCGGCACCGTAAATTTAGATATAAGACTCTCGTCAATCTTGGCGGCCGCATCAATTGTATGTGACTGAATAGATTCATCGATGAAATAATGATCCACATTCATGAGATCAAAATACTTGTGCTTGACCAACTTTTTAAAATGAACTGGCATGATTAAAATGCCATCCCATGAATTATTATTAACCTTATTTACAAAGCGTTCCATTTTTTCATCAACTGACAATTTCGCGCCATCATCAATCCATTGATCTTGATCAATGACGAAAAGATTTGCCAAAGGATGAAGCTTGAAAAATTGACGCATGAAGGGGAAAAAATTTTCTTCTGATAACACAAAACATGGTTTTAAGAAATTCCTCGATTGAGGAATCTCTATTAGGCTTTGATGATGACTCGTCAACGCAAGACCATCACTGTTATGTGCGAGAACGCGCGGGTTAAAAATATCACCAACGCCAGTATGATTTTTTAAGTCATCGCAACTTTCAATCAAGGAAGCAACACGGTGCCCATCAGGATCTTTACGAAATTTTCTTAAGTTTGGATAAGAATGATCACTTTCCGTTTTATAAATTGGGCCGAAAGTTTCTAAAAAAATACCATACTTTTTTTTCAAAGTTTTTTGTAAATCTTGCCACGGAGACAAAACAGAATCGTCAGGTGTTTTTTCTTGAAGATGTAATATATTCATGACCAAATCACGCATCTCAATCAGCAAACGAAGTCGCTCTAACATTTCGCGCTTATTGCGATCATTCGCGCTTTTATTTTTTTCATGTACAATCACATTTGCGGGAGCAAGAATTAAACGATCATCTTCATGTTTATAGTGACGAAAAATCGAACCATTCGACGAAATATAAAATTGACCATCTTTTTTAGGAGGGAGAGAAACATTATCGGATTGTGGAGCAGAATGCCGAACCCAATCTTGTTTTATAATTCCGGTTGGCAACCCCATGCGAAATCCTTCTTAAATTCTATGGACTAATTAGGTGATGAGTGTGAACTGCGTCTAACATATATATGAGCTTTCACTGAATGTAGAATTTTGAGCAAGAAAAAAATGAAGCTTTCTCGGGCTTATTCAGCTCATAAAAACCATTATAAAACTTTATTTTTTTTGATGTTTTTTGTGTTTCACGCTTTTAAAAATTTCACGTAAAATATTATTACCGTGAAACACAGTTTCATGAAGAAATGTAACTTAAGGGGAAATGATAATCCGCGTGCCAACCGGGACCAATTGGTAAATTTCTTCAATCTCATGATTGCGCACGGTGATGCACCCATCCGTCCATCTTGGATCAAAGCGATCAAAAAAGCCTTCAACCCCGCCCTTGTCACCATGAATACCAACAAAACCGCCGGGAGATTTTCCAAGCGCTTTCGCACGTTTTTTGTCATCTTCATTAGGGTAGGAAATATTTAGAAATTTTTGAAATTTCTTGCTCGGGTTTTTACGGCTGATGAAATAATCACCTTCGGGTGTGCGCTCATCTCCTTCATATTGTTTGTGACCAACGGGGTTTGCACCGAATGCAAGAATATTATAATTTTTTAAAACTTTTCCTTCTTGCCACAAGACCAACTTTTTTTCTGATTTATCAACAGTGATCAAATCAGCCTGGTGACCCGCACGCACAAGAGGTGATGGTGACGTTGCACAGGCGGTGAGAAAAAAGATACCAAACAAAACAACAAAAAAACGCATAAGGCTTATTCCCCTAACGCCTTACGGATTGCTTGCGAGAGGCGATCAAAATCCACAGGTTTTTCAATATAGGCCGTGGGTTCCAAATGGGACACGGAATGGCGATCACGCGGATCGGACATTGCCGTTAAGAAGATGAAGGGAAGATCATTATATTGCGGATAAGACCCGCGAATACGTTCCAAAAGTTGGTACCCCGACATAATCGGCATAGCGCGATCACATATAATGAGGTGAGGCTCAACTTCCTGAAGTTTTTTAAGGCCCTCTTCGCCATTACGTGCGGTCACAACCATATAACCTTGCGCACCCAATTCATCTTGAAGGATGTCACATAATTCTTTTTCGTCTTCAACAAGCAGAATAATTTTTTTCATTTCGAATCATCTTTCTGATGCGGAAAGTATAGCTTGAAACAGGTTCCTTTGCCTATATCACTTTCAACGGAAATTGTTCCCTGATGCAAATCAATGAGATCGTAAACAAGTGACAACCCGACACCGGAACCGGTAATTCCGCTTGAGGTCGTGGCGCGATAAAAACGATCAAAAATGCGCGGCAATTCATTTTGGGGGATCCCCACCCCGTTATCTTGCACATCAATCGAGAGGCCAGAATCTGTATTTTTGACGATCATATTTACAAAAGGATTTTCGATAGAAAACTTCACCGCATTTGATAGCAAGTTGGTTATGATCAAGGTCATGACCTTACGGTCCATCATAACCAGATCAGGCACATTCTCAAAATGTGTTGTGATTTTATGATCACGGCTTAAATCTTGCTGCTCCTCGCACATCTGCTCAATCAATTCTTTCAAATTAAACTCTTCCAAATGAAGATCGAGCTTCCCGGTGCGCAGCATATTCGAAGATAAAACCGCCTCCATCATGCTCACCAAGCGTGACACAGCCGAACGAATACGTTTGAGGCGCGTGCCGATCTCTTCCCGCCCCATTTTATCAATACGCCGTTCTAAAATTTGTGCATTCCCATCAACAATTGTTAAGGGGGTACGAAATTCATGGCTGACCATGCTGATAAATTGTTTCTGAAGTGCGCTGGCTTCTTGCTCGTTGCTCAACGCTTTCTCAAGTTTTTCTTCTTGGCGTTTATAATTGGTAATGTCGGTCATCGAGATAATTGTCCCCTGACCATCGGGCAGCGGCATTGCCGTCATGCGCATGAAACGCCCGTCATCTAAATAAATCTCACGCTCCCCCTTCATACCAAGCCAAAATTCCTTCAACGCCACATAATCAGCATGACCTTTGCGGATCCCCATCTCATCGGAGACGGATTCAAAAACTCTCTGTACCGGCACGCCACGCACAAAACCATGGGCATTTTTAGGATAAAGAGAGAGGTAATGATCCGACACAAAGAAAACTTTTCGATCTTTATCAAAAACAATAAAAGCGTCGGCACTTGCAGATAAAAATCCTTGGAAGGCTCGGTATTCATCTTGTTGAATGCGCGCTTCTAACCGCAAGATTCCCTTGCGCAATTTTTGGTCGAAAACACGCTTAAACTCCGGAAGCTGTAAAATTTCCCAATTAAAAATCGCGTCAAAATCATGAGCCATCATATGAAGCCGCTGTCTGATCTCCGGCTCTGGGGTTATGGCGATAATATCCGCCACCACGCCTGGATATTCCCACACACGCTTTGCCATGGCCAATTTCTGGTCTTCGAGGTTTTCGGTGACAATGAAAACCAGCGCACTGTTATAAGCATGAATGAATAATTCATCTTCGGTTTGAGGGGTTAAGAACCGAATATCCTGCCCCGCGACCAACCCCCAAAGGATTTTGGCCAGATCCTTACCATGACTATCCCCATATATTGTAATGGCGGGTAAGACCTTCTTGCGAAGATCGACGGGTAATATAAGGTCTTGGTCGCGCTGGGCGGAAAAGGCGGGGGTCGTTGTCATGCCCCTTTAACTTAACTTGACGATCGTTACGGAATTGTTTATAAGCGGGGCACAAACCACAAAAAGACCTGTTTTGAGCAGGACTATGGCAATAGAATCATAGGTTTACGAAAGGAAAGTACGATGTTTGCGGTTATTCGCACTGGTGGAAAACAGTATAAAGTTACCAAAGATAGTAAAATTACCGTTGAGCTTTTGGATGCAAAAGCGGGTGATATCATCAATTTAACCGATGTTTTGTTGATTTCGGATGGTGCAAAGACCACCGTCGGAGCCCCTGTGATTGCGGGTGCGTCCGTGACGGCCGAAGTGGTTGCGGAAACCCGCGGCCCAAAATTGATCGTTTTCAAAAAACGTCGCCGTCAAAACTCCCGCCGTAAAAACGGCCATCGTCAGGATTTATTAACCCTGAAGATCAAAGACATCAAAGCAGCATAATTATAGGATTTAAGGAGATTTCATATGGCACATAAGAAAGCAGGCGGTAGTTCCCGTAACGGTCGCGATTCAAATGCTCAGCGTCTTGGCGTAAAGCGTTTCGGTGGTCAGGATGTTTTGGCTGGTAACATCATCGTGCGCCAGCGCGGAACAAAATTCCGCCCCGGCAAAGGCGTTGGTCTTGGAAAAGATCACACAATCTTTGCTCTTATTGATGGTAAGGTTGCTTTCTCGCGTCAAGCGGGTGGCGTTCCTGTTGTGCATGTCGTTCCTGCGAACGATGTTGCCGCCTAAGACACTATTTTAATGTTCAATGCACTTAACCCCGTAACTTTTTACGGGGTTTTGTTTTAACTATGAAATTCCTTTTTAAACCCTTCACTTAAAGTTAAGATCACTTCTATGAAATTTCTGGATCAGGCAAAAATTACAATAAAAAGCGGTGATGGCGGCGCAGGATGTATCAGCTTTCGTCGCGAGAAATTTATTGAATATGGCGGTCCTGATGGTGGCAATGGCGGCAAAGGCGGCGACGTTTATTTCGAAGTGGCTGATGATTTAAACACACTTATTGATTTTCGTTACACGCAACATTTTCGAGCTAAAAACGGCCTTCACGGAATGGGCCGTAACCGCACGGGCGCGGATGGCGCGGATGTGGTTATCCGCGTTCCCGTTGGAACAGAAATTCTGGATGAAGATGGTGAAACGCTTCTTCTTGATTTGACCGAAGTTGGCCAACGCATTTTATTTCTCAAAGGCGGCGATGGTGGATTTGGGAATGCTCATTATAAATCATCTGTGAACCAAGCTCCGCGCCGCAACTCTCCCGGATGGAGTGGTGTCGAGCGCGATGTTTGGCTGCGCCTTAAACTTATTGCGGATGCGGGAATTATCGGCCTTCCCAATGCCGGAAAATCGACATTTTTGGCGGCGTGCTCAGCCGCAAAACCAAAAATTGCTGATTACCCTTTCACAACGCTTCATCCAAATTTGGGCGTGGTCAAAGTTAATGAGCGTGACTTTGTTCTCGCAGATATTCCGGGATTGATTGAAGGCGCCAGCGAAGGGCATGGCTTGGGCGATCGGTTTTTAGGTCATATTGAACGCACGGCCGTTTTGCTTCATTTGATTGATGCAAATTCCGATGATCCCGCTCACGATTATAAAACGGTGCGCCATGAACTTAAATCTTATGGTGGCGGCCTTGATGAGAAACAAGAAATTATCGCACTTAATAAATGTGACACCTTGTTGCCTGAAGATTTAAATGAAAAAATAAAAGAATTCGAAACCCATACCGGCCATACACCTCTGACCGTTTCTGCTGTATCCGGTGAAGGTGTGCGCCCCATTCTTTTTAAACTGTCGGATGCGATTGAATCCTCAAAAAACCCTAAAAATTAAAGGCAAACAATGCGATCAGAAACCCCTCAAATTATTTATCTCAAAGACTATCAAAAGCCAGATTGGCTTGCACCTGAGATTAATTTGGTTTTCAAAATTTTTGATGATTATACGGACGTTGTGTGTAGAACAACCTTCGTGAAAAATCACGAAGGCGATACCCGTCCCCTTATTCTCAATGGCGAGAATATGGAGCTCTTGTCCGTGATGTATGAATTCGTAATAAATAAATTTCAAGAAATTGAATGTCAGAAGTTAGACGGCAAATTAGTCATCACGCCCACCGATGATAAATTTTCCCTTGAGATAACAACACGCATTGACCCGTCAAAAAATTTATCTCTCGAGGGGCTTTACCAATCAAACGGAACATATTGCACGCAATGCGAACCGGAAGGATTTCGCCGCATTACCTATGCCATCGATCGCCCTGATAATTTAAGTGTTTTTAACGTGCGCATTGAAGCAGATAAAACCAAACACCCCGTGCTTTTATCAAATGGAAATTTGATGGACGAAGGCCTGTTAGAAAATCAACGCCATTTCACGCAATGGCACGACCCCTATCCGAAACCTTCTTATCTTTTTGCGCTTGTGGCCGGCGATTTAAAATACGTTCAAGATAGTTTCACAACAATGTCCGGACGCATTGTTGATTTACGCATTTATGTACGCGATGGCGATCAAAGCCAATGTGATCACGCTATGGAATCTCTTAAGAAATCTTTTGCGTGGGATGAAGAAGTTTACGGACGTGAATATCAATTAAACCGCTTTAACATTGTTGCCGTTTCTGATTTTAATTTTGGTGCGATGGAGAATACATCTTTGAATATTTTCAACACCGCCCTTGTGTTGGCAGCCCCAGAAACTGCGACGGATATGGACTTTTTGAATGTTGAAGCCGTTGTTGCGCATGAGTATTTTCACAATTGGTCGGGCAACCGCGTCACATGCCGCGATTGGTTTCAATTATCTTTGAAAGAGGGCTTCACCGTTTTTCGTGAACAAGAATTTTCATCCGATATGAATTCACGTGATGTCAAACGCATTGATGATGTTGTCATGTTACGCACACGTCAATTCCCCGAAGATCAAGGCCCTCTTGCCCACCCCATTCGCCCCGATAGTTTTATTGAGATCAATAATTTTTATACCATGACCGTCTATGAGAAAGGCGGCGAAGTTATTCGCATGCAACGCAATCTTCTTGGGCTAGAGAATTTCCGCAAAGGTACCGATTTATATTTTGATCGATTTGATGGACACGCCGTCACCTGTGATGATTTTGTAGCGTGCATGGCGGACGCTTCAAATATTGATTTATCTCAGTTTAAACTGTGGTATTCCCAGGCGGGCACCCCCCATGTCCACGCCGAATTTTCTTTTGATCCTTCAAAAAAAATCGCCGCCATCACATTCACACAATCAACGCCGCCAACACCTGGCCAGATTGATAAAAAACCGCTTCACATTCCCATTTCAACCGCACTTTTCTCACAAGATGGAACCAAAATTCATGAAGCTGTTCTGCATTTAAAAGAAGAGAAACAAGTTTTTGAGTTTGAAAATATTTCATCAAAACCTGTGCCATCTATATTTCGTGGATTCTCTGCGCCGGTAAAAATAACCAGTAATTTAAATTTTGATGAGCTTGGCTTCCTCGCTGTGCATGACACAGATGGATTTGTCAGATGGGATTCTTTGCAGATGCTTTATGCGCGTCATATGCATGACCTTATTGATTCACTTGAAAATAATTCAGAAAAGCCTGATGCAACAGGCCTTCTCAACATCATTGAAAATTTGTTGCACCAAGCAAAAGATGCACATCGCGACCGCGCGCTTTTGGCACGCATGCTGACTTTGCCTGATTTTAACTTGCTTGCGCAAGATCGCACAGTGGTGAACCCAGACAAAATTCATCAAGCACTCATCTCATTTAAAACTGAGATTGCACAGAAATATCATGCCTTAATTTTAGATCTCTATAATTCTTTGAGCACAATCACACAGTATAATACTGATCCAAAATCGATGGCGGATCGCGCCTTAAAGAAAATCATGCTTCGCTTTTTGAGCTATGTTGAAAAAGACCAAGGTTTTACAATTGCAAAAGATCTTTATGATTCATCCAACAACATGACAGATCGCATGACCGCGTTTGGTGTCATTATTGACAGCAATTCTGAGGGACGCGCGGCTATCATTTCAGACTTTTATAACCGCTTTAAAACTCACCCGTTGGTGGCCGATAAATGGTTTTCATCACAAGCCGTAAGCTCCAGAGAAAATGTATTAGAGGACATTGAGAAGCTGAGTCGCCACCCCGAATTTACCTTGCGCAATCCTAACCGCGCGCGATCATTGTACGGGGCTTTCTTTTTAAACAATCCTGTTGCTTTTCACGATGCGCGCGGTGATGGCTACAACTTACTTCACAAAATTGTTTTGGAATGTGATGGCTTTAACCCCTCTCTCGCTTCGCGTCTTTTATCTGCGCTACGTGACTGGAAACGCTTTGCACCTGAGCGGCAAGAAAAAATGAGAAGCGTTTTACAACAGATCAAAGCTCACCCCAATCTTTCACCAAACTGCTTTGAAATTGCGAGTAAAACATTAGATGCCTGATTTCTCGCATGAGGAAAAAAATCATATCTGTGGCCTAGATGAGGCTGGCCGCGGCCCCCTTGCCGGGCCTGTAGTCGCTGCATGCGTTTTTGTTCCACATGATGTGCGTCACCTAAATTTTTGGAATGAAGTTCATGATAGCAAAAAATTATCTTCCTCAAAACGTGAGAGGCTTTTTGAGCAGATAAAAGAAAATGCGCATACCGGAATTGGAATTGTGCAACCGGATGACATTGATCGTATCAATATTTTGCAATCAACTTTCCAAGCTATGCGTTGCGCCTATCACGCGATGAATTTCGAGTGTGAGCATGCATTGATTGATGGAAATCATGTACCCCCTGCCTTCCCTATTCAGGCGCGCTGTTTGATAAAAGGAGACCAAAAATCAATTTCAATCGCCGCCGCCTCGATTATTGCCAAAGTGACGCGTGACCGCTTGATGCATAAACTCCACGAAGAATTCCCGCATTATGGATGGAAGAGCAATGCGGGTTATGGCACCGCACACCATCTTCAAGCAATCGCCCATTATGGGCCCAGCCCCCATCACCGGATGAGTTTTGCTCCGCTTTGTCATTTAAAATCCGCTTGAAGATTCCTTAATAACTTATTGATTCACATATTGAATCTAAAAAATTTACGCTTGACGCTGACTCCACAATGATTCATGATTCGAAATCAACTCTTGGGGAAATTCAAAATGTCGAGTCTAAAAACCATAAAATCCACAAAAAAGAAGCCTCTTGTAAATACTATCCTCAAGGGTGATTGCGTTGAGATGATGCGCAGTCTTCCCAAGGCTTCGGTGGACATGATTTTTGCTGACCCCCCTTATAATCTTCAGCTCAAAGGCGACCTTCACCGACCAGACAGCTCAAAAGTGGATGCGGTCGATGATCATTGGGATCAATTTGAGTCGTTCGCAAGTTATGATCGCTTTACCAAAGATTGGCTTATGGCCGCGCGCGATGTCTTGAAAGATGATGGATGTTTGTGGGTGATTGGGTCTTACCACAATATTTTCCGTGTTGGTGCAATTTTACAAGATTTAGGTTTTTGGGTTTTAAACGATATTATTTGGCGCAAAACAAATCCCATGCCAAATTTTCGTGGCCGCCGCTTTACCAACGCACATGAAACCATGATCTGGGCTGCGAAATCTGAGAAAAGCAAATATCGCTTTAATTATGATGCCATGAAATCTTTGAATGACGACACACAAATGCGCAGCGATTGGAGCATTCCGTTATGCACTGGAAATGAGCGTATTAAAGATGAGCACGGCGAAAAAGGGCACGCCACACAAAAGCCGGAATCGCTCTTACATCGGGTTATTTTGGCGAATTCCCAGCGCGGAGATGTTATTTTAGATCCGTTTTTTGGATCGGGCACAACCGGTGCGGTGGCCAAGCGTTTGGGGCGCAATTGGATTGGAATTGAACGTGAAGATTCATACATCAAGCTTGCAAAAGAACGCATTGCCAAAGTTGAAGAAATAAAAGATGAAACGCTGTTGGATCGTCCAACAAAACGTGAGGAACCACGCATTCCGTTTGGATGGTTGGTTGAGCGCGGAATCATCAAACCCGGCACAATTTTAACCGATGTATCGCAACGTATTGCCGCGCGTGTCAGCGCGGATGGAAGTGTACAAGTTTCAGAAGGCCATCATAATTTCCGTGGATCAATTCACAAAGTCGGTGCGGCGTTGCAAGATGCACCAAGTTGTAACGGGTGGACATATTGGCATGTCAAAGAAGGCAAGCGTCAAGTGCCCATTGACCATCTGCGTCAACGTATTCGTGATGAAATGAATAAACGCGAAACTTTGCAATAATTCACCAATTACGCGCTTTACTCCTAAGGCATTCTACTTAAAATTTCTTGCTATAAAGCGGTAGTGTGAGCTCTTTATCCGCGAAGACATCCACCGCCAATAAATCCCCATAAACATGCGCGAAGCTGTCTGATCCATCTTTTAATATGGGCTGAGCTTGCTGTGCTTTGAAACGAAGACGCAGATAAGCGAGACGTTCTTTTTGCCGCGACCTTTTATTTTCTTGTAACATCTTTAAATATTTTTCTGCAATCTCTTGAGACACAGGAACAAAAGACAGTTCAAGCGGCCGCTCAAAAGAAAGCACCATATTCAATGGAAAATGCAAAGTAATCACACCCAAATTATCAAGAGCGCAGTCTGAAACACTCCCGGCACTATTTGCGGAAACCAACATGCGTGTCGTGGGGAGAAGAATATCTTCATTCCTCACTTTAAATCCGCCAAGATTAAAATCATAAGCCTCTAAATGAAGGGAGCGCACGAATTCAAAGTGATTGGAAAAGGAAGATTTATTTTGCAAAAGATGTTGTTTTGTCGCCACGCGAACTTTTTGCCATTCAAATTCGTCTTTCGCAAAATCTTTGAATAATGGGCATTCAACCACACGTAGATAGGAATCAATCACCGCCGGATCATCCCAATTGTAAGTATTCATTGCGGCATAAAGCCTCACAAGATTTGTATAACTTGTATCAACAAAGTTTTTTTCCTCGGCCTTCGCACAAACAGGTAGAAGAGAGAAAAAAACACATAAAAAAGTAATAATTCTTTTTATCATGACGTGATCATCTTTCTGGCCACTTTTTGAAATAAACTTGGCAAACCTGAGTCAAGAATATCGTGAATAGGAATAAATTTCATGTTCTTTTTCGGTAAAACTTTTACTTGCGCCGCATAAATCTTTAAAATCAATTTGAAATGGCTGAAGGTGTGCGTGATGGAAAGGCCGGTATCAATCGCCTTGAATGCATCACGATTCACATCACTCGCATCATGTTTTAAATCCCAATCCGTTGTCGGAAGGCCCAACATACCCCCTAACATACGGTCTTTTTCCCTGACTTCACAAACAAGTTGCTTGTTTTTAGTCAGCCAAAAAACTTTTCCTTCACGCACAGGAATTTTTTTCTTCTTATTTTTAAGCGGATAAAGTGCCGCATCTCCCTTCTCGAACGCTTCACAAAAATTTTTCACTGGGCACTCTGAACATTTGGGATTTTGTGGTGTGCAAATTGTTGCGCCCAAATCCATCAAGCTTTGTGCAAAATCACCACTGCGTTTTATATTTTTGAAAAGATCCATAGCATGATGACGGATCAGAGGTTTTGAGCTTGGAAGAGGTTTTTGAATGCGAAAAAGACGCGCCGTCACGCGCTCAATATTTCCATCAATCACAACCGCCTGTTTATTGAATGCAATCGCTGCAATGGCCGCCGCCGTATACGGTCCAACGCCGCGCAATTTTAAAAGATCCAATTCCTCTTGAGGAAAAACACCGCCATATTCTTGTGTGATTTGTTGTGCGCACGCGATAAGATTTCGCGCCCGCGCATAATAACCAAGACCCGCCCATTCTTTCATCACGCGCTCAGGGTTGGCTTTGGCAAGTGCGTGAACATTTGGCCATATCTGGGTGAATTTTTGAAAATAAGGCCCAACAGCCGCAACCGTTGTCTGTTGTAACATAATTTCAGAGAGCCAAACATGATAAGGGTTGGGTGTTTGACCGGGCACTGCACGCCACGGTAATGTGCGGGCATGGTGATCATACCAACGTAAAAGTGCGTTTTGAAAGGCCTTGGACGGAAAAGCGTGACGTTGAGACATAAATTAGGTTATAGAATAAAATCATGCGCTTGGCTTCTGATTCCGTTTCAAAACTCACACAGGATTTTTTTGCAAAAAAATTCGTGTCTTTGTCGCGCGTTTTAAGTCATTGGGATTTTGTCATGGGTCCTGAGATGGCCTCAAAAACACAGCCCCTTAAAGTGCATTACCGCAAGCCAAAAAAGGAAGGCGAAAAAGCGCACGCGCTTTTAGATATTGCCGCAAGCAGTGCGGATTCCACCGTTCTTCATTATCAAAAAGGTTTGATTCTTGAGCGACTCAATCAAGTTTTTGGTGAGAATTTTGTGAAAGACATCAAATTCATCCATGATAATGTGCAACAATCCTCCGCCCCCAACATAAGAACGCCGGATAAAAACGTCGATATTGAAAGGCTTTCTGAGATGATGGCCGAAGTCACAGATCCTGATTTAAGAAAACGGCTTGAAAAGATTGCACAAGGCATATTAAGAAAGCCAAGTACGAAATAAAAATCCAACTAAGGAATTCCATAATATGAAAGTAAATGCGATCACCCTGCGCAAAGGTCATGTCATTGATTATAACGGAAAGTTGTGGGCCGTGACCCACTCCGAGATCATGCAGCCCGGTAAGGGAGCTTCTGTTATTCAAGTTGAAATGCGCGATGTGAAATCCGGCACGAAAGACAATGTGCGCTTTCGCACCCAAGAAGTGGTTGAGCGCGCGCGTTTGGAGCAAGACGACTATCAATATCTTTTCAATGATGGTGAAAATTACACGTTCATGAATCAATCGAATTTTGAGCAACTGAATGTGCCATCAGAAATTATCGGCTCTCCGGGTGTGGAATTTTTGAAAGAAGGCATGCAAGTTATTATTGAGACTCATGAAGGCACACCGTTGGGTGTCGAACTCCCCGATACTGTTGTTTGCGAGGTTGTTGAAGCCGAACCTGTGGTCAAAGGACAAACGGCATCATCCTCTTATAAACCCGCCATACTTGATAATGGTTTGCGTACGATGGTTCCACCACACATCGAGACAGGAACAAAAATTGTGGTAAGAACCGAAGACGCCTCTTACGTTGAACGCTTTAAGGATTAACCCTCATGCAGCCCTCTGCAAACTTAAATGTCATGTTGAAAGCCGCAGAAAAAGCGGCGCGATCTTTGCTCCGTGATTTTGGCGAGGTGGAACAGCTTCAAGTGTCGCGCAAAGGCCCCGCTGATTTCGTCTCAGCCGCCGATAAGCGCGCAGAGAAAATTATTTATGAGGAATTATCAAAAGCACGTTCTTCATTCGGTTTTTTAATGGAAGAGTCCGGCGAATTAAAAGGCACCGATGGTGAACATCGTTTTATTATTGATCCGCTTGATGGCACCAATAATTTTTTACACGGCATTCCACATTGGTGTATTTCGATCGCACTTGAGCGCAAGGGTGAGATTATCTCGGCTCTTGTCATGGATCCTGTCCGCCAGGAAACATTCACGGCTGAAAAAGGCACGGGCGCGTTCATGGATCAAAAACGCTTGCGCGTTTCATCCCGTGCGGATTTAAGCACCGCACTTATTGCCGGTGGAGATGCGGCACGCCGTACGGTTGATGATCAAAAAGAATTGCTCAACAAAATAAGCCGTATTATTGCACAAACATCCGGTTTTCGTCGTATGGGGGCCGCGGCCCTTGATTTATGCTATGTGGCGGCGGGGCGTTATGAAGGTTTTTGGGAAGGCGGCATCAAGCCATGGGATATTGCCGCAGGTTGTTTAATTGTGCGTGAAGCCGGCGGTAAAATAATCTCATTGGCGGGCGATGCAAACCCCGTTTACTCCGACATGCCTTTGGCAACAAATTTGGTATTGCATGACACGATCAAAAATCTTTTGGCTGACTCTCAATAGCCTGTGCGCTTTTGGTGTTATGATGACACCTGCGTTGGCGCAACAAAGCCAACGTGAATTGCAGGAGCTGAAAAATTATTCGCCCCCTCCTATGTTTGGCGCACCACCACCCCCGGCGGAAATTATTCCTCCGCCCCCTGCTTTTACACCGCCCGTTCAACCTCAGGTTCAAGCTCAGCCGCAACAGGCTCAGCCTAAGCCTCAACCAGAACCACCAACGCCGCCCCCGGTTAATCAGATTAATCAAGTAAATAAGGCGCAAATGCCCTCGGCCGAGACTCTTTTGCAACATCCTGTGACTGTCGTCCCCACGCCTGATCGCGCGGTGGCTGTGCCGGTTGTGCCGACAACACCGGTTGAAGCCGCACAACCACCTGCCTTTATCGCACCACCTGCGCCCCCCACGAAACGCGCCGAAGCACCCGCAAAAGCCAAGACAACGGAACTTAAGAAAAAAGCGGAACCGGCAAAAAAGTCAGAAATACCCAAAGCGAACACAAGTCGCAAAACAGAATCCCCAAAAGAAAAAGTTGAAAAGCCTGCGCCGAAAAAAACATCTTCACCAGCACCCAAAATTTCTGCGGCGCGCACACGCCCGGTTGATCAAGAGGTCTTGCCCCCTCTTCCTTCCGCGCCCCAAGCTCCGTCACCCAGCCCGTCTGAAAAAATCATTGATCAATCTATTCAAAATCATCTTGTTGAAGCGGATGCGGATGATGTCGCGAAAAAAGTCGCACCGCCCGGTGCCGCGTCCGGCAAATCCGTGTTGCGTGTTACACCACCCAGCGTGGAACAACGCCCAACACTTCCCATTCCTTTGCCGCTTGTGACTGTGGCATTTTCATCGGCGTTGACCGATCTTCAAAGAAATCAGGAAGCCATTTTGCGCAGTGACGTTCTTCCCAAGCTTCAAGCTGATAAAAAAACACGTTTGCAAATTCTTGCCTATGCCTCGGGCAAATCGAGTGACGGGCAATCGGCGGCACGCCGTACCTCTCTCGCACGCGGATTATCGGTCCGAAGCTGGTTTTTACAGCAAGGAATCGAATCAGGGCGCATGGATGTGCGCGCCATGGGAGCCAACACACGGGAAACTCCCGCAGACCGCGTCGATCTTTTGGTTATAAAATAATCACTTAAACGCTTTTTTTCAGAGCTTATATGTGGATAAAACCTATCCGTGAAAGGTTTTATTTGAAATTTGACCCTGTTTTTCCTTACACTGCCTCCACACACAAAATATGTTTATAACAATCACGAATTATGAAAATAATTCTTACACAGCAGGTGTCTCATGTCTGATGATTATATTGGTGAAAAGAAAAAATCCCCCTTTGGCCTCGTCGCAATTGTGGCCGCTTTGATCGTCATTGGAATTGGTGGATACGCATTGTTGGCCAAGAAATCAGATGTGCCGCCTGCACCGCCTGCTGTCACTGAAACCGCTCCCGCAACTCCGGAAGCTCAAGCACCAACAGAACCCCAAGTAGAAAATAATGTTGTTGTCCCCACAAAAACATTAGAGATGGCACAAACGGCGACAGAGCCAATGAATGAGGCTGATGTACCGCAAGCACCATCCGACCCTAAAGTCGATCTTATGATGGCACCGCGCACAATTGGAAATGAAAATGCTCCGGTCAAGATTACAGAGTTCAGCTCGCTCACCTGTGGGCATTGCGCGACATTTCACAAAACTTCACTACCTGAATTCAAAAAGAAATTTATTGATACGGGACGTGTTCAACTGACCTTCAAAGAATTTCCATTAAACCAACCGGCAATTGATGCTTCGATGATTTTGCGCTGCATGCCAGTTGATAAATATGAAAGCTTTATGTCACTGTTGTTCGCAGAACAGGAAAAATGGGCGTTTGCTCCGAATTATCAGGAGTTTTTAAAGCAAAACGCAACTTTGGCCGGCATGTCACCGGAAGAGTTTGATAGCTGTTTAGCAAATGACATCTTAAGAAAACGCATTGTCGGGAATATGCAAGCCGCGTCGTTGAAACATAAAATTCAATCAACCCCTTCATTTGTTTTCAATGATGGCGCAAAAGTTTTGATTGGCAATCAACCTTTGACGGAGTTTGAAAAAGTGATTGCGGAGCTTGAGGGCACTGCCGCACCTGCACCGACCACGACCACTCCTGCTGCCGCTCCTGAAACAACCTCTGCGCCAGCGAGCACGACACCTTAATCATGGCTAATTTTTCACGACTGCGTTTGCAAGGTTTTAAATCGTTCGTTGATCGGACGGATTTGGATATTGGCCCGGGACTCACCGGCGTTGTTGGCCCGAATGGTTGTGGTAAATCCAACCTGGTGGAAGCTTTAAGCTGGGTCATGGGTGAAACCTCGGCCAAGCGTTTGCGCGGCACAGGTATGGATGATGTCATTTTCAATGGAACATCAACCCGCCCCGCGCGCAACGCGGCGGAAGTTTCTTTGGTGCTGGATAACACGCAGCGTACCGCCCCCGCCATTTTTAATACCACCGATGAGATTGAAGTTGTAAGACGCATTGAGCGCGATATGGGCTCAAGCTACAGCGTCAATGGCAAGACTGTGCGCGCGCGTGATGTGCAAATGTTATTTGCGGATATGGGTATTGGCGCACATTCCACGGCCATCGTCTCACAAGGACGTATTGCCGCCGTTATTAACGCAAAGCCTGCCGAGCGCCGTCAAATTTTGGAAGAGTCCGCGGGTGTTTCGGGTCTTTATGTGCGCCGTCATGAAGCGGAATTGCGCCTGCGCGCCGCTGATAACAACCTTGCGCGCCTTCAAGATATTGTTGCGAATTTAGATTCACAACTCGACAGCCTCAAACGCCAAAGCCGCCAAGCAAAGCGTTACAAAGATATATCGGAAAATATTCGCCAGTTGGAAGTTCTTCTCGCTTTGGCCGAGTGGATGCACACGCAAGATACAAAAGCATCGGCTGAAAAAGCGCAACGCGAAGCGGAGCTTTTGGTTGCCGAACACATGGCGACCGTGGCGCAACTCACCAACACGCATTTAACGCAAAGTGCGGAGCTGCCCCCTCTTCGTGAAAAGCAAGCCGAAACGGCCGCCGCATGGCAAGCACAAAATTTTGAAATGCGCCGCTTGGATGACGAAGAAGCACGCATTAGCAAAGAAATTCATGATGCCACAGAAGTTTTAAACCAATCTGTTTCCGACCGCGCCCATGAAGAACAAAGCGCCCAAGAAAATAGTAAAACTTTGGCACAATTGGAAACTGAGGCCGAAGAATTAAATATCAACGCGCAATCTGATGATGAGCTTGAGCGGCTATCATCCGCCAAGCAAAACGCTCAAGAAAAAGCAAGCGTTGCCCAAGAGCTTTACCAACAAGCCTTGGAGCAAGCGGCAAATATCAAAGCTTCACGCGCGACCTTGCAAAATCAATTGAGCCAAGACGAAAGCCGGCTAAGCTCAATCCGCGCGCGCCTCGATGATTTGAAAATAAAAATTTCGCAACGCCGCGCGGAACAAGCAGAGTCTTTGCCCATCACTGAACTTCAACAGGCGATTGAAAATTTGGAAACATCACAAACAAAAATTCGTGATGATGAACAAAATTTGCGTGCAACTTACGACACCGCGCAACACAACGTCGAACAAAGCCGCACACTTCATCAATCTGCACGTGAAAAACTCACGAAACTTCAAACTGAAATCCAGACATTAGAGACAATTTTAAAAGCGGAATCACAAGATGGTTTCAGACCAGTCTTGGATGATATCAAGGCAGACGAAGGTTTTGAAACCGCTTTATCAAAAGCCTTGGGTGATACGCTTACCGCGTCCACTGACCCACTGGCCGCGATGTTTTGGTCACATGCGACTGTGCGCGAAATTCCTGAGCTTCCCGCACCCGCAAAACCTCTCATCCCACACGTAAATGCACCAGATGTTTTAAAAACAGCCTTGGGTTTTATCGGGTATGTTGAAACGGATTCCGATGGCGATGCGGCTTCACAAAATCTTAAACCCGGGCAATCAATTGTTTCACGCACGGGGGCTTATTGGCGGTGGGATGGATTGCGTTTAAAGGCGGAAGCCGTTGATCGTAACGCCATGCGTCTTAAAAATCGTAACCGTTATGATGATTTGAATGCGCAATTGCCTCAATTGCAATCTGAGTTTGCGCACGCAGAATCAACACTTGAAACTGCACAATCTGAGTTAACCCACGCGCGTGACGCGGTTCAAAAATGTGAAAATTCCTTGCGGGAATTGGACCGCGTATTAAACGTAAAGCGTATTGAGCTTCAACGTACAATTGAAAAGCGCTCTGCTTCTGAATCTGAGCTCGCCAAGCTTGAAGAAAATTTGGCGATGTTACAAGACGATCAAGCGCGCCTTGAAGACGCGGTGCAAACACATCGCACTTCGCTCTCAAGCTTTGATGAGGATTCCACACAACGTCAAACAGATGATGTTGAACAACGTCGCGCTCATTTAAAACAAGCACAAGAGGAATTTCAATCTGCATCGACCGAGCTTGAAATTTTTCAGCAAAACCAATCACGCCGCAATGCGCGTTTGCGTTATATCGCGGATGAACGTGTCAATTTGCAAAACCGCATCATTCGTGCACGCGAGCGGATCAAGCAACTTGAGGAACGCGAAAATCAAACCAAAACCCGGCTTGAAGAATTGAAACAACGCCCGAAGGAAATTAATATTCTTCGTGAAAATCTTCTTGATGCTTTGGCAAGCCTTGAGAACGCAAAAAATGCGGCGGCCGATAAATTAGCCTCGGTTGAGGCGGAGCTGGACGCAACAACAAAGGCCTTAAAGGCGGCCGAAAATAATTTGATGGATCAGCGCGAGCAACGCGCAAAATCAATGGCACAATTTGAATCTGCCTCTGGGTCGATTGAGATTATGCGCCAATCCATTCATGACCAATTTGTAACCACGCCGGAAGATTTGTGGGAACAATCCGCAATGACCCGTGAAAAGTTGGAAGCAGAGCCAATTGATCGCCTGCGCGGAAAACGTGATCGCTTGGTGCGTGAACGTGACGGCATGGGCCCTGTGAATTTACGCGCCGATGTCGAGGCTCAGGAGATTGAGCAACAAGCCGGAAAATTACTCGAAGAGCGCAATGATTTAATTGCTGCGATCGAAGAACTGCGTGGTGGCATCCAAAAATTGAACCGTGAGGCGCGTGAGCGTCTCATGAATGCGTTTGAAACCGTCAATCAACATTTCCAAGTTTTGTTTACGCGTCTTTTCGGTGGTGGATCTGCGCATTTGGCATTCATTGAATCTGATGATCCTCTTGAAGCGTCACTTGAAATTTATGCCCAGCCCCCCGGCAAATCTTTGCAGTCACTTTCTTTGCTATCGGGTGGTGAAAAAACATTGGCCTCCACGGCATTAATTTTCGCGATGTTCCTCACCAACCCCGCGCCTGTCTGTATTTTAGACGAGATTGATGCGCCACTTGATGATGCAAACGTTGATCGCGTATGCACCTTGTTAGAAGAGATTGTGCAACAATGTAAAACACGCTTTATTATCATTACCCACCACCGCCTCACCATGGCGCGCATGAACAGGCTTTATGGTGTCACGATGGCAGAGCGCGGCGTGTCACAATTGGTGTCGGTTGATTTACAGCAAAAATTCGATTTTCTTGAAGAAGCCGCCTGATGACCGGGCCGGAAATCGAAGATATTCGAGCGCGCCTTGAAGCCGCTAAATCTTCCGGTGGCCTCTCCGAAAGCCAGACCCGTGAAAATGATGCACAAAACCAGAATCAAGGCCTGCGCGCCGGGGTTGAGCTTATTGCCGCAATTTTAGCCAGCGGAGCGGTCGGTTTCGGCATTGACCATATCTTTGATACACGGCCTTTTGGCTTTATGATTATGCTTTTTTTGGGCATTTTTACGGGTTTTTATAATGTCTGGCGGGTCATGAATAACATGTCGATTTCCAGTGGATTTCAACAGTTGCAAACAGGACAAAAAAACGCTAATACTGCGCCCATTGATATGGACCGACCTTAACTTTTTACAGGGCATAAAAATGGCCGATCCTTTAAAGCAATTTCAGATCACACCGCTTATCCCTCTTGAGGTCGCGGGCTTAGATCTCTCCTTCACAAATTCATCCCTTTGGATGATGATCACTTTTGCCGTTTCCGTCATATTTTTTACAATTGCCACACGCCGCATGGAATTGGTGCCCACACGCCTTCAAGCTTTTGCGGAAACCTTGTATGAATTTATCGCCAACATGGTGCGTGAAAATATCGGGACAAAAGGGTTTGAATATTTTCCGCTTGTCTTCACGGTGTTTATGACTGTGTTTTTGGGCAACGCCTTGGGGCTTGTGCCTTTCTCATTTACGTTCACGGCGCAGTTGGCTGTCAATTTTGCGATGGCCACTTTTGTCATGTTGTGTGTTTTGACATTCGGTTTCATGAAACACGGCACACATTTCTTTAGCTTATTTTTTCCGCCAGGCACGCCGCTTTTTCTTGCACCCATCATTCTTCCTCTTGAAATCGTTTCGTTCTTTGTGCGTCCTGTGACATTGGCTGTTCGTTTGTTTGGGAACATGCTGGCGGGTCACATTTTGCTAAAAGTCATTGCAGGATTTTGTTTAACTTTTGCATCAATGGGAACAATTGGAGTTGCCTTCGGCATTTTACCAACCTTGTTCAATGTTTTGTTGATCGCATTTGAGTTTCTGATTGCCTATCTTCAGGCATATGTGTTTGCAATTCTCACCTGCATTTATTTGAAAGATACGGTTGAGCTTGCACACTGATCAGAAAAAAGTGAATTTTAACTAACTAAGGAGATTAAAATGGATATTCAAGTTGTAAAAATTATTGCTGGTGTTGTTGCCCTTACCCCGCTTTTTGCGGTTGCTTTGGCCTTGGGTCGCATCTTTTCTTCCTACAACGAAGCCGTCAGCCGTAACCCTGCTTGCGCTGAGTTTTTGGACAAGAAATACTTCTTGGCCTTCGCCTTGACCGAAGCTTTGGCAATTTTTGCTTTGCTCGTTTCTTTCTATCTTATCTTTGCTTAATCAAAGGTAATAAGGAACATGGCGTTGCGTCTTTTCATTACCTTGTGCCTTTTATGTGCCCCGCTGCATTTTGCGTGGGCGCAAACGGCTCCTGTCTTGAATGACACAGCACCATCATTATCCGTTGAGACGGAAACGCCCTTGGTCACGTCAACCGATGACACAACAACACCGGTTGAAGCCCTGACAAAAAAAGCGGCGGGCCTTCCTCAATTTGACCCCAAATGGTGGCCGAACCAGATTTTCTGGATCGGCCTGACTTTCATGGCGATGTATATTTTCTTTGGAAAACTTGCATTACCACGTATTGAAAAAGTTGTTTCCTCACGCGAGGAACATATCAAATCTTATTTAGATAAAGCGGAAACATTATCGCACCAGGCTGAAGATATAAAATCCGCCTACGAGTCGATGTTGACCAAAGCCCTTCAAGATGCAGATGATGCGGCCACGCGCGTAGCTGAGGAATCAAAGTCACGCCTCAGCCATGCTCTTCAGCTGTTTCATAACCATCATGACAAAGAAATCGCAGAGACAGATCAGCGTCTTCAAAAAATTCATGACGATATCATGAAAGAGATGGACGGAATTGTCGCCAAGGCCGCTTCATCGATTGCACAAAAAATCGCGGGTGTTACGCCAGACAATGATCAGGTGGAGCGCGTGGTCAAATCCTTAAATGATAAAGCAAAGGCAGCATAGTCATGATGGAACTTTTGCAAACCAATACATCCATTTGGACGGCCTTTTCGTTCATAATTTTCGTTTTTGCCGCCTATAAATTTGGCCGCGCTTCCGTTATCTCGGTTCTTGATAGGAAAATTGAGCGGATCAAATCCGATATCTTAAACGCACAACAACTTCACGAAGATGCCAAAATTATGTTGGCGGATTATCAAGACAAACAAAAACATGCGCATGAAGAGGCACAAAAAATCATCGAGGCCGCCCGCCATCATGCGCGTGAGCTTGAGGAAAAAGCCGAACAGGATTTTCAAAGAACAATGGCGCACCGCGAAGAAATGCTACAAGAACAGCTTGGACGCATGGAAGAAAAAACACGCCTTGATCTTATACACTATGCAACGGAATTGGCTGTGTCCGCCGCAAGTCAAATCATCAGCCAGAAATTGGATTCTGAATCGTCTAAAAAATTGACGGACCAATCCATTTCCCAATCACTCAACCGGTTAAATTAATTGCCTCGGTTTGAGCCTAATCGTTTTTCTGGACGCACATGGTCGGGGCAACGTGTGGGTTTATTGGGCGGGTCGTTTAATCCTCTTCATAATGGCCATATTCACATTGCACGCGAAGCCATTAAACGTCTCAATCTTGATGCGGTGTGGTTTTTGGTTTCTCCTCAAAATCCGCTTAAAGAAAAATCTGAAAATTTTGAACAAAGATTTCTTGATGCGCAGAAAACTTTACGCTCTCACCATCGGCTCATTGCCACACGACTTGAAGAAAAATTCTCAACGTCACGCAGCTTTCACACATTAAAAAAGTTGGAAATTTTCTTTCCCACCACACACTTTATTTGGATTGCGGGTGATGACATTGCCGCGGAATTTGATAGATGGTATCGGTGGCAACATGTCCCTCTCCTGGTTCCTTTTGTCTTTTTTGAGCGCACGGAACCTGTGCGGCGCAGCAAAATCTTTGCTCGTTTTCCATCCCCTAACCATGTGAAAAGACTACGAAATATTCCGCGCAACCCCCTCGCATCCCGTGATTTGCGCGCAAGTCAAAAGCACGGTATAATGAAGGAAGTCACAAAGGAGATATGACGCATTGACACCATTATCGCCCGCACAATCTTTGACGGTTGACCGTCTCAAAACTCTTCTGATCCAAACCCTCGACGATAACAAAGCAAGTGAGATCGAAGTCATCGACCTTAAAGGCCTTTCAACCTTGGCCGATTATATGGTGATCGCTTCGGGAACATCGTCACGCCAGGTGTCGGCACTTGCTTCAAAAATTCGCGACCTTTATGAAAGCCTCAAGCTTCCCACCCCACGCAGCGAAGGCGAATCCCAAGGGGATTGGGTTGTGGTGGATTGCAATGACATCATTGTCCATATCTTCCGCCCCGAAGTGCGTGAGTTTTATAATATTGAGAAAATGTGGCGTCCACATGGATTAAATGGGCCACCAAGATCTGTGAGCCCCTCACAATCCCACGCATAATCACCGTTTGAATTTCATGTAAAACTGCGTAATCTGGTGTCATGTTTCGCATCGACATCCTTGCCGTTGGCAAAATCAAAAAAGGCCCGTGGGCAGAACTTTTGGATGATTACCAAAAGCGGATGCGCTGGGCCGTATCTATTCATGAAATTGAAAGCCGGGTGACAGATCCAAAAGCCCAGCAACAAGACGAAATGAAACAAATGCTCGCACGCCTTGACCCACAATCTTTTGTGATTGCAATGGACGAGCGCGGCGACGGCTTACGTAGTCTTGATTTCGCGCATACCTTACAAAAACTTGGCAATAGTGGGATCAGCAAAATATCTGTTCTTATCGGCGGCGCGGAAGGCTTTACGGATGATGTGCGCGCGCAAGCGAATTTGCTTTTGAGTTTTGGGCAGCAAACATGGCCGCATCTTATGGTGCGCATTATGGTGCTGGAGCAAATTTATCGCGCTCAACAAATTCTTGGCAATCACCCTTATCATCGCGAGGGTTGAATGAAAAAATTTCTTACACTCATTTTCCTTTCTTTCTTGCTTTCTTCTGCGCCTGTATTAGCGGAGTCAAAAAAGTCCCCACCGCCCAAAAAAGAGTCTGTCGCTGAAGTTGAAAAACGCCTCGCTAAAGAAAAAAAACGTCAAGAGGAGCTGAATAAAAAAGTGGCCGATCTTGCCAAAGATGTAAAAGGTCTCAAAACCAATCTTATATCGACGACGGAGAAAGTATCAAAAAGTCAAAAAAATCTTACCGAACTTGAAAAGAAACTCGAGTCGTTAACGAAAGAAAAAAATGATCTGGTTGAAAGCCTCGACAAAGAACGCGCAGCACTTGCCAATCTTATCATTGCCTTAGAGCGCATCCGCCGCCTTCCCCCGTCAACCCTCATCGCACGTCCGGGCGCACCGTTGGAAACGGCACAGGCGGTCACAGTTTTAAGTGCAATTGTACCTGAGTTAAATGCGCGAGCCGCTGTTTTGAAAGATAAGCTTGCTGAACTTGAAAAGATTCAAGCTGATTTGGAAGAAAATAAAACAGAAATCGCGGGGCAAACAGAAAAACTTAAAACTGAGAAAGAAAAAATGGATGCCTTGATGAAGGCGCGCCAGAAAGCTTTTACCGAAACGCAATCTGATTTAAAATCTCAAGAACAAACAATCGCAAATTTGTCGCGCCAAGCAAGAAATTTGCGTGACCTTATCGATAAACTTGAACAACAAAAACGTGCCGAAGCGCGCAAGCGTGCCCGCGCAAAAGAAAAGAAAGACGGGGACACGCCAGCGCGGCGCCGCCCCGCAATTGATGATGACAAGATTGACGCAACACTTCCCGCGTTGGGAAGTTCGCGCATGCCGGTGGCTGGCAAACTGCTCACAAGTTTTGGGGAGAAAGATAATATAGGTGCGACAAGCGAAGGTGTGCGCATTGAATCGCGCCCCGGGTCAGTTGTGGTTGCGCCCTTGGGTGGAATTGTGCGTTATGCCGGCCCGTTTAAGACTTATGGCACGATTATTTTGCTCGAACACAAAAACAATTACCATAGTCTGGTTGCGGGCTTGGGGCGCATTGGCGTTCGTGTTGGCCAATCTGTGGATTCGGGCGAACCTTTAGGCAGTCTGGGGGGTGACGGTGCACGCGCAACCCTCTATTATGAACTTCGACTTAACGGTCAACCGATTAACCCCGCCCGTAAGATTTCCGGTCTTGGCAGCTAAATAACATGTGAGGAATTTTTAAAATGAATACGCGTTTGTTTTTGTCTTTGGCTGTCATGCTGTGTCTCGTTCATTTTCCTTTGGCGCAGGCACAAGAAAAAAAACAAGAAGAAAAATCTGTGACCGCCTCGAATGAGGAAGAGAAAAAAGATGACGCACCATCTTCACCGGAAGAAACATATAAACAGCTCAATCTTTTCGGAGATGTGTTTGAACGTGTGCGCGCCCAATATGTTGACAAGGTTTCTGATGAGAAACTGATCGAATATGCTATCAACGGAATGTTGACCAGCCTTGATGCGCATTCCTCTTATCTCAACATGAAAGATTTTGATGATATGCGCACGCAAACGCGTGGGGAATTCGGTGGTTTAGGAATCGAAGTCACGATGGAAGAAGGTTTGGTAAAAGTTGTCTCGCCGATTGATGACACGCCTGCTTTTAAGGCTGGAGTGAAATCGGGTGATTTTATTGTACAAATTGACGATAAACCCATTATCGGCATGACCTTATCGGACGCCGTCGAGAAAATGCGCGGCAAAGTTGGCTCGCCAGTTAAACTCACCATCCGCCGTAAAGATGTGGCCGAACCGATTGAGGTGAAAATCGTTCGTGATGTCATCAAAATTCAATCTGTGCGCTCACGCGTGGAAGGCGGGAATATCGGATATTTGCGTATCACCACCTTTAACCAAAACACATTTATTGGCTTGAAGGATGCGATTGCAAAAATTGAAAAAGAATCTGGCACAAAATTGATGGGATATGTGATCGACCTTCGCAACAATCCCGGTGGTTTATTGGATCAAGCCATTTCAGTTTCAGATGTGTTCTTAGATAAAGGTGAAATTGTTTCCACACGTGGACGTGATGCGAATGATATCAAGCGCGATTATGCGACATCTGGCGACCTGACCAAAGGTTTGCCGTTGGTTGTTTTAATCAATGGTGGTTCTGCGTCTGCGGCTGAAATTGTTTCGGGCGCGCTTCAAGATCACCGTCGTGCCATTGTCATGGGCACGCGTTCCTTCGGAAAAGGATCTGTGCAAACCGTTATCCCCATGGCGGGAGACGGAGCAATGCGCCTTACCACCGCGCGGTATTACACACCGTCTGGTCGTTCAATTCAGGCAAAGGGAATTGATCCCGATATTATTGTTGAACCCGCAAAACTTGAAAAAATTGATGACAAAAGTTTTCACGAGGAAGATTTGAAGGGCGCGTTAGCCAATCCTGATAGCGCGAAGCCCAAGGAAAATGAGTCTGAATCTCCTGACCCCGCAGCGCCTGCAAATGACAATGCGGAATCAAAGGATGGGACTTCTGATGAAAAACCAAATTTAAGCAAAGAAGCGGAGCAGGATTATCAACTGCAACGCGCGATGGATTTGCTTCGTGGCTTGGCCTTGTATCAAGATAAAGGGAAATAAACGAATGGGGCTTAAAATTCCTTTCGTCATACCACCTGTTCCGCAAATTGGCTTTCTGGAGCCTGTATTCCACAGCCGCATTTTCCTTGGAACGATTCTCGGTGGTGTGTGTCTTCTTAGCTTGACGCTCGCGGGTTTTGCCGTTTTTGGCAATCAACCCAAACAAGATTTTTCAAAAATTACTTTGAGCTATAAACTCCCAGTACCTTCTTCACCAACGGCCCCCACGCCAACGCCGTCAACGGCAACACAAAATGTTGCGGCACCACTTGCGCCGCCGCCGCAGACTGTTGAAAAGCAAGTTGTTGAAGACGCGGTCGCCGGCTTGCATGAAAGCACAGCCCAGGGCCTTGTACCCATCATTCGCACTAGTGACGGGCTCACACCTTTCAAAGCTTATTCTGCGCCCTTTTCTCCCCCCGCTGAGACAAAGGCGATGTTGGCAATTGTTGTGACTGATTTTGGCTTGTCACGGCGCATGACGGGTGCGGCTTTGAATTTGCCCGCAGGCGTTACATTAGCGCTTTCACCTTACACGGATGATCCGCAAAGCCTGACCACCTCCGCGCGCGAAGATTCCCATGAAGTCTGGTTAAGCTTGCCACTTCAAACAACGGATAATGCCGATTGGGGGCCTTTGACGTTGCGCGTTGGAAACAGTTTGGAAGAAAACCGTACACGCTTTTTGAAAACATTGGCGCGAGCGACCGGATATGCCGGCGTAATCATGAGTGGTTCCTTATCTATGACACCACAAGATGTTTCTTTTTCAGATATTTTGAGATCATTAAACGCGCGCGGGCTTGGACTTGCTGCTTTTATACCTCAACCGCAAAGTTTGGAGCAAGCCGCGAGTAACAGAAAAATTCCTATAGCCGTACGTGACTTTGCGTTCATCTCAACCCCTACCGAAGTCACAGCGCACATTCAAAAAGCAATAGGTGATGCCGAAGCTAACCGTAAAGCCGTTCTTCAGCTTCCCCTTACACCTGTGACGGCGCAAGCTATCAAAGACTCCCTTTCCGTCTTGGAACAAAAAAATATCGCCCTCGCGCCTTTAAGTGCTTATATCAATCAAAAATGACTGAACCTCTTTATCGACCATGTGTTGGCTTGGCTGTCTTCAACAAAGACGGAAAAGTTTTCGTAGGCGAACGTTGTGATTATTTGGGCGCGTGGCAAATGCCTCAAGGTGGAATTGATTTAGGAGAAGATTTAGAGACCGCGGCGCGGCGCGAGCTTTATGAGGAAACAGGAATAACCTCGGTTGACATTCTTGAAATCTCAACACCGCCATTGCGGTATGATTTACCACCTGATCTTCAAAAAAAATTATGGGCGGGAAAATATGTGGGGCAAGAACAACATTGGATCGCCCTTCGCTTTCGCGGCGATGACTCTGAGATTGATATCTTTAAGCATCAACCCCAAGAATTTACGCGTTGGCAATGGGTGTCATTGCCAGACACGCTTGATTTAATCGTACCGTTTAAGTGTGAGACTTACCGCGAGGTTATTCGCCGTTTTGAAAAATTCACTTAACTGTAAAGATCTATTCCGAAGAAGAGCAAAATATCATCAATGAGTGCGGCAATACCCAGCCCCTCATCATATTGTGGGCGGTTCATAGACATTTTAACATCATGCATCGACATTTCACGCTTCACAACCGCCGCGACATGTGAGCGGATCTGAGCCATGTCCAACCCTTCGGTGATATGGGCATGCATCTTATCCAAAACAGCTTTCTCGTCCGGATCAACTTTACCATCAAGCCGCGCAACCTTGTAAGCGAAGGTAATCACCTGGCCGCGATAAGAGGGATCATTAATATGACGCAACATATCAAATGTATCTTGAGGCGCGGTTAAATCCTGTTTCAAAATATCAAGCTGGTCTTGGGTAAGATTTTTTGCGCGCCATAAAGCTTGAAATACTTTTTCAAAATGTTCTTTCTCACTTTGATCAATTTTACGGTCGATATGCGCAATTGAGATAATCGCACGCCACATATACAGCATACTGTTACTTACATATTCGCCTGTTAAATTGCGCTCCTCTTGCATGTGCCTTTATTTCCTATGTTACGGATTAATCGGTGACCATGCCGGATCGGATGCATCGCCCGCTGTTTTCAACACGCGGCGGTTAAACCCGGTGATGTCAACACTGTAAATTTTTGCGGAGTTACCTTGCTCAACAAAATAGGCAAGAACGCGACCATTGGGGGCCCATGTGGGGCCTTCCATGTGGAAACCATTGGCGATCAAACGCTCGCCGGTTCCATCGGGGCGCACCACACCAATGTAAAATTGCCCCTTATACATGCGGGTAAAGGCAATAAGATCGCCGCGCGGTGACCACACCGGTGACGCGTAACGCCCTTGGCCAAAGGTGATGCGGCGCGGGTTGCCGCCCGACGCAGACATCACGTAAATTTGTTGTGTTCCACCACGATCCGATTCAAAAGTAATTTGAGACCCATCAGGAGAATAGCTTGGGGCGGTGTCAATATTTGGATCATTGGTTAATTGTTGCGTGCGCCGTGAGCTTAGATCCATCGCATACAAATCTGTGTTACCATTGCGTGCAAGCGAGAAAATGAGTTTAGAACCATCAGGTGAAAAGCGCGGGGCAAAGGTCATGCCGGGAAAATCACCCAATACTTGTTGGTTCCCCGTTTGAAGATCATAGATGTAAACGCGTGGCTTGCCACCGACATAAGCAAGATAAGCAAGAACATGTTGGTTGGGAGAAAATCGCGGCGTAAGAACAAGGTTCGCACCATCGGTGAGAAAACGATTATTCGCACCGTCTTGATCCATAATCGCAAGACGTTTGACACGCGCGGTACCAGGGCCACTTTCGGCAATATAAACAACACGTGAATCGAAATATCCATTTTCACCGGTTAGGCGTTTATAAATCTCATCAGAAATAATGTGTGCAATGCGCCGCCAATTTTGGGGCGTGGTCATATAGGCCATGCCAGACATTTGTTGTTGGCCGAACACGTCAAATAAACGAAACTCAACCCGCAAACGTCCGTCGGGGGCTTTGGTAATCGCACCCGTTACCAAACCTTGCGCATTAATTGATTTCCATTCGGGAAAGCGCACTTCGGTTTGTAAAGAATTTTCATCTTGAATAAAGGCCTTGGGATCAATCGGGCGAAATAACCCTGTGCCTTCCAAATTATTTGTAATGACCGATGGAATTCCATCCGCCAAAGGAATGCCGGCAGAGTCCTTGGCCACAAAACGTGTCACCGCAATCGGGATCGGTTCAGACACGCCGCGATTTACATCAATGCGCAATTCCGCATGAACGGGAAATGCAAATGTCAAAGCGGCAACAAACAAAAAGAGAAAGCGTGTCATCAGAACATATCCTTTGGATCAAAAACAATCGTCATAGTGCGCCATGTGGAATATTTATCCTCTGGCAAACGCAAGGGCGAACACCGCGGATTTTGCACAGCCCGCAACGCACTCTCCGCCATTGCGCGGAAGAAAGTATCGCTGTTATAACGCCTTTGGTCAACCACCTGCGCCGATTTTACCGTCCGATCTGGGTTCACTTCCACACGAATTTCAACCTTAAGATCTTCGGCATTCATCGCCCCCGCCATAATATTCCAACAACCCGCAAGTTGTTGACGCAACGCATCCATTTCCGAGATGCTGAGAATATCGGATACGCGGCTGATATCCGGTGACGATTCCGCACTGGTCATAAGCTCTTCGTCACCCACCGTGGCTTCTTGTTGCGATTCTTCTGGCGTTAAATTCTTGAGAAGAGAGTCAAAATCCTCCTTCTGTTCTTTCGCTTTTTCTTTACTCTCATCTTTTGGTTTTGGCTTGGACTCTTCCTTCTTCGGCTCAGGCTTTTTCTTCTCGTCCTTTTTCGGGGGAGCGAGTTCGTCGACCAAATCCTCCACCGTTTTTTCTTCCTTTTTCGGTGGTTCTTTTAACTCTTCTTGTGGCGGGGGTTCCGCTTTTTTCTCAGGTGTTGGTGGTGGTTTTGGCGGCTCTTTCGCCTTGGGCGGCGGTTCTTCTTTCTTTGGCTCTTCCTTGGGTGGCGCTTTCACGGGTGGCTTGTTGGTGGAGGTCAGCTCCCCAATATCCGCGACCAAATCAATTGGAACGGCTTCGATAATTTGTTCTTCTGATTGAAAATGTGGCAAGCCAACGATGGCAATAATCACAATCGCCACATGAATAAGGATCGACGCCGTCAAAGGTTTTTTCAGGCTGGTATCAACAGCTGGTGCGGGGGTGGGTTTTTGATCGCGCGGGTTATTCATTTTTTACACCCGTGAAAGTTTAACGCCGTTGCGCGGTTGGTTCAGAAATTAAAGCCACCTTGCGGTAACCTGCCTTGTTGATTGCACCAATTACACCCATCACATCACCATAAGGAATTCCTTGGTCCGCACGAATGAAGATACGTTGTTCAAAATTATTTCCGGCAATCGCCGTGAGCTTTTCCAAAAGCTGGTCCCGCGTTACTTTTGTTTCGCCAATGAAAATTTGCCCACCCTTATCAACGGATACTTCCAAAGGTTTGTCGTCAGAGGTGGAAATGGCGGCGGCTTCAGATTTCGGCAAATCAACCTGAACACCCGCATTCAATAAGGGTGCCGTTACCATGAACACAATGAGCAAGACCAACATCACATCAATGAAGGGTGTGACGTTAATCTCAGACATCGGGCGATAACGCCGTGCCCCATTCCCGCCCGAATTTGGTTGAATCGACATACCCATGATTATGCCACCCGCCGTGGTGAAGTTCCGCCGCGCTCTTGATTATCAAGATGGCGTGACATGATTGCCGAGAACTCAGTTGAAAAAGCCTGAAGACGGTCGCCGTAACGCATGATCGCGGTTGAAAACATGTTATACCCGACCATGGCGGGAATGGCCGCAACAAGGCCAAGGGCGGTTGCAAACAAGGCCTCAGCAATACCCGGAGCCACAACGGCCAATGACGTATTATTCATCGCGGCAATGGCAATAAACGATCGCATGATCCCCCACACGGTTCCGAATAATCCGATAAAGGTTGCGGTGGATCCACACGTGGCTAAAAACGTCATGCCGCGTTCAACACCTTGCATTTCACGCACAATCGCCAACGACATGGCGCGCTCCACACGTTGTTTTAAACTTGCTTGCAAATTCTCGGAAGATGGAATTCCGGCCGAAATGCCCGCTTGCCATTCTTCCATGCCGGCAGTGAAAGTTGCGAGCAATGGATCAGACGGGCTTTTTTTAACACGCTGATATAATTTATCCATCGGCTCACCTGACCAAAACGCATCTTCAAATTTATCCGCGCGGCGGTTGAGTTTTTTTAACATGTTGCGTTTGTGGATGATGATCGACCACCCCCACACCGACATCAGCACCAAGCCAATCATCACGGATTTTACAACCAAATCCGCTTGCATAAACATGCCCCACACGGATAAGTCATGAACCATCATGGGTGCCGCACCGGCGATTGTGTTTGTCATGGCTTCTGATCCGACAGGAAGGGCGGCAGTATCGGGTGTGGCAGTCATAATTTCATCCTCATAATTTTAGTCACATATAGAATTCGTTACTTCAATTTCAACTTCACCATCTCAGGAATGGCAACAGGCTTACCCATTTCATTAATTGTCACCAACACAACATCCATCGCAAAAATTTTAACATCCTCGCGATAAAGTGTCTGGTGCATCACAAAGCTGGAGTTTTTTACCTCTCCCATGCGGGTTTCCACATGCAAAAGATCATCCAGACGGGCAGGCACAAAATACTCGGCTGTAAGCTTTTTGACAACAAAGATTATACCGTTTTCAGAGCGTAACGTTGAGTTTTCAAAGCCCAAGCTTCGCAAATACTCAGATCGTCCCCGCTCACAGAATTTAAGGTGATTCGGATAATACATCACCCCGCCCGCATCCGTATCCTCATAATAAACACGAAATGGAATACGGTGCATGTTACTCATCCAAAAAAGACGCTTGAGAAGATGATGCGGGAGCTTTGAGACCCAAATAACGATACCCTTCGGCTGATAACATCCGCCCGCGCGGCGTGCGCGCGATCAATCCTTGTTGCAATAAATAAGGCTCAACAACATCTTCAATCACATCGCGTTGTTCGGCCAAAATGGCCGCAAGCGTTTCAATGCCAACTGGCCCGCCGCTATATTTCTCGGCAATGGTGCGCAGATATCTGCGATCCATCGTATCAAGTCCCGCTTGATCCACATCCAAACGGCGCAAAGCTTCGTCGGCGGCCGCCGCCGTAATCGTTTCATGACCCAAGACGGATGCAAAATCACGCACACGCCGTGTAAGGCGTCCCGCAAGGCGCGGTGTGCCGCGTGAACGCCGGGCAATCTCTTGTGCCCCGTCTTTTGCAATGGGAATATCAAGCAATGCGGCAATGCGCGTCACAATACGCGCCAATTCATCACTGTTGTAAAACTCCAACCGTAACGGAATACCAAAGCGATCACGCAAGGGGTTGGTCAATAAACCACTTCGCGTTGTGGCTCCCACAAGTGTAAACGGCGGCAAATCAATTTGCACTGAACGCGCGGCCGGCCCCTCACCGATCATCAAATCTAATTTACGATCTTCCATCGCAGGATATAAAACTTCTTCCACCGCCGGGTTGAGGCGATGAATTTCATCGATGAACAAAACATCAAAAGGTTGAAGATTTGTAAGAAGTGCCGCCAAATCGCCGGCGCGTGCAATTACGGGGCCCGATGTGGCACGAAACCCAACACCCAATTCCCGTGCAACAATTTGCGCCAATGTTGTTTTTCCCAAACCGGGTGGGCCGTGAAGCAAGACATGATCCAACGCATCTTTGCGTGTTTTTGCCGCACTGATAAAAATGGATAAATTCGCACGCAAATTTTCTTGCCCGATAAATTCTTCCAAAATTTGTGGGCGCAAGGCCGCATCATCTTTTGCCTCATCTTCCAAATGTGTCGGGCTTAAATCATTTGTTTTTACTTTGCTCATGAGGCCAACTCTTTCAACGCAAGACGGATAAGATTTTGAAGATCAAGCTCATTATCATTGCTTTTTTGGCGGGCGGTTGTGACGGCCGAAAAAGCTTCGGCGCGGCCATAGCCTAAATTCACCAACGCGGATACCGCATCTGTGTCCGCGTGAGAGACAGATGATGATGTCGGTGTTTGTGATTGGGGTGATACTTTCACCACATTCGTTTTTAATGGTGCGCTAAGTACCATATTTTGAACTTTATCTTTCAATTCCGTCACAATACGCGTGGCCAATTTTGGTCCAACACCATCAGCTTGACGCAAGCGCGTTGCATCTTGAGAGGCGATAATCATCGTTAATTGTTCAACTGGTGCAATGGAAAGAATGGCCAAGCCAGAGCGCGCGCCCACACCTTGCACCGACGTTAAAAGACGAAACCAATCACGTTCTTCCAGACTTAAAAAACCAAATAAGTGAATATGATCTTCGCGCACATGCGTCTCAATAAACAATGATGCGCGCGCGCCAGGACCGCCCAATTGTGCCAAAGTGCGCGCGGCAGCGAATACATGATACCCCACACCATTCACATCTAAAATAAGGCTGTCTTGCGCGGTGCTATCAACCACGCCGGTTAATTTGGCAAACATGAAAAACTCTCAAAAAACTTTTGAGAATCTTAAACCATGAAAGACGGAGATGATAGGTTTTTATCGTAATTTTTGAGGCGGCGCGTGGTGCGCATGGCAAATGGCGGCCGCCAATGCATCCGCCGCATCGGGCTTTAAATCCGCGGCCATGGGAAGCAACACACGCACCATGTGCTGGATCTGCGTTTTATCGGCATGACCTTTCCCAACGACGGTTTTTTTAATGGTGTTGGTGGCATATTCAAACACCTCAAGACCCAAGCGCGCCGGTACGCACAGGGCAACGCCGCGGGCCTGCGAAAGCTTTAAAGATGAAGCAGAATTAGTATTTACAAAGGTTTCTTCAACCGATGCATGAAGTGGATGATATTGTTTTATTATGTCATCAATTGCGCTATCGATAACCGCAAGGCGTTGTGCTGTTGGGTCTTTGGGCTTGGTGTCAATCACCCCGGCGGCCACAAACGCCAACCGTCCCTGATCATAATCAATGACCCCCCATCCTGTATGCTCCAATCCGGGATCAAGGCCAATGATTCGCATGATCAGGCTTGCAAGGCTTGCATGACCTCATCGGTCACATCAAAATTCGTGATTACGTTTTGCACGTCATCATTATCTTCCAACACATCAATCAATTTCATCAAATCACGCGCGATATCAATATCAATCGTTGTGGTGATGTTGGGCTTCCATACCAAACCGGATTTTTCAGCTGGTCCGAATTTTTCTTCCAAAACATCACGCACACCGGCAAAATTATCGGGCGTTGTAATTATTTCATGATGGTCAGAATGACTGTCAACATTCTCAGCCAAGGCCTCGACCGCCGCCTCGAACATTACCTCTGCGCTTGCAATTTTTGCCGCATATAAAATTTGTCCCACGCGATCAAACATAAAGGAAACCGACCCGCTTTCACCCAAATTCCCATTATATTTCGTGAAGGCGGCGCGCACCTCACCGGCGGTGCGGTTGCGATTATCGGTCAACGCTTCGACAATAATGGCAACACCACCCGGGCCATAACCTTCGTAACGAATATCTTGAT
>JAIXWE010000013.1 GCA_027482195.1 Alphaproteobacteria bacterium | reverse complement strand
TCGCTTTTTTCTTTGCCGAATTCACATCCAGCCCATTTAAGAAACGGGAATTGAACAACACACCATCATCGGTGAAGGCCGTGTTTTCAACGGTAAATTGATCTTCCGCTTTATCGCGGGGAAGAACAACCGGTGTCACGTTCAAGGAATATTTGCGCGCGAAATCCAAATCACGTTGATCATGCGCGGGACATCCGAACACGGCACCGGTGCCGTAATCCATCAACACAAAATTTGCCGCATAAATTGGAACGGTCAGACTTTCATCAAACGGATGAACGGCACGCAAGCCCGTATCAAAACCGATTTTTTCCGCTTGCTCAATCGCGGCTTCCGATGTGCCAAGTGCGGCGCATTGTTTCACAAACTCATCAAAGCCCACTTTCGCTTTCGCATGTTTTTGAATAAACGGATGATCAACCGCCAAGGCCAAAAACGCCGCACCGAATAATGTGTCGGGGCGGGTGGTGTAAACAGTGATGTGTTCATCTGAATTTTGAACTTGCCATGCAACGCGCGCACCTTGGGATTTACCGACCCAGTTTTCTTGCATCAATCTGACTTTTTCGGGCCAGCGCTCAAGCGTGCTTAAGCCTTTTAACAGCTCCTCCGCATAATCAGTAATTTTCAACGACCACTGATTGAGTTTACGCCGCTCCACGGGCGCCCCCGAGCGCCACCCTTTGCCGTCCACCACTTGTTCATTCGCAAGCACGGTGTTTTCAACCGGATCCCAATTGACATACGCTTCACGCCGATAGGCAATGCCGCGCTTCAAGAAATCCAAAAACATTTTTTGTTCGTGTTTGTAATAGTCAGGCAGACACGTGGTAATTTCGCGCCCCCAATCAATGCCAAGCCCCATTTGTTTGAGCTGGATTTTCATGGCGGCGATGTTGCTTAAGGTCCAATCTTGTGGGTGTGCCCCGCGCTCCAACGCCGCATTTTCGGCCGGTAAACCAAACGCATCCCACCCCATGGGGCGCAACACATTATACCCTTGCGCACGGCGAAAGCGTGTGACCACATCGCCCAACGCGTAATTGCGCACATGCCCGACATGAATGCGCCCTGATGGATAGGGGAACATCTCCAACACGTAATATTTTTGACGGGTTGTATCCTCAGTGACAGCAAAACAATTCTCATCCTCCCAAAGCTTGCGCCATTTATCTTCCGTTTCACGAATAGGGTAACGGTCAGGCACAGACGCAGGAGGCAGAGAATTCATGTGAGAGCCTTTACTATCTTACATCGGTAATTTGGATGAATGATGCACCACAATCATCCATGCGTCGTTTTCTTTTTCAAACACGTAAGTATAGCGCGCAGGAATTTTGGTGACCTTGCCATTTTCTTCAAAGCTGAAGGTGTAAACACCATTCACCATTACCGTATTGGAATCAAGCACGCGGATCATTTCTTCATCCACTGTTGCTTTCATATCTTTTTTGGTGACAAGCCCTTCAAAATATTTCAACCGCGCGGATTGTGTCACAATCGGATCATTGTTGAGGGTTGCAAGCAACACGGCATTGTCATCATATAAATCGACCACTTTTTGAGCATCACCACCCGAAAGTGCCGCGCGCCATGCGGCAAACGCCTCTTTGACCTCAGCTTTTTCATTGCCGGTTTTGGGGGTATCGGTTTTCGCATCGCCTTGCGCCGCACCGCTTAATTGCTCCATACAGGACATGGCTGTTGTCATCATGTTTTGCAATGTTGCGAATGCGTTTTGCATTTCTTCCTTTTGCGCGGCGATCTCCGCCACAGGATTTTCAGCAAAGCTTGGTGCGGCAAGAAGAATCAGAGCCGCAAAAATCATCATAAAATTTTTCATTTTTCTCTCTCTATGTTTTTAAAGGACGCTTAAAACAAACCGTCTTTGTCCGATGCCGCCACGCGCATTTGCCGCGCGCGGGTTAAAATCGCATCTTCCAATTTCCGTTCGGTCTCAGCCGCAACAGCCGCATCTTTCCATGCCCCATTTTTTGTTTTGGTTTGGCGGAAGGCCTTGACGCGAATACCATCGGCTTTTAACTCACGCCCCAAAATGAACACGTTTAATTTGCTGCGCTCATTCGGTGTGGCGGGGTCCGTGTACCAATCGGTCAAAATCACACCGCCGAATGGGTCCGCGGATGTGAGTGGCATAAACGACACCGTATCCAACGCCGCGCGCCACAAATAAGAATTCACCGTCACCGCAGAATCTTGAGATTTATCGCGTCCACCAAACAAAGACGGCCCGCCATCTTTGCCCCAAATCGTGTCAGGCGTATCATAAATATTATTGCCGCCCGTGGACGAGCGATCACGCCCGGTTGGAAATTTCGCCTCACCCTGCGGCAAAGCCGAGCACGCGGTTAAGGCAAGAAGTGCCAAAGCGAAGATGCTTGATAAACGGATCATGAATTACCTCTTTAATTGGAAAAAGACTATAGCCCATTTTACGCTGATGGGTAGGGGGTTTTTGCGAGACCCCTTATTTAAAACCCATCAAATCACATTGACAAAGGCTTATTTTGCGCGAAAATAGAGGTTAAGAATTTATCCCGCCTTTTGTTTCTTTTACCATCTCTCTTCAAATCCAAAGGACCTTACATCATGACTCGTTTCTTAACCGTTTTTACCTCTCTTGTGGCTCTTTCATCCCCCGCCATGGCCGATGATCTTTTCGGTGGGCAATGGTCGGCCAATTTGGGCGTTGTGTCGGATTATTCCTTCCGCGGCATTTCCCAATCGGATGAAAGTGCCGCGTTGCAAGGCGGGTTTGATTGGAATCATGAATCTGGCCCTTATCTTGGCATTTGGGGATCGACGATTGATCTTCCCGATGCGGATGTGGAATTTGACCTTTATGGTGGATGGGGCGGCACGTTGGGCAATGGCATGAATTGGAAATTGGGGGCCATTTATTACGCTTACCCCGGGGCAGCCAGCAGTTTAGATTACGATTATTGGGAAGGCACGGGGTCGTTGGGATATGATTTCGGGTTTGTCTCCACCACATTGGGGATGAATATTTCGCCTGACTTTTACGCGGGGTCGGGCTTTGCCACCTATTCTTATGCCGATGCGACCGTGCCTCTTAAATTGGGCCAAGAATTTGATATGGGTCTCACCGCCCATGTGGGCAATCAAACCGTTCAAGACAATGATGATTTCGGATCACCGGATTACATTGATTACGGTGTGGGGGTAAAGGTTGGTTACGCGGGTTATAACGCAAGCCTTAACTATATCGGTACCGATATGGACGAGCCGCAAGATTGCACCGGGTGTGACGGTCGGGTGGTTTTCGGCCTTTCCCGCGCTTTCTAAGCATCAAACGAAGCCTCAAAAGCCGCTCCCCCGTTTTTTATTGACATATCGGGCTTATTTTTCGTAGCAAGGATGTGTGTCTTTTTGCGAAAGGGAAGCCCCATGTCGACCTATGATTTTCTACCCGCCTCAAGCCCTGACCAAATTTATATGCCGGAGCGTTATATCAACCCCAAAGCGCCCCCGATAAATTTGGCGGCTGATTGGCTTCCTTTGCAACTCGCATGGATTTTTGACAAATGTAATCTGTACAACCCGCATATCATTGTCTCGGAAAGAGATATCGCGTATGAACCGGACGCATGTGTTGAACGGCAATTATATGCGTTGGAGCGCCATGACCATCACTGGGATATCGTTGAATTGCGGGATGTTTTCATCCATACACCCGATTTTGACAAGGAGCCTGTTCAAGAAAAGAATGATTATCCTGCACGCCTTGTCACCGATTCCGGATTAAGCCGTCAAGACGCCGAAAGAAAAATTCATCAATTCAATTTGAATATCCGTTTGCAAAACGCAGAGTACACCAACCAACTTTCCCCAGATTTGTAAGGAATAATTCATGAAGATGACGGCGTGCCGCGATTACAATCCCGATGATTACATCAACCCGAAACCACGGGGGTTTTTTGCAAGTCTTTTTGGAAAAGCTGTCGAAAATCCAACGCGTGTTGAATCAAAACTTTATCGTGACTATTCAGGCGATACGCAAAAAAAATTGGTTGCTTTGAAACGGCATGAAGGCAAATGGGATATTTTTGAAATCGTCAAAAGAACTGAGATGATCGACGGGGGCTTCAAAAGCGACCCGGATTATTCCATCTCGCGCACTCATCGCAATCTTTCATGGGAGCATGTACAAGCGCAGATTGTCCTGTTTAATAACAACAGACCTGAAGAAATTGTTGCCCGCGAGATTGCCGCCAAACGGGAACAAGACCGCCAAGAAAAAGCGCGCGCAAGAGATACCGCACAAACTTTTGAATTTTAAAATAAAAAAAGCCTGAGAAATCAGGCTTTTTTAATCTCTGTCTGAAGTGTCTTACGCTTGGCGGATCTCGCTTAAGAACCCGTTGATTTGTTCTTTCAACTTGGCCGACACATCCCCAATATCATTTGCGGCTTGGAGCACTTGGCGCGATGATTCACCCGCCTCATTTGCGGTTTTTTGCACCTCGGAGATATTCACCGATACTTGTTGCGTGCCGGTTGAGGCTTCGGACACGTTGCGCCCAATCTCCGATGTTGCGGCTGATTGCTCTTCCACCGCGGCCGCCACCGCACCGGTCATTTGATTAATCTCTTGAACACCTTCGATAATGCGCGCCACACTCTCGACACTGGTTTTCACCGCTAGTTGGATTTTTTGCACGCGTCCCGAAATTTCTTCGGTCTTTGTCGCGGTCTCGTTCGCAAGTTTTTTCACCTCATCCGCCACCACGGCAAAACCTTTGCCCGCTTCGCCGGCTCTGGCGGCCTCAATCGTGGCATTAAGTGCCAGTAAGTTCGTTTGTTCGGCAATATCGCGAATGGCACCGACAACATCCCCAATCGCGAGTGCCAAAATATTCAGCTCGTTCACAGCCTCCGATGTTGATTGCGCTTCCGCACTTGCCTGAGCCGTGCGTTTGGCGGTGGATGAAATTTGCCGTGCAATTTCTTGGGAGGTGGCCGTGAGCTCTTCCGCCGCTGCCGCCACCGTTTGCACGTTTGAATCCGCTTCCAACGCGGCCGCCGCGACAATCGAACTTGCCTGAGCTGTCGCTTGCGATCCCGCATTCATACTTTGTGCGGTTGATTTCATTTGTGTGGCGGCTGCCACTAATGTTTCAACAACTTGTTTGGTGCGGTGATCAAAATCATCCGCCAATTGCAACATGGCCGCTTTGCGCTCGGCTTCCGCCTTGCGTTTCAGCTCCTCTTGTTCAGCGGTCATTTGATCAACCTTAATCGCATTATCACGGAACACTTCGACTTGGCGCGCCATGTTGCCGACCTCATCGCGGTTATCTTGAAACGGAATGGCGGATGTTTTGTCACCTTGCGCCAAATCCGACATGCGGGTTGAAATGCGCGTAATGGGGTTTGCGATGGATCCCCCAATCACAAGGCCAATAAACACCGATAAACCAATGGTTAAAGCGGCAGCAGTCAGCACACTGATTTGAATGGCTTTCATCGCATCATGCACATTTTTTTCTTCCGCACGGAAATTTTCGGTCAACGAGGTTTCAAGTTCGGCAAGCTTTTCCAAAGCCCCGTTCGCACTGGTGCGCATATCGGTGCGCAGCAATTGAAGCGCGGCCGCGCGACGCGCAACC
>JAIXWE010000107.1 GCA_027482195.1 Alphaproteobacteria bacterium | reverse complement strand
TTTACGTTGGGCGGCACGGGCGGCGGCATTGCCTATAACCGTAATGATTTTGAGCGCATTGTGCGCGAAGGTCTGGACGCATCACCCATCACCGAAGTATTGGTCGAAGAATCTGTCTTAGGTTGGAAAGAATATGAGATGGAAGTGGTGCGCGATAAAAATGATAATTGTATTATCATCTGCGCAATCGAAAATCTTGATCCAATGGGTGTGCATACGGGTGACTCGATCACCATCGCCCCTGCACTCACCTTGACCGACAAAGAATATCAAATCATGCGTAACGCGTCTTTGGCGGTGTTGCGCGGCATTGGAGTCGAAACGGGTGGGTCGAACGTGCAATTTGCCATCAACCCCGATGACGGGCGCATGGTGGTCATTGAAATGAACCCACGCGTGTCGCGCTCATCCGCTCTCGCCTCAAAAGCAACCGGATTTCCGATTGCCAAGGTCGCGGCAAAACTCGCTGTGGGATATACATTAGATGAATTAGCGAATGATATCACGGGCGGGCGCATGCCGGCATCGTTCGAGCCGACGATTGATTATATTGTCACAAAAATTCCACGCTTTGCATTCGAAAAATTCCGCGGATCAGACAATACATTATCCACGGCAATGAAATCTGTTGGCGAAGTCATGGCCATGGGACGCAGTTTTGAAGAGTCGATTCAAAAAGCACTACGTTCGCTTGAGAAAGGCCTGACCGGCTTTGATGATATTCAAATTGGAAGCCCGACACCTCAACATCCTGATCCACATCCTGATCAAATTCGTGCAAGTCTGTCGCGCCCAACACCGCAACGGCTTTTATATATCGCCCAAGCGATGCGTCATGGATTGAGTGTTGATGATATTCACGCCATCACAAAATTTGATCCGTGGTTTTTGGAACGCATTCGCCACATTATTGATGTTGAAAATGAGATAAAAAAGAATGGGCTTCCGGTTTCGGCAGAAGGCTGGATTAAGCTGAAAAAACTGGGCTTTTCCGATGCACGGCTTGCGAAACTTGTGAAAGTTTCTGAAGCTTCGGTTCGCAAAGCGCGGTGGAAGCATGATGTGCACCCCGTCTATAAACGTGTTGATTCATGTGCGGGTGAAATTCCATCCGATACCGCCTATCTTTATAGCTGTTATGAAGGCGATGGCTTCACCCCAGCTGAGAATGAAATGAACCCGACGAGCAAGCAAAAAATTATTATCTTAGGCGGCGGACCAAACCGTATTGGCCAAGGAATTGAATTTGATTATTGCTGCGTGCATGCGTCCTATGCGCTCAAGGATGCGGGGTTCGAGACCATCATGGTCAATTGCAATCCCGAAACCGTATCAACGGATTATGATACATCTGATCGTCTTTATTTTGAACCACTCACATCGGAAGATGTGATTGAACTTATTCGTGGTGAAAATGAAAATGGCGATGTGGTGGGTGTTATTGTACAACTTGGCGGTCAAACGCCTTTGATGCTTATAAAAGCCTTACAAGACGCAGATATTCCAATTCTGGGCACATCCCCCGATGCGATTGATATTGCAGAAGATCGTGAGCGTTTTCAAAAACTTTTGAAAAATCTTAAATTAAGACAACCCCCGAATATGCTCGCGCGTTCTGAGAAAGAAGCGATACAAGCCGCTCAAGATTTAGGATTTCCAATTGTCATTCGCCCAAGTTATGTGTTGGGTGGCCAGGCGATGGAAATTGTTCGCAACATGGATGATTTGAAACGCTATATCTCCATGGCGGTAAAAGTTTCTGGCGACACACCCGTTCTTCTTGATCGTTATTTGAATGACGCCATTGAAATTGATGTTGATGTTTTAGCGGATGGAAATGATGTTTATGTCGCCGGCATCATGGAACATATTGAAGAAGCCGGTATTCATTCCGGCGACAGTGCGTGCGTTCTTCCTCCTCACTCCCTTCCTTATAAAACTGTGCGGGAAATTGAAAAACAATCCGAGCAACTTGCAAAAGCATTGAAAATAAAGGGCTTAATGAATGTTCAGTTTGCGGTGAAGAAAAATCCCGATACGGCTGAATTTGATGTTTATATTTTAGAGGTCAACCCTCGCGCCTCACGCACCGTGCCGTTTGTGGCCAAAGCAACAGGCGTGCCGATTGCAAAAATCGCCGCACGTTTAATTGCGGGTGAAAAATTATCAAACTTTAAAGGCCTCTTGCGCGGCATGACAACTGATCACACTGCTGTGAAGGCTCCGGTATTTCCCTTTTCAAAATTCGCGGGCGTTGATCCGATTTTGGGGCCTGAGATGAAATCAACTGGTGAAGTTATGGGGTTAGATAAAGATGTCGCACATGCTTTTGGTAAATCACAATTAGGAGCCGGCACGCGCTTACCCACTTCCGGCACCGTGTTTTTATCAGTGAAAGATGCTGACAAAGACGCACTTATTCCCCTTGCACGTGAGCTTGCGGATTTGAACTTCACCCTTATTGCAACATCGGGCACATGTACCCATTTGCAAAATTCTGGCATTCCGGTCACGCGCATTAACAAGGTGATGGAAGGCCAGCCACACATCGCGGATGCGGTCATTAACGGCCAGGTTCAGCTTATTATCAACACCACCAAGGGGCCGCAAGCGGTGGCGGACGCCACCAGTATTCGCCGTTTGGCGCTCATGAATCGTATTCCTTATTATACGGTTTTATCCGCCGCGAAGGCCGCCGTGCAGGCAATGCGTGCCGCAAAATCGCGCAGCTTTGATGTTGCGCCGCTTCAATCATATTTTGTTGATGATGCGGCTTAAAATCGCTATTCTCTTAAAGCCTGCTCCCATCTCGGGGCGGGTTTTGTTTTTTATGATGGAGTGAGTGAGATGGATAAAGTTCCCATGACCAATGAAGGTTTCACGGCCTTGGAAGCGGAATTAAAAAATCTAAAAAGCCTTGAACGCCCCGCCGTAATTGAGGCGATTGCCGAAGCACGCGCGCATGGTGACTTATCCGAAAATGCGGAATACCACGCCGCTCGTGAACGCCAAAGTTTTATCGAAGGCCGTATTCAGGAATTAGAGGCAGTTATTTCACTTGCAAACATCATCGATCCCAAAACTTTGTCCGGTGACACGGTGAAATTTGGTGCAACAGTTGTTGTTTATGATGAGGAAGATGATAAGGAATTAAAATTCCAAATCGTTGGGCCTTATGAATCAAATACCGAAACGGGAAAAATTTCCATCACCGCACCGCTTGCCAAAGGCTTGATCGGCAAATCTGTGGGCGATGTGGCCGAAGTCATGACCCCCAAAGGCAAACGCCATTACGAGATTCAAATGGTGATGTATGCCTAATCAATCCACGTGAATCGGCACCCCGGGTGTGTCTTTTGACGTACGCACGGTGAGAGAGGATTTAACGGTGGCAACCCCTTGGGTGGCCATCAATTCCTCAGTTAAGAAACGCTGGTAATCATCCCAATCTCTTGCCACGATTTTTAGCATAAAATCATGCTCACCCGTCATCATGATCGCTTCGCGCACTTGTGGCCAGGCGTTGATTTTTTCTTCGAATTTCAAGACATCTTGATCGTTAATACTGCTCAGCTTCACCAAAGCCACAACCGTGACCGGATACCCCATCAACCCCGCATCAATCTTGGCAAAATAGCCCTTAATGAGACCCATATCCTCAAGATTGCGCACACGGCGCAGGCACGGAGGGGCCGAAATTCCCGCACGTTTGGCAAGCTCGACATTCGTCATGCGGCCATCCATTTGTAAATCACTTAAAATTTTGCGGTCAATGCGATCCAGCTTAGGACGGTAGGTAACTTTGGGAAGAAGATTACTCATGTGAAGGTGACATCCGATTGTATGTTGAGAGACTTTTATTGATTCTGTATATAAGTCTCTATGTGGCGAAGGGCAAGTGTTTATTATAACCTTCTAAAGAATAGATCCCTTAACCGAAAGTGCAAGCTTTATGCGACCTGTTACATGGATTGTTACCGAAGATCTGGCCGGAACCCGCAATCAATGTTTGGGGGTTGCTGAAGTCTTGGGCGTTACCCCCATCGTCAAGACCATCACCTTAAAGGAGCCGTGGAAAACACTTTCCCCTTATCTGGGTTTTGAAGGGTCTTATATGTTCTTTGGCGATGGATTATTACCACCCTGGCCAGATTTACTTATTGCCTCGGGAAGAAAGACAATCGCCGCATCGCGTTTTATTAAAAATAAATCCGGCGGGAAAACATTCACCGTTCAAATTCAAGATCCGCGCGTTTCTTCCAAATATTTTGATCTTGTCGCTGTGCCCTTTCATGACCCTACGCGCGGGGAAAATGTGATTGTGACGCATGCCGCGCCCAATCGGATTACGGATGAAAAATTAAATACTGCGCGGATTGAGTTTGAGAATTTATTATCTCACCTCCCCTCACCACGTGTGGCGGTTATGATTGGTGGAAATAGCAAATCCCACCGCATGACTCCCGCCCTTACCGAAAAACTTTGTACGCAAATTCTTAATCTGGCGCAGACAGGGGTTGGGGTTATGATGACCGCCTCACGCCGCACAGGTTTGGAGAATGAAAAAATTTTGAAAGAAAAACTTCAGCACAAAAATATTTATTATTGGGACGGAACAGGAGCAAATCCTTATTTCGGATTTCTGGCTTGGGCGGATGTCCTTTTTGTAACCTCGGACAGTACATCGATGATTTCCGAAGCCGCCACAACCGGCAAGCCTGTTTATGTGATCTCGCTTGAGGGTGGCTCAAAACGCCATGATAAAATGCTCCAACATTTCCAAGATTTGGGAATTACCCGGCCTTTCACAGGGGTTTTGGAAGATTGGCGTTACCAACCCTTACGCGACGCCCACTATGTGGCCGAAGAAATTCGGCGGAAATCTCGTCTTTTTTAAAGAGAACATCTTTACGACCCAATATCAAAAAGCTAGATCATAGGCATGACAAACACGATCGAAACCAAAGTTCTTATCATCGGCTCTGGCCCCGCTGGATACACGGCGGCCATTTATGCCGCGCGCGCCAACCTTCATCCCGTTTTGGTTCAAGGTCTTGAACCTGGTGGACAATTGATGATTACAACGGATGTTGAAAATTATCCCGGCTTCGCCGAGGTTGTTCAAGGCCCGTGGTTGATGGAGCAGATGAAAGCCCAAGCTGCGCATGTTGGTACAAAAATGATTTCCGACATGATCACATCGGTTGATTTCTCAAAGCGCCCTTTCACATGTGTGGGAGATAGCGGAACAGTTTATAAGGCTGAAACTGTGATCATCTGCACCGGTGCGAAGGCGCGTTGGTTAGGATTGGAATCAGAATACACGTTCCGTGGTCTTGGCGTTTCTGCCTGTGCGACATGTGATGGGTTCTTTTTCCGTGGCAAGGAAGTTGCTGTGGTTGGTGGTGGAAACTCCGCCGTTGAAGAAGCGATGTTCTTGACCAATTTTGCAACAAAAGTCACACTCATTCATCGCCGTGACACGTTGCGTGCCGAGAAAATTGCACAAGATCGTTTATTCTCCAATCCAAAAATCTCTGTCATTTGGGATACACAAGTTGAAGATATTTTGGGTAATAAACAAGGTGAGCCTAACCCCGGCGTTACTGGCTTGCGCCTGAAAAACCTCAAGACAAATGCGATTTCGGAGCTCCCCATCAGCGGTGTGTTCATGGCAATTGGCCATGACCCCGCAACTGAGCTGTTTAAAGGACAATTAAAGATGGATGAGTCTGGATATATCATCACCGCGCCTGACTCCACCGCAACTTCTGTTGATGGTGTCTATGCGGCCGGTGACGTAAAAGACAAAACATACCGCCAAGCGATCACAGCCGCCGGCATGGGTTGCATGGCGGCTTTAGAGGCTGATCGTTTTATTGCCGCACTTGAACACGCGCACCGCACGGCGGCGTAATGGACTGGGATAAACTTCGCATCTTCCACATGGTGGCCGAAGCCGGAAGTTTTACCCATGCGGGCGATGTGTTGCAACTTTCGCAATCCGCAATCTCACGTCACATTAGCGCACTTGAAGAACATCTGGGTGTCAGTTTATTTCACCGCCATGCGCGCGGACTTATCTTAACCGAGCAAGGGGAATTATTGCACAAGGCTTCGGGTGATATTTTTGCGCGCCTCAAGATGATCGAAGGGCAATTATCCGACACCAAAGATCAACCCGAAGGGAATTTAACGATTACGGTCGCGGAGTTTATTGGGTCTTTATGGCTTGCGCCGCGCCTTCATCTTTTCCGAAGTGCTTATCCGAAAATTCGCCTTCATTTCTCTCTCGATGATCGTGTATTTAATTTAGGTATGCGCGAAGCCGATATCGGCATTCGCCTTTTCAAACCCGAGGCGCCCGACCTTATTCAAAAACATTTGGCAACATTGACTTTTGTCCCATGCGCGTCACCAAGTTATTTGCAGAACCACCCTGCGCCGAAGAAAATCGAACACCTTGTTGATCATGACATTGTGGCCTTCCCCACAACTGGGTCAAAACCTTTTGTGAATCCGAATTGGCTTTTTGATGAAGCGGGAATTGATGTGATGAGCCATCCGCGCGCCATAACGTTGAACACATTATCGGCGCAATATGCGGCCGTTGAAGCTGGGTGCGGCATTGGGCTTCTTCCCCAGTTTTTACTGCACAAAAACCCGAAATTAGAGGTTATTTTGCCGCATGTGAAACCAAATCAGGTGGAGATGTATTTCGTTTATCCGCAAGAGCGTCGCCATTCACGCCGCATCGCGATCTTCCGCGATTTTGTTACGGAACAAATCTCACAAACAAAATTCTAAATTAAGACTTGTTGGATTTTGTGCCGCGCGGTGCTTTGCGCCCTTTTGTTCCCAAACCAATATCTTTCGCCAAACGGCTACGCGTGCGTGCATAATTTGGCGCAACCATTGGATAATCCGCCGGCAATCCCCACCGTTCCCGGTATTGTTCCGGCGACATGTTATAGGCTGTTTTCAAATGGCGTTTGAGCATTTTTAATTTCTTACCATCTTCCAAACAAACAAGATAATCCGGCATCACAGATTTGCGAATGGGAACTGCTGGCTGCGGCCGCTCAGAAGACACCGTGACCGGGGCGTTATCGGGGCCGACATTCGCCAACGTTTTATACACACGTTCAATAAGTGCGGCGATATCGCTCGCAGGCACAGAGTTATTGGCAACATGCGCCGCAACAATTTCCGCGGTTAACGCCAATAAATCTTGATGTTTCACATCTGACATGAATACTTATCCTTTATTTTATTTCTCAAGTAAATAAACGCAATAAATCAACAAAGTCAAGAATAACTTGACTTGTATTCATGACGACAAACTTTTAAGATTTTATCATGACATACACACCCCCTTCTCCGAATTCGCAACGCTATGAACGCGAAACGCTCATCTCTCCTTACGGTTTTCGTGAGTATGATGCGCGATGGCTTTATCCTGAGCAAATAAATCTTCGCGGGTTTCAGGAGCTCGGTTTATCCCTTGGAACAATTTTACATGAGATGAATTTGCCGCGCCCCGCGATTGTCGTTGGACATGATTACAGGTCCTATAGTGCATCTATCAAGAATGCGGTCACTGTGGGTCTTTTGGCTTCCGGATGTCATGTTTATGATATTGGCCTCGCGCTTTCACCTGTTGCCTATTTTTCACAATTTGAACTTGATTGTCCGGCCGTTGCCATGATCACCGCAAGCCATAATGAGAATGGATGGACGGGTGTCAAAATGGGTGCGGAACGCCCCCTCACCTTTGGCCCCGAATTGATGTCAAAGCTTAAGAATCACACACTTGAAAAAACATATAAAAAACGCGGTGGTGGTGAGCTTTTTTATTGCGATGACATCACAGAAAAATATTTAAACGATGTCACGCGCGGCGAAAAAATAAAACGCCGTTTAAAAGTTGTTGCCGCCTGTGGCAATGGTACAGCCGGTGCCTATGCCCCCGAAGCGCTACGCCGTATTGGCTGTGACGTGATTGAAATGGATTGCGAACTTGATTACACGTTCCCACGTTACAACCCTAACCCTGAAGATTTAGAGATGCTTCATGCGCTTGCCGATGCAGTGAAACACCACAAGGCGGATATCGGCTTTGCCTTTGACGGTGACGGTGATCGTTGCGGTGTTGTTGATAATACGGGTGATGAAATTTTCGCCGATAAAATGGGCGTTATTATCGCACGCGATTTGGCACGCATTCACCCGAACCCAACTTTTGTTGTTGATGTGAAATCAACCGGAATTTTCCTCACCGATCCTGAACTGCAAAAGCTCAATGTATAAACGGACTATTGGAAGACGGGTCATTCTTATATCAAGCGGCGCGTGACGGAATTATCGGCCCTTGCCGGCTTTGAGAAAAGTGGCCATTTCTTTTTTAATGCGCCCATTGGTCGCGGTTATGATGATGGAATCCTCACTGCTATTACCATTTGTCGCTTGTTGGATCATAATCCAAACTTAATGATGTCTGATCTTAAAAACGCGCTTCCAAAAACGTGGAGTTCACCAACCATGGCGCCTTACTGCGCCGATGATGTGAAATATCAGATTGTGGAACAGCTTGTTGAGACATTCTCATTACTGCAAAAACAGAATGAAAAAATCCTTGGACAAAATATTGCGCCGCTCGTCACAGTGAATGGTGTGCGCTTTACTTTGGAAGACGGCTCGTGGGGATTAATCCGCGCATCATCCAACAAACCATCTTTGGTTATCGTGGTCGAAAGCCCCGTGTCAGAGTCGCGCATGCATGACGTTTTTGAATATATCGATGGAATTCTCAAGACCATCCCCGCCATCGGCGCGTATGACCAAAAAATATCGAGGTAGTAGAAGGAAATCATGTTCTGGCGTCCCCTACGGGATTCGAACCCGTGTCGCCTCCGTGAAAGGGAGGTGTCCTAGGCCTCTAGACGAAGGGGACAGGCCGTAACAAACAGAAGTTCTTTTAGGGAATCTTGAACTTAAAATCAAGCCCTAAATTATTTATTTTTATAAAAATCGGCCTAATTTCAAGGCCTTAGACCGAACAAGATCACAAAAAATGGAATAAGCACCACGCCGCAGAGCGTGGAGACCGCAATCGCTGTGGCTGTGCGCTCTGGGTAAACACGAAACATCGCCGCAAAAGCCGCCGTATTTGCCGCCAGTGGAAGAATGCTCAACAATAACAAAATGGGCGCATAGCTTTGTGGAATGAGATTAAAGATGTGACGATCGGCTTGTAAAAAGCCCCACATCAAAAGCGGCCAGACAATAAATTTCACGCCTAACATGTGCGTCAAAAATTTCCAATCAAATTTCCATGTTTGAACTTGCGCCAACCCAAGGCCAATGATGAGCGCACCTAGAATGATATAGGCCCCCAAAAAATCACGGGCGATATTTTGCAAATTATCTGGAAGCTCAACTTTATAAACCGATAAAATAAGACCGAAAATCAATGCATATAAAGTCGGGAGCTTTAAAAGTTGAGAGAAAGCTTGCTTAGGAGAAAAATTACTGCGCGCGATAAAATAATAACCCAAACTATTCTCATAGATAATTGTTGCAACCATTGTTACCATGTAAACGGGTAACAATTCGGGCGGCAAAAGAATAATTGCAATTGGAACACCTAAATAACCTGTGTTTGCTGTGCCACTTGATTGCGAAAGAATGGAGGCATATTCAAGTTTAAATTTTCTGCTTAACCAAAAAACACTTGAGGAAATTGCAACACAAAAGCAAAACATAAAAGCCGGAAGAATCAGAATATCTGGTGTAAATGACAGCTTCATAACATTTGTTAAAATGACAACTGGTACAATAAAGTAAATCTGTAACGCCGCTATCTGCGCTGTGATATTCCCGGTGATGCGCGCCAATCCATACCCAGCCCCCATCACCGCATAAAGCGGAAACAACTTACTTAATAATGCTAAAAAAATGGTCATTCTTTTTTCTAAACTTTAAAAAGAACCAGAGACATTCCAAGAAGTGCCATGCCAGTAACAATCCCGTAAACAGTTTCATGGCCCTTCGCATAGCGCCTTGCAGCAGGAAGCAATTCATCAATTGCCAAGAAAACCATGATGCCTGCGATCACACCAAAAATAATTCCATACACAGTTTGCGACAAGAATGGCGCCAAAATTGCATAGCCAAGCAGAGCACCAACCGGCTCCGCCATCGCCGAAATTGTACATGCAAGCATCGCCTTTGCACGGCTTCCCGTTGCAAAAAAGACGGGAATTGCAATCGACACACCTTCAGGAATATTGTGAACCGCTATTGCAATCGCAAGGGGTGTGCCGATTGATGGGTTATCCAATGTTGCAAAAAAAGTTGCCATGCCTTCAGGAAAATTATGCGCGGTAATTGCAAGAGCAGCCAGCAAACCAACATTTGCAATATATTTTCGTTCTGACTCCGAATTAATACTGGCAACACTTCCCTTATCCAATTCACCATGTGGGTTTGGAATAAGATGATCAATGAGCATGATCAGACCAATGCCAACAAAAAAAGATAAGGTTGCAAAGGCGTAACCATTATGTGTACCAAAGGTTTCAATAAAGGCCGTTTGCGACTTCGCAAAAATCTCAACCAATGAAACATAAACCATTGCCCCACCGGCAAAAGCCAAGCCAAAAGCAAGAATGCGCGGATTGGGTTGTTTGGAACTAAAAACACTCAAGCCACCCAGCACGGTCGCGGCAGCGGCACCGATACACGCCATCATTGCAATCAAGAATGCAGACGGCTCAAACCAATGATCGACCATAATTTTCTCCTATGATGCAAAAGCTAAATCCAAAATATGAAACTCAACCGATTGGTCGCCATTCCATTCATTAATACGAAACTGACCCATCACGTGAACCGTGCGATCATCCGCACGTGATAAAAGCGCATCACCAAGAGGCGTATCAACCGCGCGAAACGCAATTGCCTTCATATGACGCCCACCTTCATTGACTTTTAACATCACCTTGACATGATCCGCTCCAACAATTTGCGCATGGGCAATACGCACATCAGGCAGAATAAAATGAGGCTCCGGATTCTCCATACCGAAAGGCCCTACATTTTCTTCCAAAAGCCTTATAAATTCGGGTGTAACGCCTTGCAATGATGCCAAGCCATCGACTTGTTTTTCATTGTAAATATCATGTGCACCCGCAATATGCTGGGCTTGTTCGATAAAAAATTGGTATGTTGTTTCGATCATGTCGGGGGCGATTGTAAATCCGGCCGCCATGGCATGCCCGCCCCCCTTGATCAATAAATCTTTTTCTTTTGCTATCATAAATAAAGCAGCCAGATTAAAACCTTTTACCGATCGCCCTGATCCGCGCCCTTCCAATCCTTCTTTCTCAGAAGATGTAGCAAAGGCAATAACGCACGCCGGCTTTTTATATTTTTCCTTAAGTTGACCCGCAACCAAACCATTTAAACCCACGTGCCAATCCGGGTGATGCACCATGATAATCGGATGGCGATGCAACTCATCTTTCTCAACCATCATAACAGCTTCACGTGTCATATCCGCCTGAAGCGATTTACGCATTGTGTTACAATCATTCAATAAATGCGCAATGTTTTTGGCCTCTTCTGCATCGTCACATGCCAAAAGCTTCGCTCCTAAATCAGCCTTGTGAACACGTGACCCCGCATTAATGCGCGGGCCCAAAGCAAAACCAGCATCCATAATTGTTGGTGATTTTTTTATGCCAGAAACAGCACATAAAGCTTTTAATCCCTCATTCGAGGTTTTGACCATGTGCAAAAAACCCGATCTCACAAGAAGACGATTAGGACCCGTGAGCGGAACCATATCACACACCGTACCAAGCGC
>JAIXWE010000078.1 GCA_027482195.1 Alphaproteobacteria bacterium | reverse complement strand
AACGCTTGCGGGGTCGAATTTCTCGCTCGCCTCTGTCCTCGCGGGTGATAACGTCTTCATCAGCAACACATCCGGAATTTACACCAATAAAAATGTGGGCTCGGGTAAAAATGTCACCGTAAGCGGCTTAACATTAGGCGGCGCGCAAAGCGCGAATTACACCCTCTCCACCACCACAATTTCCAATTTGATTGGCACGATTCTGCAACGCAGCTTAACCGTGGGCGCGGTTGGGATTGATAAGATCTATGACGGGAATGATATTGCAAGTGTGACGTTGAATGACGACCGGGTCTTGGGTGATGTGCTCAACCTCACCTTTGGATCGGCGTTGTTTAATAACAAGAATGCCGGAACCAATAAGCCGATCACCGTCTCAGGCATTAATGTGACAGGCACGGATGCGGGGAACTATAGCTTCAACACCACCACCACGACGGATGCGGATATCTTGCAACGCAGCTTAACCGTGGGCGCGGTTGGGATTGATAAGATTTATGACGGGAATGATATTGCGAGTGTGACGTTGAATGACGACCGGGTCTTGGGTGATGTTCTGAACCTCACTTTCGGGTCGGCGTTGTTTAATAACAAGAATGCCGGAACCAATAAGCCGATCACCGTCTCAGGCATTAATGTGACGGGCACGGATGCGGGCAACTATAGCTTCAACACCACCGCCACGACGGATGCGGATATCTTGCAACGTAGCCTAACCGTGGGCGCGGTTGGGATTGATAAGATCTATGACGGGAATGATGTGGCGAGTGTGACATTGAATGACGACCGGGTCTTGGGTGATGTGCTCAACCTGACGTTTGGATCGGCGTTGTTCAATAACAAGAATGCCGGAACCAACAAGCCGATCACGGAGTCGGGGATTAATGTGACGGGCACGGATGCGGGCAACTATAGCTTCAACACCACCACCACGACGGATGCCGATATCTTGCAACGTAGCTTAACAGTGGGTGCGGTTGGAGTGGACAAAGTGTTTGATGGCACAACAACAGCACAAATAAATTTAAACGATAATCGCCTCACGGGTGATGATATCACCACCAATTTTGCGGCCGCAAATTTCAATGACGCACTTGTGGGAAATAACAAACCGATTACAGTTTCGGGTATTTTCCTAACCGGAACAGATGCCGGAAATTATGCGCCGAACGTCACAGCGTCGGCGATTGCAAATATTTTAGGTCTTCCTGCTCCGCCCGCACCGAATATCCCCGTCTTGCCGCCCACCGTGGTGTGGACATCGCAAAACCAATTGGGCGGCGTTTTATTCCTTCCCGAAGACGGCGTTTATGCCACACCATCGGGAAGTTACACCTTGGTTTATTTGCCGCGCGAAGCACCCGAGATGAATCGCCGCCGCAACAAACCCGTGTCAGAGGGAAGAGGTTTTTAAAATATCACGCGCGATGGGTTGGTGGGCGGCATCGCGCATTTGAAAAGCAAAATTGGAGCGATTGAGAAGAATTCGAGCTGTTCCAAGCGGCGTTAGCCGTTGGAGTTATAAATATCGAGGGTTCGTGGCAGTATTTTTAAAATTGGAGCGGGCGAAGGGATTCGAACCCTCGGCCCTCACCTTGGCAAGGTGATGCTCTACCCCTGAGCTACGCCCGCGTCCGTTTTAATAGGGTAAGGTCAGCGTTTTAACGGGATTTTTTATGAGATGCAAGGGTTTAAATTCGAGAGAAATATTTTACATAATCCAAATATTTTTATAGATGATTTTTGAGCGTGCGTGTTCTGGGTTGGGGGTGGTGTGCGATGGCGATTGGTGATGGCGCGTGTGTTTTGGATGGGTGCAGCTCAAGAGATTTGAACTTACGCGCCAACTTGGATGAGGGATGCGTAATAACCGACCATGCCACCTTGAGTGGCGGAGGGTTCAACAATCATCAGATTGCTTTTGCGCATCACTTTTTGTGCGACCATGTCGGGGAGTTCGTAATGCGCCAAATCGCCTTCGTGCACATCATCATCATACACCAACATAAATAATTTTTGATCGCGGTAATATTCAACACGTTTGACATCGGACGGAAAAGCTTGATCGGTGACCAACACCAAATCCCCATCCGCAGTTTGCCCGAGATTGATATTTCTCATGGCATCACCGGCGAACCAATTTTAACCGAAGGTGCAGGAGCGCCAGAAGACACGGCAGGAGTTGCGTTAAATTGTGTTCCGAAAGCGGGATCGCCCATCACCGGGCTTAAAGCGGTAAAGCCCACACTGTTAAGGTCAATGGATTGTTTTTCGACAGCCATATTTCTCACTTTGTCTTATTCTATCACATCTTTATTCTTTTGGCGAATTTCAGTTATAAAACGCACATCTTGCAGTGTAGCCATAAAAACCTTAAAGAATCTTGAAGATGACCGCACAATTTTTCACACCTGATACGCTTTTGAAAAAAATGGAAGCGATGAATATCCCTTTTCATCTTCATCATCACCGGGCCGTTTTTTCGGTGGCGGATGGCGATGATGTGGATGCAAAAATTCCCGGCTTTCACACACGCAATATGTTTTTGCGGGATAAAAAAGAAAAAATGTTTTTGATCACCTTGGGCCAACGTGACCCGATTGATCTTAAAAAGCTCGAAAGCGTTTTAAACTGCGGGCGGTTATCTTTTGGATCACCGCAGCGTTTGATGAAATATTTGGGGGTTACGCCCGGGTCGGTCACGCCATTGGCAATTTTGAACGATATCAACCATGAGGTGACACAAATTTTGGATGCGCGGATGATGATGCAGGATGTGATTAACATGCACCCGCTTATCAATACCATGACGGTAGGGCTAACCGCCCCCGACCTTTTAAAGGTGATTGATCGTGCGCCCACCGTTATTGATTTAAGTGCGGCCGCGCCATCCCCTTGACTGTAACCCCTTTTTTTATGCGCAACGATTCCTATATGACTTTCATGGACACATATTTTCCCTTACCCGATAATTTGCCGCTTTTTCCTTTGAACGGGGTATTGTTGCTCCCTCATGGGCAGCTTCCGCTCAATATTTTTGAACCGCGTTATCTGAGCATGGTCAATGACGCGCTGAAGACCGAGCATCGTTTGATCGGAATGATCCAACCCGATTTCACCATTGGGTGTGCGGGGCGTATTACGTCGTTCCAAGAAACAGATGATGGCCGGTATTTGATCACATTGACTGGGATCGCACGGTTTAAGATTCATGCCGATTTGCCGCAACTTTCTGGATATCGCCGCATTACCCCCGATTGGAAAGGGTTTGAGCAAGATGTGCAGCATGTCGATCAGTTGGATGTGAATCGCCCCCAATTGAACGCGGTTTTAAAAACCTATTTCACCCAAAATGGGTTATCGATGGATTGGGATGCGATTGATTTGGTGGCGGATGAACGATTGATGGTCTCTTTGGCGATGATTTGCCCTTTAGAGGCGGCGGAAAAACAAGCCTTGTTGGAAGCGCCCTGTTGCAAATCCCGGGCGGATTTATTGTTAAAACTTCTCACCATGGCTATTCGCACATCGGATGACAGTGCCACGACACATTGAGCTTTTTTGATATTGCGGTATAATCACTTTATGCAAGTTGACCCGCGCATGTTGGAAATTCTGGTGTGTCCTTTGACCAAAGTGCCATTGGTTTATGATGCGCTTACCCAAGAACTTATTTCCCCCCAAGCAAAGCGCGCTTTTCCCATTCGTAACGGCATTCCCGTTATTGTTCTCTCCCACGCGCGGGAGATTGATTCGTGACATCAACACCCTGGCCGTTAGAGTTGCGCGTTGACGCTGCGCGTCAATGGTTGAGCCTTTCCTTCGAAAATGGCGAGCAGAAAAGAGTGAGTGCCGAGAAATTGCGCGTCGAAAGCCCGTCGGCCGAAGTGCAAGGCCACACCCCGTCCCAAAAAATTCATGTGGTGGGCAAAGAAAACGTCAAAATTATGAACATGGAACCTGTTGGCCATTATGCCGTGCGGATTATCTTTGATGACGGCCATGATACGGGAATTTATACGTGGAAATATTTATATGAGCTTGGAGAAAATAAAGAATAAGGCCTCGGTGTTTTTTTAGGATCTGTTAAGAAACTCCTTATAAAGTCAAAGTATTACCTGCATGCGTATGCGCAATTTCATTACCAACTCGAGAAACGAGGAACTGATCGATGTCGTTTTTTTCCAAAATGAAAATTTCCAAAAAATTACCGCTGATGATGGTGTTTCTGGTACTTTTAAACGCCGGCGTTGTATTGGGAACAGCCGTTTATTTTGGACAAAAAGAATCGATTGTTACCAACACATCAAAATTGGAAGCGGTGGCGTTGGGGGTCGGTCAGTCATTAGATCTTCTCCTAAATGATATCAGGGAAGATTTAACGTCGCGTGCGAGTGGTCCAACCGTTCGCAGATTAATCACCGAATTTGGAACGGCGTTGCAAACCTTGCCGGCTGAGGATAAAACCCAATTCTTGCAAAAAGCATATATCGACGATAACCCAAATGAATTGGGGAAAAAACATCTTCTCGATGTGGCATCTGGTGACACATATTATAATAAGCTTCATGCGGAATATCATCCATGGATGCGCCAATGGTTAGAGCTGCGCGGCTATTATGATATCTTTTTATTCGATAAAAGCGGGAATGTTGTTTACACCGTTTTCAAAGAACGTGATTTTGCCACCAATGCCGTAACAGGGCAGTGGAAAGATTCCGGTCTCATGCAAATGTTCCGCGATATCAAAGCGAATCCGCAGAGCGACAAAGTCTTGTTTTACGATTTTGAGGAATATGCCCCGTCAAATAATGCGCCGGCAGCCTTCATGGGCGTCGCTGTTTTTGATAAGGATAATTTCATCGGAGTTTTGGCAATTCAAATGCCGATTGATGCCATCAATAAAATCACCCAAGTTGATAAAAAAATTAGCAAAACCATGCATGTCCACCTGATCGGGTCCGATGGGTTGGTGCGGAATGATCCGAAATTAGATGATGATGAAAACCCTATTCTCAAGGAAAAATATGAAACAGAAGGTTTCAAGACGGTAAATGCGGGCGCAAGTCACGCAACCGGTATGTTTTTTCATGACGGTACCGAGGTTTTATCCGCTTACGAATCTTTTGATGTCTTAGGCCAAGTAAAATGGATTATCTCTGCGGAGATTGAAAAAGATGAGGTTTATGAAGGCATCTATGAAATGGCACTTTACAGCCTGATCGGTGCTGTGATCTCAATTTTAATTGTCGCCGGTGTTGGTTTAGGCTTTTCATCATCATTAACACGCCCGATCAATACGATGGTTGCGGTGATGGGCACATTGGCCAATCGTGATTACAGTGTCGATGTGCCCTCACAAACCCGCCATGATGAAATTGGCGACATGGCAAAAGCGGTACAAGTTTTCAAAGAAAACGGCTTGGCGGTTGCGCGCATGCAAGAAGAGCAAGAGCAACTCAAACACCAAGCCGAGATTGATAAAAAAGCGGCCTTGGCAAAATTGGCCGATGATTTCGACAGCCGTACATCGGGAATTATTGCGGCACTTGCGGCCGCTGCCACCGAGATGCAAGCAACAGCTTCACAAATGACTCATGCCTCCGAAGGTACGTCGCAAGCATCAAGCTTGGTCGCGGCCGCAGCAGCAGAAGCGGATTCAAATGTTCAAACCGTCGCAGCCGCAGCCGAGGAATTATCGGCATCGAGTTCCGAGATTGCGCGGCAAATTTCATCCGTGGCGCAAAAATCAAACCGCGCATCGAGTGAGGCCGCAACCACAAGCAAAGAAGTGGCGGAGCTGAATACACTTGCCGATTCCATCGGCGAAGTTGTCGGTGCCATTAAAGACATCGCCGAGCAAACAAACCTGTTGGCACTCAATGCGACAATTGAAGCCGCACGTGCCGGCGAAGCGGGCAAAGGTTTTGCTGTGGTGGCTGATGAGGTCAAAAAATTGGCGAATGAAACCGCCGCAAAAACGGAGGAAATTGACGGGCGCGTGGTGCGTATTCAACAAGCTATTCGTTCATCCGTGGATGCAGTGCAACGTATCATCACCGATATTCGCGATATTGATGGGGCAACATCGACGGTGGCCTCAGCGGTGGAAGAGCAAAACGCGGCCACAGCCGAGATCGGGCGCAATGTAGCGGAAGCCTCAACGGGCACGCAACAAGTGGCGCACAATATTCAAGACGTGCAGCGCAATGCAACCGAGACCAGCAGTGCGGCCAGCACGGTGCAAAGCGCGGCATCGGAATTGGCAAAAATCTCAGATGATTTGCAAGTTCAGGTGCAGAGGTTCTTATCCGAAATTCGTAACGGCTAAGATTT
>JAIXWE010000103.1 GCA_027482195.1 Alphaproteobacteria bacterium | reverse complement strand
GGAAAAGGCACGCGCATGCGTTCCGATATTCCAAAAGTTTTGCACCCGATTGCGGGGCTTCCCCTCATCAACCATGTTTTAAAAACCGCCGAGGCTTTAAGCCCGCGCCATATCATCACCGTGATTGCGCCGGATATGGATCCTGTGAAACAAGCTATCTCTCCGCACCGCACGGCTGTGCAAAAAAACCAAAAGGGCACCGCCGATGCGGTCAAGGCGGGATTGGAGTCTTTGGGTGATTTCGCGGGCGATGTGATGGTGTTATATGCCGATGTGCCTTTGGTGCAAACAACGACGTTACAGGCGTTTTTGGACCATCATCGCAAGGGTGATTTTGGTGCCACCGTTTTGGCAATGGCCCCGCCCAACCCCCATGGTTATGGGCGTATCTTTCAAAACCAAGACGGCACCTTAAACCGCATTGTTGAAGAAAAAGATGCCAATGAAGATGAGAAACTTGTGCGTCTTTGCAACAGTGGATTGATGGTGATGAAGGGCGAGAATTTGCGCGCGTCACTTGAGATGATTACCAATCAAAATGCACAAGGAGAATTTTATTTGGTGGATTTGTCAAAAGTTCTCAGTGCGCAAAAAATTGCAACTGGGGTTATTCGCGGTGATTATTATGAGCTGCGTGGTGTGAATTCACGCGCACAATTGGCGGAATTGGAACAGGCTTTTCAACATAAAATGCGCCTGAAAATGATGGATCACGGCGTGACATTGATTGATCCCAACAGCGTTTATTTCAGCTTTGACACACAACTTGGAACAGATTGTGTGATTCACCCCGGGGTCGTGTTTGGCCCGAATGTGACATGTGACTCCCATGTGACGATTTTACCTTACTGTGTGTTGGAAGGGGTGCATCTGAAAACACAATGTCACATCGGCCCCTTTGCCCGTATTCGCCCGGGAAGCGTCATTGGCGAACACGTCAAAATTGGAAATTTTGTTGAAATTAAAAACGCAACACTTCATCCCCATGCAAAAGCCAGTCATTTGGCGTATATCGGTGATGCCGAGATTGGCGCATTCAGCAATTTTGGATGTGGCGCCATCACCGTGAATTATGATGGTGTCAATAAACACCGCACCGTCATTGGCGACCATGTCATGGTGGGATCAAACGCATCCCTCATCGCGCCCATCACACTTCATGACGGATCTTATGTTGCGGCTGGAAGCACGATCACCGATGATGTGCCGCAAGATGCGTTGGCGATTGGCCGCGCCCATCAAATCACGAAACCAGATAAGGCCAAAGGCCGCTTGAAACAGAAAAACTGAAAACGGGAGATTTATTATGTGCGGCATTATCGGAATCGTAAGCGCAAATCAAAATGTGACATCACACTTGGTTGAGGGATTGCGCCGTTTGGAATACCGCGGATATGACAGCGCAGGGATAGCCACACTTGTGGATGGGCACATTCACCGAAGACGCGCCAAAGGCAAATTAAGCAATTTGGATGACGTGTTGGCACAAGAACCCTTAAACGGCACAATCGGCATCGGCCACACACGCTGGGCCACACATGGTGAACCTTCGGTGAATAATGCCCACCCCCACGCAACGGAAAAAGTGGCCGTCGTGCATAACGGCATCATTGAAAATTATGCGCAATTAAAAGACGAATTATCGGCCCATCAAGTGCGTTTTACCACCGACACCGACACCGAAGTGATCGCCCATTTGGTGGATCATTATCTAACCCAAGGCCTTCATCCGGAAGAGGCCGCGCACAAAGCCTTTGACCGTTTGGAAGGTGCGTTTGCGGTGGTGCTTTTATTTGCGGATCAAAATAATCTTCTTATCGGCGCGCGCCAAGGCACACCTTTGGCAATAGGTTACGGCGAGGGTGAAATGTTCATCGCATCCGATTCTTATGCGCTTGCCCCCCTCACACGCCGGATCAGTTTTTTGGAAGATGGCGATCGCTTGATTATCACCAATGACAATGTCCGCATTGTCAATAATAAACGCAAAATTGTCGAACGCCCCATTCGCATCACCGCACAATCGGGAGCCACAACCGGCAAAGGTGATTACCGCCATTTCATGTTAAAAGAAATTTATGAGCAACCAAGCGTGATTGCCGATACGCTCAACAGCTTTATCAATCCCGCAACTGGTCACGTCACCCTTCCCGACAGTATCTTGGAAGCTTTGTTGCGCGCGCCGCGCATCACGTTGATCGCCTGTGGCACGGCCTTTTATGCCTGTATGGTTGCGAAATATTGGTTGGAAACAGTGGCACGAATTCCATGTGAAATTGATGTGGCTTCTGAATTTCGTTACCGCGAAGCGCCCATGCCGAAAGACGGTTTGGCGATTTTTGTATCCCAATCGGGTGAAACGCTCGACACGCTTGAGGCGTTGCGCTATTGCAAACGCGAACGGCAAATGTGCTTGGCGATTGTCAACACAATTGAAAGCACGATTGAGCGCGAAGCGCATTTATGTTTGCACACCTTGGCCGGGCCCGAAATTGGTGTGGCCTCAACCAAAGCGTTTACCACGCAATTAACCACGCTTGCGTGCCTTGCGATTGCGGCTGCCACCGCGAAGGGAACAATCTCCCCCGCTCAAGCCTCCGAGATGGCGCAAGACCTGCGTTTGTTGCCGAATTTGTGCAATGTTGTTTTGTCACATGACTCCGAAATTCGTGATATCGCCAAACAAATTTCCGAAGCACGCGATGTGTTATATCTCGGGCGCGGCGCGCTTTATCCGCTTGCGTTAGAAGGCGCGTTAAAGCTTAAGGAAATTTCCTACATCCATGCCGAAGGTTACGCGGCCGGGGAAATGAAACACGGCCCCATCGCCTTGATTGATGATACGGTTCCGGTTGTTGTGGTGGCACCCACCGACGCGCTTTTTGAAAAAACCGCTTCGAATGTTCAAGAAACTGTCGCGCGCGGTGGAAAAGTTTTGCTCATCTCCGACGCAAACGGTGTTGCAAAATTAAAAGATATTGCAACCTGGAGCGTGACCTTAACCGACGCCCATCCTTTTGTAACACCCATTCTTTATGCCCTGCCGGTTCAGCTTTTGGCCTATCATGCGGCCGTGCATAAAGGCACGGATGTGGATCAACCCCGTAATCTCGCCAAATCCGTTACGGTGGAATAACCCCCCTCTTGAAGAGATCCGTTATCACCGTTACTCTTAACCCGTGATTACGGCCTCGTCTCTTTTTCTTGAAAATCTCAAAAAACGTTTGCCAAACTTTGAGCAGCAAACCGACAAAGCACGCCTTGAGGCTTTTCTCGCCGCATATCCGGGGGAATATTGCGGCTTTGGCGCCGACGGCACCTTGGCACACAGCCCAAACTTCCCACGGCTTTTAGGATTAGAGGTTATTCGCCACTTCACCGATGTGCAAAATGCCTTGACCCTTGCGGACAGCGCCGCACTTGAAAACGCGGTCTTGCGCCTTGATCAGACACCTTCGTTTGCCTTGAAGGTTCAAACGCATGATGACGGACGTTATCTGCGTCTGTCGGGGTCAAAGGGGGCGGCGTTAAACGGGGAACAAAGCTATGTGATTTTGTGGGTGGAAGATATCACAGCGGAAGAAAAAATAATCTACACAGAACGTACGCAATTAAGCGATGCGGAACGTAATCTTTCCTTATATCGCTTTGCCTTTGATGCGCTGGAAGACCTTATTTGGATTCGTAATATTCACGGCAAAATTACCTGGCATAATAAGGCCGCGGCTGCTCTTTTGATTGATTCCCATGAATTGGGTTTCAGCAAAAAACCAGGGCAAAAAAATTTACAAGATTTGGAACTTGAAACCTTATCGATTGGCCAGGTCGTGGAAGATGACCGCAATTGCATCATCGGCGGGGAGCGGCGTAGCTATCACATCACCCTCACACCCTTGCCGCAATTTGATATGGTCATTGGGCGTGCGCGTGACATGACGATGGAGGATATGAAAGCGCGCGACGCCGCGCGCAACACCGCCGCCAATCATGAGTTGCTTGAAAATCTTCACACCGCGATTGCCATTTTCGCGGCCGATCAGAAATTGGAATTTTTCAACACAACCTATTCTCAGCTCTGGCAACTTGATGATCAATGGCTCAACACTCGCCCGAAATTGGGAGATATTTTGGAGAGGTTGCGTGAGCAACGCAAATTGCCGGAACAGGCTGATTTTAAACGCTATAAACAATCATGGCTTGATCAATTCACAACCTTGATCAAGCCGCACGAAGATATGATTTATCTTCCCGATGGCACATCGTTGCGCGCGCTTGTCATGCCACACCCGTTGGGTGGGTTGATGATGTTGTTCGAAGATGTAACCTCGCGCTTGGCACTTGAATCGTCTTACAACACCTTGGTGGCGGTGCAAAAAGAAACATTGGATAATTTGGCCGAAGGTGTCGCAGCCTTTGGCGGGGATGGACGATTAAAGCTTTATAATCCGGCCTTTGCGCGGTTATGGACGTTAAACCCCGAAGATCTGGATGGCGAACCACATGTCACCCGCTTGATTGAGCGCATGAAAAATCATTTCGGCTCCGAAGATTGGAGCATGGCGCGGGAAAATCTTTTGGCGCAAGCTTTGGATCGCAGCCCGCGTGATGGGCAGATTATCCGCAAAGATAATTCCGTGTTGGAATTTGCCGCTGTGCCGTTACCCGATGGCGGGATGTTGATCACCCATATCGATATCACCGACAGTATTCGCGTTGAAAATGCCTTACGCGAAAAAACGGCCGCGCTTGAGACGGCGGAGCGTTTGAAATTAGATTTTCTTGCGAATGTGTCTTACCAACTGCGCACGCCGCTGAATGCCATTATTGGCTTTACCGAAATTTTACATCACGAATATTTTGGCCCCTTAACCTCAAAGCAAAAAGAATATACCCAAGGCCTGTCGGAAGCCGGGGAACGGTTGATGACCTTGATCAACGATATTCTTGATCTCTCAACCATTGAGGCCGGATATTTAGCGTTGGAAAAAACCGATATCGAAGTTTATCACCTTTTAAAAGGTCTTTATGATTTAACAATTGAATGGGCACGGCGCGGGCGGGTTGAGATGAAATTGGAATGCCCCAACCCGTGCGGCAAAATTCACGCGGACGAACGGCGGATGAAACAAATTCTTTTGAACCTTATTCGCAACGCGATTGATTTCACACCCGCGGGCGGTGTTATTACCTTAAAAGCCAGCCAAGAAGAAAATGAAATGATCCTCACGGTTGCGGATACGGGGCCCGGAATTTCGCCGGAAGATCAAGAACGTATTTTCCGTCCCTTTGAGAAAACAAATGAATCGCGTGACAATGGTGACGGCAATGGGCGCGGTGGTGCGGGCTTGGGCTTAACCTTGGTACGTACAATTACCGAATTGCATGGCGGGCGTTTGACGCTTGATTCACAACCCGCACAGGGGTCACGTTTTTCAATTCATTTGCCGCTTTAATTAATTCACACACACCGCTTGGAATTTTTGGGATCCGTCATCGCGCGGACTCGCGGTGATCGCAATTTCCCCGCTTAATTTTGTCTTGCATGAAAAAATTGGGATCAAGGTGCGGATGGTCAAATCCACTTGAAAATTCGGGAAAAACGGGCCTTTGGCGCAAATCTCTTGTGCGACTTTTGGGTCAAGACGCAAGGTTGATTGAAACCGCTCTTTGCTCCCGTCTTTGTTTTCAAAAAAATCGGTGCGGATGACGACAAAAACCGTGCTCGCGGTTGTATTGCGGATGACGGCGCATTGCGGGGTGGGGCTGTATAATTCCGCATGCGCGAACGGTGTGATCAACAAAATAAAGAGAAAGATCATAAATTTCATGCGGGAATTCCTTTGGTGGTGGAATATTCAAAATGAAAATCGTGATCGGGGAAAATTTGCGCCCGAATCGCATGCGCGGCTTGGGCGGCTTCGGCAAATCCGGTGGCAATGAGTTTCAATTTATGCGGATAAGTCGCAATGTCCCCCACCGCAAAAATTCCCGGAATATGTGTTTGTGCGGTGGTTGGGTCAATGGGAATATATTTTTGGGTAACTCCCAAACCCCATTGCAAAAGCGGCCCCAAATCATGGGAGAGACCAAAAAATGGAAGCAAGATATCGGTGGCGATTTGCTCCGTGCACCCATCCATATCTTTTAAAATGACCTGTGTTAAATGTCCGTTTTCGCCGACCAACGACTCCAATTGATACGGTATTTTAAGTGTGATGCGCCCTTGTGCCACAAGCTCTTTTAAACGTATCAATGTGGCCGCGTGGGCACGAAATTGATCGCGGCGATGCACCAACGTCACAGGCGCAATTTCGGATAAGGACACGGCCCAATCAACGGCCGAATCGCCACCTCCCGCAATCATAATTTTTTTGCCTTTAAAATTTTCACGGTGGCGCACTGCGTAAAAAACACTTGTTCCTTCAAAATTTTCTAACCCGTCTAAAGGTGGTTTGTGTGGGCCAAAGGCTCCGGCTCCGGCCGCGACAATAATCGCACGCGCATTGATCTTTTTATGATGCGATGTTGTGACCACCCACCTGTTTTTCTCGCCCTCACATTTCACAGCCTGTTGGTTTAAGTGAAAAACGGGCGCAAAGGGAGCGGCTTGCGCATCCAATTGGGCAATTAAATCCCCCGCCATGATTTTCGGATAAGCGGGAATATCATAAATTGGTTTTTCGGGGTAAAGAGCCGTACATTGCCCGCCAATGTGATCCAAGGTATCAATCACATGGCATTTTAGCCCGACCATGCCACACGCAAACACGGCAAAAAGACCAACAGGCCCGGCACCGATAATTGCAACATCTGTTTGCTCAATGTCATTCATCTGATTATAAATAAAGAACAAATGACCCTGAGCCAAGAGAGTTTTGAAACCCACCTCCATGTGAGCGAGCCCGCGTTGCACGATGCGGCCGCTAAGCTTGCGCAAAATCTGAAGCCACCCAGTCTTTTATTATTAAAAGGTGATCTGGGCATGGGAAAAACCAGCTTTGCCCGCGCACTTATTCGAAACCTTGCCGGCGAACCGGAATTAATTGTCCCAAGCCCCACCTTCACCCTTGTGCAAATTTACGACACATCCCGCGGGCCCGTGTATCATTTTGATTTATACCGCTTAACCGCAGCAGAACAAATTTATGATTTGGGGTGGGAAGACGCGCTTGATCATATTGTGATTGTTGAATGGCCGGAGCGTTTGGGTGATTTAATTCCCCCTCATGCCCAAAGCCTCACCTTCACCGCCGGGGATGATTCCGATCACCGTTGGCTCACATGGGGAAGACCATGATAAGAAAAAATATTGATAAAGTTTTTATTGCAGCGGCCGGCATGGGCACACGTTTAAAACCTTACACCGACACACTTCCCAAGCCGATGGTGGAAGTGTGGGGCAAGCCCGTCATTGGGCACATTCTTGATCATTGTGTGCAAGCCGGTGTGCGCGAAGCGGTGATTAATCTTCATCACAAGGCCGATATTTTGCGGGATTATTTTAAAACCCGGAATGATATTCACATTACCGAATCCTTCGAAGAAAATTTGCTGGATACGGGCGGCGGAGTCAAAAAAACATTAGATATTTTTCAAGACCACGCTTTTTTCATGATCAATGGCGATAGTTTATGGTGCAACGGGCCTAACACACCCGCTTTACAAAGATTGGCGCAAGATTGGCACGACGCGCACATGGATATTCTTTTGCTTTTGCAACCAACCAACAAAATGATCCTGACCCAAGGTGTGGGCGATTATGTGGTGGATGATCATCACCGCGCCTTGCGCCAAAAAAATCAAGATGGGGATTTGATGTTTGCCGGCGTGCGCATTGTTCATCCGCGCATTTTTCAAGACACGCCAGATGGCAAATTTCCGTTTTTAAGTTTAATGGACAGGGCCGAAACACAAAACCGTCTTTATGCCACACTTCATGATGGGGATTGGCATCACATCAGCACGGCCGATGATCTTCACCGTGTCAATGATCACGGAAAACCCCCGTCATGACGGCACAAAACGGCATTTTTACAATTCCACCTTCGGCTGCTTTTTTGCCGAATGTGGCGGCCGAGATTTTGCGCGAAGCGAAAGCTACAAACACTGAGCTGACTTCCTATCACGTCTATCTTCCGACACGGCGCGCATGCCGTGCTTTGGCGGATGCGTTTTTGGAATTGACGAACGGGGTGCCCTTGCTTCTTCCTCACATCTTACCCATTGGTGATGTGGATGAAGACACACTTGGGTTTCACGTCACAGCTCTTAGCGAAAATCTTGATCTTCCAAAGGCGTTGCACCCCTTGCGCCGTCAGATGTTATTGGCGCAACTCGTTCACAAAATTTATCCGGAGCGAAGTTTTGTTCAAGCCCTAAGCTTATCACAGCAACTTGGCTTTCTTTTGGATCAAGTAAATACGGAGGAGTTAAGTTTTGATTCCTTAAAAGATCTTGTTCCCGAAAATTTTGCCCAACATTGGGGCATCACATTGGATTTTCTTGCTCTTCTTTCAACACACTGGCCGTTAATTTTAAAGGCGGAAAACGCCCTTGATGCCAGCACGCGGCGGATCAAATTATTGCGCGCGCAAGCGGATTTATGGGAGAAATCACCTCCCCTTCATCCGATTATTTTTGCAGGCTCCACCGGATCGATTCCCGCCACGCGCGCCCTCATGAAGGTGGTCAAAAATTTACCTTATGGTCGCGTGATTTTACCGGGGCTTGATCCCTATTTGTCACACGATGCGTGGGAGAAAATTCCCGAAACGCATCCGCAATACACCATGAAAAGTTTTTTAGATCTTTGCGAAGTGGCGCGTGCGAGCGTTTTACCTTGGCCGCTTCAATTTTCACCACCCACTGATTCTGAGGAAAGATTTAAACTCATCTCAACCTCTCTTGCGCCGGCACAAAATGACGCCATACATTCTGAACCCCCGCCCTTAAATAAAAAATGCTTGGAAAATATATTCCTCATCACGGCGAAAACCCCGCGCGATGAAGCCATGATGATTGCGTTATCGATGCGTGAAGTGTTGGAGTCGCGTGACGTGACCGCATGTTTGATCACCCCCAACCGTTTGATCGGCCAGCGTGTGGCCACACTTTTAAAACGCTGGGGGATTGATATTGATGACACCGCCGGAAAAACATGCCGCGATACACAATCTTATGATTATTTATTGCGGTTATTGGCGGTTTCGCGCGACGCATTTTCCCCCTTAAGTCTTTTGGAATTTCTGCATCACCCCTTAAACCGTGATGTTTTTGACCAAACGCTTTTATATGATTTTGAGAAAACAATTCTGCGCCGCCCGCAACATAAAGACGGACTTGATGGGCTTTTGTCTTTATGCGCTGATGCGCCCGCTTATATTCCCCTTGTTGAAAATCTTCAAACGCGCTTTGCCGCTTTCTCAAAAACAGATGAGAAACAATCTTTGCGATCATGGATTAATCAACTTGTTGCCTGCGCACAAAATTTTATCGATGAAAAAATTTTATGGGAGACAGAAGGCGGGGACAGTGTTTTGCAAATCTTGGCCGACCTTCATGATGAAGCCTATAGTATTGAGGCGCTCTCATGTGATGAGGCGTATGCCATTTTGGAATATCTCGCCATGCAAACCCCCGTACGCACGGCCCATTTAACCCACCCGCGCTTGACCATTCTTGGCCAGTTGGAATCGCGTTTAATGCAAGCGGACGTGATGATCTTGGCCGGACTCAACGAAGGTGTTTGGCCAGAAGATGCAGGTGTGAATCCGTTTTTATCGCGCCCCATGCGTAAAGATTTTGGCCTTCCCGGATTGGAACGCAGCCTTGGGCTTTCTGCGCATGATTTTGTCGCGGGCTTTTGTGGAAAGCGCGTTATCTTGGCGCGAAGCGAACAAGAAGAAGGCGCGCCAACAACCCCATCACGTTGGTTGCAACGCCTTCAAACCGAAATACAAAAAACATTCTCCGTTGCAAATTTTCCGCCCTCATCCATGTTGGCGCTTGCGGAAATATTAGATCACCCAATACAAAAATTACCACCCGCGCACCAACCAAACCCTGTGCCCAATCTTGATGATCGTCCGCATCATTTATCGGTGACACGGGTTCAAACGCTTCAAGAAAATCCTTACCGCTTTTATGGCGAGAAAATATTGCGCCTGAAAACGTTGGATGATGTGGATGATTCTAAAAACGCCGCTTTGTGGGGCACGGTTTTGCATGCGGTGATGGAGCGTTTTATTGACCATATTCGTGATCATATTCCCGCAAATGCGGAAACGGTTTTTTTAGAGCTGTGTGAAGAATTGCTTGAAACATATGGCTTTTCTGATGTTGAAAAATCTTATTTGAAACCAAGCCTTGCCCGTCTTGCCAGCCACATTGTGGCCCTTGAAACACAATGGCAAAAACATGCCCGCGTGCATGCGCTTGAAAGATCGGGAAAAACAATCATTGAAACGGACAAGGGTGCCATTACCTTAACGGCAAAAGCCGACCGCATTGATGTGACACAAGGCAATCATGCGATTATCATGGATTATAAAAGTGGGCAGGTTCCCGAGAAAACAAAAATAAAATACGGGCTTGCACCGCAACTTCCTTTAGAGGCGATTATTTTATCAGATCATGTCAAT
>JAIXWE010000028.1 GCA_027482195.1 Alphaproteobacteria bacterium | reverse complement strand
GAGAATTGAAGAGACCAGTTCGCTGTGAATTGTGATCATTTCTTATGGTGAATTATATCTCCCAACACTTATAATGGGTCGAATGGAGAGATTAAAAAATCATTTTTTTACTCCTTTTACACCTTTGCACACTTAAAACGCCCATTATTTATACATCTTTTTTGGATTTTTACGAGTTTTATTTTTTGGAACATATTTTTGATTTCTATTATAGGCACCTTCCAAAATGTTCTTATAATATTCTTTTGGTATAATGTCTATCGCTTTTACTATATTTTCTTTCAAATTTTCATATTTTAACCCACTAAATTTTTGTAACTTTGATTTCAACATACTAAAGTAATTTTCAATTGCATTACTAAAATGCTGATATGGAACTGAATATAACAATTTATTATGTTTATTCACTAAATCTTTAATAGTATCGTTTTTATGTGCGGAAGCATTATCCAAAATAATAAATTTATTTTTGTATTTTTCTGTAATGAATTTTTGTAGGAATTCCACTAATCGTTCAGTATTTATACCGCCTTTTTCATATAAATCCCATCCTTCTACACCATTTACTGAAATCGCAAATATTCCAGTATATTTTTTGAAGACATCTTGTGATTGTGTCTTTATGACACATCTTTTACCTCTTTGACTATAGCAGTGATTTCTCTTTTGTAATGATTTTATACCGGTTTCATCAATACAAATAATATCTTCTATTTTATATTTACTAATTTCTTTATAGAATTCATCTAATTTATCGTTGATATTGATGTCTTTACCCCATCTATGCGTCGGTTCATGTCTTATTCTGGTTAGTTTTAGTGTAATATTATTATCATTTACAACACGATTTAGATGAAACCTACTTAACGATAAAGTTGGATATTTCTTTTTGAGTAAAAAAAGTAGATCTTCCATAGTAATTGTTTTATTGTTTTTGAGTTCATCTTTTATAAATTGAATATGTTCTCTTTTTACTTTGTATGCAATCGGCGTTCTATTATTTCTTTGAATTTTTCCTTTTTTCTTATATTGTTCTACCCATCTCATCAAACTACGACGAGAACATTCAAATACTCTACAAACTTCTTCTTGAGTATTATCTTCCACTAAATAATATTTGACTGCTTGTTCTTTATAATCTTCGCTTTTGTGATGGGTCGTCATATAAAATTATAACATAAAAAACTTAAAAATTTATTAATTATATATCTTAAATATATAATGAATTCAACCGATGAAATAAGTGAAATGAAACAAAAAATAGAAAAAATGGAGATTTATATAAAGGAATTAGAAGAACATTTGAAAAAATATACAAATAATAATCGGCATCTAAAATATTACGAAAATAATAAAGAAGTTGTCAAAGAACGCACAAAAAACTATATGGAAAAGATGAAGGTAGAAAATCCGGAGAAATTGAAAGAGTGGCGAAGAAATTATTATTTGAAAAAGAAAGAGAAAATACAATCTGAAAATACGACGATCTAAAATTGTTCGTATTCGCCGTTCTTGCATAGATAGACATTTGTTATTCCTTCACTTGATTTTACTTCTTCAATCGCATCACATAATTCTTTTACCCAGTCGTAAGTATCATAAAATACGTCTTCTTGTAATAAACGAATGATGGAATATCCATTTTGGTTTGCGCATTTTTCTTTGAATTTATCATTTTCAAATTGTTCTTCTGGTGAAGACCAATTTGCTACTTGCTTAAAGTGCTGTTCTCCGTCTAATTCTATGATTATTTTACATTCTGGGATACAGAAATCAAATGGTAAACAAAGTTTTTTTTTACACCATTCTTGTTTGAATTGGGTTTGTAGAGAAGGGTAGATAGTTATTATTTTTTCATATAGTTTTGCTTCTGTTTTATTTACACATAATGGACATCCTGCACCACGAGAATGATAATAAGGTGTTTGTAAAAATTCACCATGTGTTTTACATATAATTATTATTTTTTTATCACAACCATTATAGACTGATTTAGAATAATCATATTTATTATCATGTATATTTATTGATTTTTCAATAAAATCATTTATTGTGATTCTTTGGTTGAATGAATTGTTTTTAACAGCACAATCATTGCATCCATATTTAGCGCTTAAATGACTATTCGGTGTTTGTAAGAATTCACCGTGTTTTTTACATATAATAATAACATATTCATTTGATTTATTATAATTAACAAGATGATATTCATATAATGGATTGTTATCTTCATCTTTATGAATGAATTGTGATTGTTCTATAAATGATTTAGTATCATTTACTAATCTACCAGCACATTTTGTACAACCACTATTTCGTAAATGGTCTGTTGGTTTTTGTATAAACTCGCCATGTTTAGGACATATAATAATAACTGAATCATATGTAGAGATATATTCAACAAGTTGATAATGATATAATGGATTATTATTTTCATCCTTATGAATGAGTTGTGCTTGTTCTATAAATGATTTAGTATCATTTACTAATCTACCAGCACATTT
>JAIXWE010000032.1 GCA_027482195.1 Alphaproteobacteria bacterium | reverse complement strand
GCATAATGTGACCTTAAAAGCCTTGCACAAAAATTTAACACCGCGCATCGCACCCGTTGATCACCCGGCACTTAAACAATCTTTATGGGGACGTTCCTTTTCAAATCCGGTGGGTCTTGCGGCGGGCTTTGATAAAAATGCCGAAGCTGTTGCGGGTCTTTTTAATTTTGGCTTTGGCTTTGTTGAAACGGGCACGGTTACCATCAAACCGCAAGAAGGCAATCCGCGCCCGCGTGTTTTTCGTGATGTTAAAAATTCCGCGATCATTAACCGCATGGGATTTCCCAACAAAGGCGTGGGCGTATTTAAACAAAATCTTTCCGCATTTTTGCAAACAAAGCCACGCCCACAGGGTGTTTTGGGAATCAATATTGGTATGAACAAAGATCAAACCAATGCGGCTGATGATTACACGCAACTTGTGCGCTTGCTTGCGCCGCTTGCGGATTATATCACCATCAATATCTCGTCCCCCAACACGCCGGGACTGCGTGATTTGCAACACCCTGATCATTTGGCGGCATTACTGACAAGTGTGATGGATGAACGTGCGGCCACCTGCGGCAATCATCCGGTGCCGATTTTGGTAAAACTTGCCCCTGATCTTGTGGAAGATCAATTGAGTAATATTGCACATGTTTTACTTGCGCAAAAAATTGATGGGGTGATTTTGACGAACACCACACTTCATCGCCCTGAGATTTTGCCCGTCGCATTCCGCTCACAAAAAGGTGGCTTAAGCGGCGCGCCGCTTCTTGATCTTTCAACCGCCGCCATTCGCCGGTTTTACACGCTGACGGATGGAAAAATTCCGATTATTGGCGCGGGGGGCGTTGATGATGCGGCTTCTGCTTATGCGAAAATTCGTGCGGGGGCGTCTTTGGTACAACTTTATTCCGGCCTTGTTTTTAAAGGGCCTTATGTCGTGCGTGATATAAATCTTGGGCTGTGCGATTTACTGCGCGATGATGGTTTTACGTCGCTTACACAAGCGATTGGCGCGGATCATCATAAACCTCTTCAAGGTGCGGCATGATGACTCCCAAAAATTATTTAATCGGCTGGTTGATTTCTTATGGCTGTGGTGCGGCTCTTGTCACCGCCGTTGTTGGTTTTGCGACCGGTGCGGCGGCGGCCGGAACCGTTGCCGGATTTTTAATTATGGGCGGTATTTTAACGGCTGAGATTTTTGCACGGCAAAACTCTTATGAAACAGCCGTCAAGAAACTCAATGCCCTTACCCAAAATCATGATCGTTTGTTGCGTGATGTCACCCGCACAAAAAGTGATGTTGATACCTTAAAAGATGATTTAGCACGCACCGCGCATCATTTGAAAACAACACCCAAAACTGAAACCGAAAAATCATTCACCCGCATGGCCGCGCGCCCGCGCATGATGAACACACAACAACAAGCCTCACACGAAAGTGATTTTTCGCCGCGATCCAATTTCCGGTTGGGCCGCCCCACACTTCAGCAAAATAATGACGAGGTAAACCCGGCTGATCATTTCTCCGATGCGGTGGTTGAAGAGTTGATACGCCACGCAGTCAAATCCGATAAGATTGAAATTTTTGCGCAACCAATTGTTAAACTTCCCTCGCGCCGCCTTGTTTATCTTGAACTTTTTGCGCGTATTCGCGCCCGTGCCGGGGTTTATGTGGCGGCACAACGTTACCGCCCATTGGCGCAACAACATACGTTACAAGCCGAAATTGATCACATTCTATTGCAACATGTCTTGGAAGTTTTGAAGACAAATGAACGCCGCGGCATTGAAGTGGGATATTTTATTAATGTCACCGCAAACACGTTGCGCGACTCCGCTTTTTTAAATGATGCGGTTGAGTTTTTGCGCACCCATAAACATTTGGGGCATTTCTTGGTGATGGAATTGCAATATAATGACCTTGAAAATATGACAGATAACGACATGGCTGTTTTAAATGCGCTCTCGCGCACCGGCTATGGTTTTTCCCTTGATAATATTTCTGAAGCAACGCGTATTCTCGATGATGCCCGCATTACGTCATCTTTTAGCTTTGCAAAATTCAACGCATCCGCGCTTTTAAACTTAAGCAAAACCCTTGAGGGCGAAGATCTTATCTCTGAACTGCGCCGCACACTTCATAAGAAGAATATCAATATGGTGATTGAAAAAGTTGAGAATGAATTTGAAGTGAAGGAGCTTTTGGATTTCAATGTCGATTATGGCGAAGGATGGTTGTTTGGAAAACCTGATTTCGAAATGGCGTGGAAGCTGCGTAAATCCGCATGAAAATTTTTCTGAGCTTTCTCATTATTCTTTTTGCACAAGCGGCCATGGCGGCTCCGCAATATGCCATCGCACTTCATGGTGATGTGAAATATCCCGCCGGTTTTTCGCATTTCGACTATGTGAATCCAAACGCCCCAAAGGGCGGGGAGTTGCGCTTATCCAGCATCGGAACATTCGACAGCTTAAATCCCTTTATCATCAAAGGTGCGGCGGCCGAGGGCGTGGGAAGCCTTGTTTACGAGACATTGATGGAACAATCTTACGATGAGCCGTTTTCAATGTATGGCTTAATCGCTGAGAAGGTTGATGTTGCTGATGATAATTCTTCGGTGACTTTTTTTCTGAATCCAAAGGCACGTTGGCATGACGGCAAGCCCATCACCGCACAAGATGTGGTGTGGACATTTGAAACCTTGCTAAAAGACGGCGCACCTTTTTACAAAGCCTATTATGCAGATGTTGATGCGGCCAAGGCTCTTGATGCGCGCCGCGTAATTTTTACTTTTAAAACAACCACCAACCGCGAATTGCCTCTTGTGCTTGCGCAACTTCCCGTTCTTCCCAAACATTATTGGACAGCACAAGGCCGTGTGTTCGCGCAAACATCCCTCACCCCGCCTTTGGGAAGTGGGCCTTATAAAGTGAGCACTCTTTCCCCCGGGCAATCTATTACTTTTGAGCGCGTTGAAGATTGGTGGGCAAAAGATTTACCGATTAATCGCGGGCGTTATAATTTTGATCAAATCAGCTATATTTATTTTCGCGATAACAATGTCGCGTTAGAGGCTTTTTTTGCCGGAACCTATGATGTTCAACTTGAGAATGTTGCGAAATTATGGGCGACCGCCTATACCGCGCCAGCCATTCAAGATGGGCGCATTATCAAACGCGAAATTGCCAATCAACGCCCGGCCGGTATGCAAGGGTGGTTTTTCAACATGCGCCGTCCTGTTTTTCAAGATCCGGTTGTGCGCCGCGCGATTGCTTATGCGTTTGATTTTGAATGGTCGAATAAGAAATTTGCTTTTGATGCTTATACACGTACCAAAAGCTATTTTGAAAATTCTGATCTTTCCTCATCGGGGCTTCCCAGTGATTCCGAATTAAAACTTCTTGAGCCGTTACGTGCGCAAATTCCTGCGGAAGTTTTCACACAAACTTACGCACCACCCAAAACAGATGGTTCAGGGAATGTGCGGGCTAATTTGATCAAAGCCTCAAAACTTCTCGATGATGCCGGTTATAAACTTGGAGAAGACGGCGTGCGGGTGCATGAAAAAACCAAACAACGTTTGGAATTTCAAATTGTTGACAGTAATCCCGCCTTTGAACGCTGGACATTGCCGTTCATTCAAAATTTAAAACGTATCGGGATTAAAGCCAGCTACCGCACTTTGGACGCAGCACAATTTCAAAACCGGATCACCAGTTTCGATTTCGATATGACCTCGGGTGTGATTGCACAATCGAACAGCCCCGGAAATGAACAACGCGAATACTGGGGTGCGGCAAAGGCGCATATTCCGGGCTCGCGCAATTATATGGGCATTGAAAACAAGGCTGTTGATCAATTGGTTGATGAAATTGTCAATGCAACATCGCGTGAAAATTTGGTCACCGCGACGCGCGCGCTTGATCGTGTGTTATTGTGGAATTATTATGTTGTGCCCCATTGGTATTACGGTGCATGGCGCTTGGCGTGGTCACATAAATTAGACATGCCAAAAAATTTATCCGGAAGCACACCGGCCATCCTTGATACATGGTGGTTTCAAAATGAAAAGGCCGAATAAGTCATGACAAAAATTGCCATCATTATCCCTGCGCGCTATGCCTCAACCCGGTTTCCGGGTAAACCGCTTGCAATCTTGGGCGGTAAATCGATGTTGGCGCGTGTGTACGATCATGCGTATGAAGCGGTGCAAGGTTTAAACAATGCCACATTGGCGGTTGCAACCGATGATGAACGGATTGCCGAACATTGCGAAGAAAACGGCATGCAATTTGTTATGACGTCGCCCGATTGCAAAACCGGAACCGACCGCGTCATGGAAGCCATTGAAAAACTTCCGCAGAAACCTGATTTTATTATCAATGCACAAGGCGATGCGCCTTTCACCCCGCCTGATTTTATGCGCGCCATGTTGGATGATTTTTTACAAAATCCTGATGTTGACTTAATAACGCCGGTGGTGCGGTTAACATGGGACGCTTTGGATAAGTTGCGCAAAAATAAACACGTCACTCCTTTCAGTGGGACAACCGCCGTTCTTGATGCGCGCCGCCATGCGCTGTGGTTTTCAAAAAATATTATTCCCGCAATGCGTAAAGAGGATCAGTTGCGGCAAATAGATCCAATCTTCTCACCGGTTTATCGTCACATTGGTTTATACGGATACCGCACGGCCTCACTTGAAAAATACACGTCACTTCCGGAAGGCGTTTATGAATCGCTGGAAGGGTTGGAACAATTACGCTTTCTTGAAAATGGTATGACGGTACGTTGTGTGATTGTTGATTATAAAGGGCGTCCTTCGATGTCGGGAATTGACAGCCCCGAAGATCTCTTGCGTGCCGAAGAGCTTTTGAAAGCTTATCACACGCCATGAAACAACTTCTTATCGCGCGCCACGGCAACACATTTGCCCCCAACGAGACACCAACGCGTGTGGGCGGGCGCACTGATTTACCGCTTGTGGAATCAGGCGAACAACAAGCGCGCGATTTGGCGCATTACCTTATCCATCACAACCTTATTCCTGAAAAAATTTTTACATCACATCTTGTCCGTACAAAACATATGGCGGAAATTTTATGTGATGCATTCAAAAAAAATATCCCTGTTCAAGCTTTAGATATTTTCAATGAAATTGATTACGGCCCGGATGAAAATAAGACCGAAGATATGGTCATCGCGCGGATCGGGGCGCAAGCCATCCAAGATTGGGATGAAAGGGCGGTTGTCCCGCCTGGTTGGGTCGTTGACCCATTGACCATCATTCAATCCTGGAAAGATTTTGTGGCTGAGTTTTTAGACATGCCGCATCATCGCGTTTTGGTGATCACCAGCAATGGCATCGCGCGTTTTGCCCCACATTTAACGGGTGATTTTGATTCTTTTCGTAAATCCTATGATATCAAAATTGCAACCGGAGCCTTATGCCGTTTGGAATATACAAACACGACATGGTGCGTAAAAGAATGGAACGTGCGGCCATCAAAGTGGCTGGAAGCACAGACAAACACCTGATAAACTTAATCTCATGCTTGGTTATATTCTACGCCGTTTGCTTTTGATGATCCCAACCCTGTTCGGCATTTTGCTGATCAGTTTTACAATCATTCAATTTGTTCCGGGCGGCCCCGTTGAGAGGATGATCGCCCAACTTCAAGGCACAAGCCTAGAAGCAACGGCACGCATTGGTGGCGGAGCGAGTGGTGACATGGCGGCCCAAGCCCAAGTGAGCGCGGGGGAGCAAAGCCTTTATCGTGGTTCACAAGGCCTTGACCCTGAATTCATCAAAGAGCTCGAAAAACAATATGGCTTTGATAAACCTGCGCCTGAACGCTTTTTTCTTATGATCAAAAACTACATCACGTTTGACTTAGGGATGAGTTATTACCGTGATGTTTCGGTTATTGATCTTGTGCTTGAAAAAATGCCGGTGTCGATCTCGCTTGGCCTGTGGTCGACATTGATTATTTATCTCATTTCCATCCCCTTAGGTATTCGCAAAGCCGTTAAAGACGGGCAAAGTTTTGATGTGTGGACAAGTGGTGTCATTTTTGTCGGCTATGCCATTCCTTCTTTTTTATTCGCAATTTTGTTGATCATTCTTTTTGCTGGCGGGCGTTATTTCGATCTTTTTCCCTTGCGCGGGATTGTCTCCGATAACTGGGATGAACTTTCAAGTTTTGACAAAATAAAAGATTACGCATGGCATATGGTTTTGCCAACCGCCGCCTTGGTCATCAGTGGGTTTGCGAGCTTAACCATGCTGACAAAAAATTCATTCTTGGATGAAATTAACAAACATTATGTTTTAACCGCGCGTGCAAAAGGTCTTTCCGAACGCACAGTTCTTTACGGCCATGTCTTTCGTAACGCGATGTTGATTGTCATCGCCGGATTTCCATCTGCCTTTCTTTCCATTTTCTTTACTGGGTCTTTGTTGATTGAGGTGATCTTCTCCCTCGATGGTTTGGGTCTTTTGGGATATGAATCGATTATCAATCGTGATTATCCGGTGGTACTGGGCACTCTTTACATCTTTGCACTCATCGGGCTTTTGGCCTCACTGCTGCGCGATGTTACCTATGTCTTGGTTGATCCGCGGATCGATTTTGAGGCGCGCGGATGATGATAAAACTCTCTCCTCTCACCAAACGGCGTTTTGATCAATTTTGTGCCAATCGGCGCGGTTTTTGGTCGCTGTGGCTTTTTTTAATTTTGCTTGTTCTTGCCTGTGCGGCGGAATTTGTGGCCAATGACAAACCCATTCTTGTTGGTTTTAAGAATCAATTTTACATGCCGGTCATTCAAACAAACTTGCCTGAAACAGTTTTTGGCGGTGATTTTGAAACCGCAACCGATTACCGCGATCCTTATGTACAAGAGCTAATCACAAAAAATGGCTTTATGATATGGCCCCCCATTCGTTATTCCTATGACACGATTAATTATGATCTCCCCCAACCTGCGCCTTCTCCGCCCACGCGCGACAATCTTTTAGGAACGGATGATCAAGGGCGTGATGTTTTGGCGCGGGTTATTTATGGCTTTCGTATCTCGGTTCTTTTTGGCCTTATTCTCACACTCTGCTCGTCCGTAATTGGTGTGTGCATTGGCGCGCTTCAAGGCTATTATGGCGGGCGCGTTGACCTTGTGACACAGCGTGTTATCGAGATGTGGTCGTCGCTTCCCTCTCTTTATATTCTCATTATTTTTGCGGCCTTTTTCACGCCGGGCTTTTGGACACTTCTTCTCATTCTCCTTCTTTTTTCTTGGGTCTCTTTGGTGGATGTTGTGCGTGCGGAATTTTTGCGCGGACGCAACTTTGATTATGTGCGTGCGGCGCGCGCACTTGGTGTATCAAACATCCGCATTATGTTTCGCCATGTTTTGCCGAATGCGATGGTCGCCACCTTGACACTTTTGCCCTTTGTTCTGACGGGCTCCATCACCGCACTCACAAGCCTTGATTTCCTGGGCTTGGGGCTCCCGCCCGGCTCACCCTCTTTGGGGGAATTATTGGCGCAAGGAAAAAATAATCTTCAAGCACCGTGGTTAGGCGTGACTGCGTTTTTAAGCTTGGCAATTATGTTGACGCTTCTTGCCTTTATTGGCGAAGCGGTGCGCGACGCCTTTGATCCACGAAAAACAAAATTGTGAGAATGATGGTGATGTTTCAACCCCTTAAATTATGTGACTTAGATGCAATCTTGAATCTGCAAGACATTGTGCGCCGTGATTTAAATGAAAAAAACTGCGCACATTATATCGTACCGCGCACACAAGATTATTTTATGAATCACTTGCAACCCCCACATCAAATCATCGGCCTTCATGATAATGATCTTTTAGTTGCGCAAGGCGTTTTGCGCGCACCGCAATCTTTCCATCTTCATGACGAAACGGGCCTTCTCAATATTTCACAGACCGACATTAAAAGCGTTTCAATTTTACAAGGCGCTTTGGTACATCCATCCCAACGCGGGCGCGGGTTGATGAAACATATGGTTCAATATTGGGAAAATTGGGCACGCCAAAAAAATATCACGCACCTGATGGCACGCAGTGAGGTCACACACCGCACAAGTGCACATGTTTTTTCATCCTGCGGGTTTCATATTTGTGGTATCGTGCCCGATGCCCGCGATGGCGCTTCGGTTCATGTTTGGTTAAAAACTGTGGGGAATGCATGACAAAAAATCTTCTCACCGTTTCTGATTTATCTGTGCGCTTTCAAGATAAGAAAAACAGCTTTGACGCTGTCAAATATGTCTCTTTTGACATTGCGCCGAAAGAAACCTTGGCCCTTGTGGGGGAATCGGGGTCGGGAAAATCGGTGACCGCGCTCTCGCTCATGCAGCTTCTTCCCTATCCTCTTGCGTCGCACCCTTCGGGAAGTATTCGTTTTGAGGATCAAGAATTAATCAACGCCCCACAACATGTTTTACAAAAAATTCGTGGGCGAAAAATGAGTATGATTTTTCAAGAACCCCTGACATCCCTCAATCCGCTTCATACCATTGAACGGCAAATTTCTGAGGTGATTATGCTTCACCAATCTCTTCATCGTGAAGCCTGCCGCGAGGAATGTAAAAAACTTCTTGATCTTGTTGGTCTGTCCCAAATGAAAGACCGGCTTGAATCCTACCCCCATCAATTGTCGGGCGGACAACGCCAACGCGTGATGATTGCCATGAGCATTGCAAACAACCCGCAACTTTTGATTGCCGATGAACCCACAACCGCCCTTGATGTGACGATCCAAGCTCAGATTTTGGAATTGCTTCATGATCTTAAAAACCGCCTCAATATGGCGCTTCTTCTTATTACGCATGATTTGAAAATTGTAGAAAAAATGGCCGATAAGGTCTGTGTCATGCAAAAAGGTGAGATTGTTGAACAGGCCGCAACGCGAGCCTTGTTTCAAACACCGCACCATTCCTACACACAAATGTTGCTTGCCGCGCAACCCAAACCGCGCGCACGTGATGTGAACCCAGCGGCTACGACTATCCTCAAGGCCGATAATGTCAAAGTTTATTTTCCATCGAAAAAAAATTGGTTGGGACAACCAACAGATTTTCTCAAAGCTGTTGACGATGTCTCTTTTGAGTTAAAAGCCGGTCAGACATTGGGCGTTGTTGGTGAATCTGGCTCCGGAAAAACGACGCTTGGCCTTGCAATTCTTAAACTTCTCCCCGCGCAAGGTGTTATTCAAATTGATGGCCAGACTCTTTTGAAGATGGATAAATCGTCATTGCGTCGTTTACGTGCAAAGGCGCAAATTGTCTTTCAAGATCCGTTTGGATCCTTATCACCACGTTTAAGCATCGCACAGATTATTCGCGAAGGTTTGGATGTGCATGAACCGAACTTAAGTGAAAAACATCGTGATGAACGTGTGATTGAAGCCTTGGAGTCGGTGCGCCTTGACCCAAACACGCGCCACCGTTATCCGCATGAATTTTCAGGCGGGCAACGTCAACGTATCGCGATTGCCCGCGCGCTTATCCTTAAACCCAAATTGATGATTCTTGATGAACCGACATCCGCGCTTGATGTTTCTGTTCAGGCTCAAATCGTTGATCTTCTTTCCGAGATTCAAGACAAACATAATTTGGCGTATCTGTTTATCAGCCATGATTTGCGCGTGGTAAGGTCTTTGGCGCACCATGTCATGGTCATGAAGAACGGCAAGGTTGTGGAACAAGGTGTCGCGGCAAAGATTTTTGACGCCCCTCAGACGGATTACACGCGCACCTTGATGAATGCGGCCTTACATTTAAAAAGCCAGTCGTGATCAACCTATGCACGGCACCGCTAATCGCGCCCCCTCCCTCACCACGCAATCAATCCTCAAACCATAAACTCTTCATTCAATTACGCATTATGTAAATTAAAATACAAAACGCACACATCTTATAAATTTACTTCCCTTTATAAACGGCCTGTGATACCACCATGTCACTTCAAAAAGGCCGAAAGGGGTGATTTTAAGTTGGTAACTGTAAACGTCCGCGATAACAATGTGGATCAAGCTTTACGCGTTTTGAAAAAGAAAATGCAGCGCGAAGGCATGTTCCGTGAAATGAAACTGCGCCGTGACTTTGAAAAACCGTCCGAACGCAAAAAGCGCGAACGCTCTGAGTCCGTCCGCCGTTGGCGCAAATTGGAACGCAAACGGAAAGAACGCGACGGGTTCTAATTCAACCCCCCTTAACTTTAAGAATTAAAAGCCGCGAATTTTACGCGGCTTTTTTATTTTAAATTGTTTGTGACACTAACCATCTGGATTCATCCGCTGTTAAATGCGCGGATATATCGTCGATGATTTTTGCGTGATAAGCGCGCAACCAGGATATTTCATCACGCGTCAAAAGATCCACTTGGATTAAATCTGGGTCATAAGGCGCACGGGTAAGCGTTTCAAAAGAATAAAGTGGCACGCCTTCACTGTTATGAACTCCGTCATCACGGCATAAAATTAAATTTTCAATGCGAATGCCGTAATGGCCCACACGGTAAAAACCCGGCTCATTCGACACAATCATTCCGGGTAACATCGCCTCTAACCCGCGTGGGGAAATGCTCGTCGCTTCTTCATGCACCGATAAATAACATCCCACACCGTGCCCCGTGCCATGCGCATAATCTAACCCTTGCGCCCATAACGGTGCACGGGTCATCGCATCCAACTGCGCACCATTTGTGCCTTTGGGAAAACGCGTGGCCGATAATGCGATATGCGCTTTTAACACATAGGTGTAATCATTTTTCATCTCATCACTGATACCGCCCAACGGAATAACGCGCGTGATATCGGTTGTGCCGTCTTTATATTGCGCACCGGAATCAACCAGCAATAAACCGGGCGGCGTTATTTTTGCGAAATGATCTTTTGTGGCACGGTAGTGAATAATC
>JAIXWE010000087.1 GCA_027482195.1 Alphaproteobacteria bacterium | reverse complement strand
GGGCTTAAGTAAGGAGCAGACACCGCCGCTTTTTGAACACGCGCGGGGTTCGCCGCCAAAGATTGAGCGGTAGAGACTTGTTCAGCAACGGCTCGAACCGCCCCGGAACTAATCAGTGAAGCATTGACAGCTTCGATCATGATATCTTACCCACTTTGTTATCGTTATTGATAGTATATATGAGATTCGCTTTTTATCAAAACGGATCGCGAGTTACACACTATCCTACTTTCAGTTTATAACATACAATAGTGTACGTCAAGTTCTTTTATTTCAAGGATACTGTTTTATGCCTGTAAATAAAGGCTTAATAGAGAATTCGTTTAGAATTAAAGACATTTTTATTTACCAAAAATTTAGGAATTATTAATCCTTTATTAACCATCTTCTTTCAACATCAAGTAATTTTCCCATAATAAATCCCAAGTGCTTGGAATCGCACAAAAAATTCCGTTCCAGCCCTACCGTAGAAGAGTAGTAATTTGCAAAGAATTCGCATATAATAGTTAAAGAGGGTTAAGTGTGCCTTCTGTCTATGTCTTTGCGTATCCGCCATTGATCTCAAACTATTGGGTTACCGTCTTGAGCAGTTTTACAGATACCCTTAAGAAATTAGGCCCTGCCCGCCTCAGTATTATGGGCGCCGTTGTGCTTGGGCTTTTGATGTTTTTTGTTTTTGTGTCGATGCGCGTTTCCGCCCCCGATATGAAAGTTTTGTATACGGATTTAACCCCGCAAGATTCGGCGGCTGTTGCGGGTAAATTGGAAGAATTGCAAATCCGTTATCAAGTCAGTGCGGATGGCACACGCATTACTGCACCCGAAGCCGATATTGGCCGCGCACGCATGGTCTTGGCGCAAGAAGGTCTGCCGAATGGCGGATCGATGGGTTATGAGATTTTTGACAAGCAATCAAATTTCGGAACCACAAACTTCGTTCAAAATATTAATCAAGTGCGTGCGCTTGAGGGCGAATTATCCCGCACCATCAATTCCCTTGACCCCGTCAAATCATCCCGTGTGCATTTAGTGTTGCCGCAACGGGAGCTGTTTAGCCGTGAAAGTCGCGATGCCTCAGCCAGTGTCTTTTTACACCTCAAGCCCGGGCAAAATTTAAGCCGCACGCAAATTGCGGGTATTCAATCCCTTATCGCCTCAGCTGTGCCAGATTTAAAAACGCGCAATGTGTCGATTGTCGACAGTGAGGGCAATTTGCTCGCCAGTGGTGGCGAAGATGAAAACACATTGATTGCGACGAAGTCGGAAGAATTACGCCGTAATTATGAATCACGCATGATGCAAACTATCGAAGATCTTGTTGGACGCACGGTGGGTGTTGGAAAAGTTCGCGCCAAGGTCACGGCGGATTTGAATTTTGATCGCGTCACCCAAAACGAAGAAGTGTTTGATCCCGCATCTCAAGTGGTGCGCTCAACCCAGACAGTATCGGAAGAAAATCGTGAGACGGGTGAACGTAACCAAGATGTTTCGGTTCAAAATAATCTTCCCGCAGGTCAGCCGAATTTATTGAATGAAGGTTCTGGCCCAAGCTCCGAAGGAAATCGGAATGAGGAAACCACGAATTTTGAAATCAGCAAAACAACACGAAGCCTTGTGCGTGAAACAGGTGAAGTGAAAAAACTTTCAGTTGCTGTGTTAATTGACGGGACATACACCACCAACGAGCAAGGGGAGCGCGTTTACGCCCCGCGCTCCGCCGAGGAATTGCAGCGTTTAGAAACTCTTGTGAAATCCGCCATCGGCTTTGACGAAGAACGCGGTGACAAGGTGGAAGTGGTGAACATGCAATTTGCCGACACCACCACCGATTTGGGATTATCCGACGATAAAATCATGGGCTTTGATAAGGCTGATATTCTTGATGCGGTTGAAGTTTTAACCGTGGCCATCATGATTATCTTGGTTGTGCTTTTGGTGCTGCAACCGATGGTCGGGCGTTTGTTGGCAAGTGAAACATTGCCAAAAGATGACGGCACTGGCTCTGATCCTAATCAAATTTTACTCCCTGGTGGCCAAGGCGGTATGCAACCCGCACTCACTGGCCCAGGCATGGCTGGGGGTGCTATGGGCATGGGAGCCATTGGCGGGAATTACAGCACCGGCCAATTTGATGAAGCCGACGAGTCCTCCAGCATGATTGACGTGCAAAAGGTCGAAGGCCGCGTGAAAGCATCATCCTTGAAAAAAGTCGAAGATATCGTCAACGCTTATCCGGAAGAAACCGTGTCGGTGCTTCGTAACTGGATGGCGACGGAGAGTTAAACCATGCGCGTCAGAGAAGATTTCCGAACCCTTACCGGCATTGAAAAAACAGCGATCTTTCTGCTGGCTTTAGGGGATGAGCAAAGTGCGAAATTATTTTCGCACATGAAAGAAGATGAGATTTTGGAAATCTCGCAGACTATGGCCACTTTGGGAAAAGTAAGCTCCTCCGTTGTTGAACGCTTGTTTATTGATTTTGCGGAGCAAATGACATCGAGCAACTCGTTGATCGGAACGATGGACTCCACCGAACGTCTTTTATCAAAAGCGGGCGTTTCCAAAGACCGTATCAGCGCCATCATGGAAGAAATTCGCGGGCCTGCGGGACGCACCATGTGGGAAAAATTGGGCAATGTGAATGAAGAAGTTTTAGCCAGCTTCTTACAAAAAGAATATCCGCAAACCGTCGCCGTTGTGTTGTCAAAAATTTCCAGTGATCACGCCGCACGCGTTTTGGCGATGCTTCCCAATAATTTTGCGATCGAAGTTATTCACCGCATGCTGCGCATGGAATCCATTCAAAAAGAAGTATTGGACGATGTTGAAAAAACCTTGCGCACGGAATTCATGGCGAACTTGGCGCGCTCCACCCGTCGCGACAGCCATGAATTAATGGCGGAAATTTTCAACAATCTGGAACGTGCGGTGGAATCGCGCATCATGGGTCAATTGGAACAAGCGGCCCCGGAATCGGCGGAGAAAATCCGCAGCCTCATGTTCACCTTTGAAGATCTTGGCAAACTTGACGGGACATCCATTCAAACCATTGTACGCGCCGTTGATAAAGATAAATTGCCGCTTGCGCTTAAGGGTGCTACCGACACGGTCAAAGATTTGTTCTTCTCAAATATGTCGGAACGTGCCGCAAAAATTATGAAAGAAGACATGGCGTCGATGGGCCCTGTGCGCCTCAAGGAAGTCGAAGAAGCGCAACAATATATTGTGAATGTTGCGAAAGATTTGGAATCGCGCGGTGAAATTATTCTCGCAAAAGGGAACAGCACCGAAGATCAAATGGTGTTTTAAAAGATGCAAGCAGGGTGGCCAAACAACATGTCGGGTAAAAAATATTTTTTTGACACCCATAATTTTGATGCACCAGAAGGGCCCGATCCTGATCTGCCGCCGCCCCCACCGATGTTTACGTTGGAAGAGTTGGGCCAAGCACGTGATGCGGCTTTCGCCCAAGGGCGCGAAGTGGGCACTGCCGAGACAACCCGCTCGCGCGAGATGTACTTGGCCGCACAAATGGAACGCATCGCCCACGAAGTTTTCGGTCTTCAATTGGCCGAACAAATGCGCGAAAAAACCTATGAACGCGAAGCCATTTCTTTATGCACCGCCATTTTTCAAAAATTGTTTCCTCACCTTAACGCCCTTCATGGCTTGGATGAAATCAAAGCCGTGATCGCTTCGGTTATTCAACATCAACCGGATGTATCGAAAATTATTATCGATGTCCCCTCCACCGATTGTGATGATATTGAAAATTTGATGAAAAACATACCTGACCTTGACCTTACCCGTATTGAAATTCGCGGTATTGACGGGCTTGAAGTGGGAAGTTGCCGGCTTCAATGGAAAGATGGCGCGGCGTTGCGCGACCCCTCCTCTCTCGCAGACGAGATTTTAAAAGCTTTACAGGAAACACTTGCGGGAAAAACACAAACACCGCAAAATGACGATAATAATAAAGATCATAATGATGATGAAGTAATGTCAACAGCACCATCCGCAGAACCGGAGGAGAGCGATAATGCCTGATACAGATAATAATTTGGGGTTAAATGAAATTGCGGACCCGAACGCAGAACCGGAAAACCCCTATACAATCGGTGAGGCGATGGCGGCGGATGTCACCGCCATTTACGATATCCCCGTGCAAATCTCGGCCGTTTTGGGGCGCTCAAGCATGAAAGTTTCTCAGCTTTTGAAACTGGGTCGTGGTGCTGTCGTGGAGTTAGATCGCAAAGTGGGTGAAGCCATTGATATCTACGTCAATAACCGTTTGGTCGCGCGCGGTGAGGTGGTGGTGGTTGAAGATCGCCTTGGAATCACCATGACTGAGATTGTTAAATCAGACCAAGGATAATGTGACTTATGGCTGAACCCATCATGACCTCATCGCCTGAAACATTGGGGCCAGAAATCATCTTGCGTATTGAAGAACCGCGTGAGGAGTTTGATCCCACAACTTTTTTTGGCCTTTTGGGGGCTTTGGGTTTGATCGTTGTCGCGGTGATGATGGGGCAATCAAAAGCCAATTTTTTTGACTTGGCGGCGGTGATGATTGTTGTGTTTGGAACCATTGCGGTCACCAGCGTTTCTTACACAACGGATGAATTATCCATGGCGTGGGCTGCGATTAAAGCTTCGGTCAAACGTCATGTGCGCAACCCCACGACAACCGCGCGGCAATTGTTGGATTTGTCCTCAATCGCGCGACGTAAAGGAATTTTGGCGGTATCCCTGAACGAAGCGGAGCTGCGCAAAGATCCAGATTTGAAACAAGCCATGACCTTGGTTGCGGATGGTTTCTTACCGACGGACATTGAAAAATTTCTGTCCCAAGAAATTGATACACTTCATGAAAAAAATCGTAAGGCTTCCAGCGTGTTGCGCCGCGGGGCGGAAATTGCCCCCGGGATGGGATTAATTGGAACCTTGGTGGGGCTTGTGCAAATGTTGGCGCAATTGGATAACCCCTCGGCGATTGGGCCTGCGATGGCGATTGCTCTTTTGACCACGTTTTATGGGGCGATCATGGGAACGATTATCCTGGCCCCTTTGGCCGCGAAAATTGAACGTAACGCCACCGAAGAGGCGGTGATTCACACGCTTATTATGGCGGGCGCAGCTTCCATCGCGCGGCAAGAAAATCCGCGCCGCTTGGAAATTACGTTGAACGCGATTTTGCCACCTTCTCAACGCGTGTCTTACTTTTAAGACTTTTGAAAACGCCTCATTTATGGTCTAATTCCTTGAAAGACAAAGGATTCAAAAGATGCGCCTGATGATCATCGGCCAGCTCGAAGGCTATATCAGCTCCGCCGGAAAAATTGCTCTGCAAAAAGGGGCAAAAGTTATTCATTGTGATGACACGGACCAAGCCTTGGGCGCGTTGCGCAATGGCAAGGGTGCCGATCTTGTCATGATTGATGTGAAACAAAAAATTGGCCCCTTTATCGAGAGCTTGCGCAATGAACGCATTCACGTCCCCGTTATTGCGTGCGGGATCGGCACCGATGCGCGCGCGGCCGTAAAAGCCATTCAAGACGGTGCGAAGGAATATGTTCCCCTTCCCCCGGATGCGGATTTAATCGCCGGAATTTTAGAGGCCGTGACCGATGACAATAATGTCATGATCGGCAACGACCCCGCGATGAAACAAATTATTGCTGCGGCTGATCGTGTGGCACCTTCGGATGCAACCGTTCTTATCTCTGGTGAATCCGGTACGGGGAAAGAGGTGATGTCGCAATATATTCACCGCAAATCAAAACGCGCTAATGGCCCTTTTGTGCCGGTCAATTGTGCGGCTATTCCCGATACGCTTTTGGAATCGGAACTTTTTGGATATGAGAAAGGTGCCTTCACCGGTGCCACCGCGCGGCGTTTGGGTAAATTCGAAGAAGCGGACAAAGGCACATTGTTATTGGACGAAATCACCGAAATGCCGATGGCGCTTCAATCAAAATTACTGCGCGCGCTTCAAGAACGGGAAATTTCGCGCATCGGAAGCAATGACCGTATCAAGGTTGACGTGCGTGTGATTGCAACATCCAACCGCAATTTGGAAGAAACCATCGCAAAGGGTGAGTTTCGCGAAGATCTTTATTACCGCCT
>JAIXWE010000003.1 GCA_027482195.1 Alphaproteobacteria bacterium | reverse complement strand
TTTCCACCTTGCCGAACAAGGCCCCCGCCTTTGATGTAATCCGTGAGGAGCATTATGAACCCGCGGTCGAGGCGGCGATCGCGCAGGCGCGCGCGCAAATTGATCGGATCATTCACAACACCGCGCCGCCGACTTTTGAAAACACGATTGAAGCCTTGGAAACCGCAGCCGAAACCTTAGGTATGGTCACCAGCATTTTTTACAATCAATTAAGCGCAAACGGCACCGACACACTTCAAACCTTGGCCGAGAAAATTGGCCCGGTTCAGGCGAATTTTTCATCCGACATTATTCTCAACGAAAAATTATTTGCGCGCATTAAATCGGTTTACGATTCCCGCGCACATTTGAATCTTACAACCGAGCAAATGACCTTACTTGATCACAGTTACAAAGATTTTGTGCGCGGTGGTGCGTTGTTGGATGAAGAGAAAAAATCACGTCTGCGGCAATTGAATGAAGAGATGTCAAACCTTGGGACAATTTATGCGAACAACGTCAAAAAATCATCCGAAGTTTTTGAATTATGGATCACTGATCCCAAAGATTTGGACGGCGTGCCGAAATTAGCCGTTGATCAAGCTTGCGAAGAAGCGATTGAAAAAGGCAAGCCCGATCAATGGTTGTTTACCCTTGATTTCCCGAGCTATCAGCCTTTTGTGACCTATGCCAAAAATCGGCATTTGCGTGAAAAAATCTGGCGCGCTTTTTCCAACCGCGCTTTTGGTGATGCGTATGATAATACGGACCTTGTCTTAAAAATTGTGCGCCTGCGCCATGAGCGCGCCCAGCTTTTGGGCTATGACACTTATGCACATTTTGTTTTGGAACGGCGCATGGCGCAAACACCTGACACGGCCATGAACTTCCTCACCGATTTGCGTGATCGTTACAAAAAAGGTGCGGTCAAAGATCTTGAAAATTTACGCGCCTTTGCCAAGAAATTGGACGGGATTGACGATTTAAAACCCTGGGATGTGGCGTATTATTCCGAAAAACTTCAAGAGGAACTTTATCATTTCTCCAGCGAAGATTTACGCCCTTACTTCCCGCTTGATCGTGTCTTAAAAGGCACGTTTGAGCATTTCAGCAAATTGTTTGATTTAAAATTTGTTGAAAATAAATCTTACCCAACATGGCACAAAGATGTCGTCGCGTATGATGTGGTGCGCGGCAAAGATAGCGCCTTTGTCGGCACATTTTACGCAGATTTTTATCCACGCACGGGGAAAAAACCAGGTGCATGGATGACCTCTTACCGTGAGCAAGGTTTATTTCATGGGAACATTGAACGCCCCGTCACAGCGATTGTGTGTAACTTCACCAAACCAACATCGGACACCCCTTCGCTTTTAACTTTCGATGAAGTTTTGACACTTTTCCACGAAATGGGGCATGCCACGCACGGGCTTTTGGCGCGTGGTCATTATTCATCTTTAAGCGGGACAAATGTGTTGTGGGATTTTGTGGAATTGCCATCACAGATTCAAGAAAATTGGCTTTATGAATCGGAAACACTCAACAGCTTTGCCGCCCATTATCAAACGGGCGAAAAAATTCCGTCTGAGCTTATTCAAAAACTACGCGCGTCACAAAATTTTATGAAAGGATGGATGGGGTTGCGGCAAATGGCTTATTCCTTGCTCGATATGAAATGGCATATGACAGATCCCGCGACCATTCATGACGTTGCCTCTTTTGAAGATGATGCCATGAAAGACTCCGCACTTTTTCCGCGCTTGGGCGGACTCGCCTCAGCTGCCTTTTCTCATATTTTTGCAGGCGGATATGCGGCCGGATATTACAGTTATAAATGGGCGGAAGTTTTGGACGCCGATGCGTTTGAATTTTTCTTGGAGCGCGGATTATATAATCAAGAGGTTGCACAAAAATATGCGGATGAGATTTTGGCCAAAGGTGGGGTTGAACCGCCGGATGTTCTTTACCGCAATTTTCGCGGCCGCGATGCCGATTTCAATGCACTTTTGCGCCGCGAGGGGTTAATTGAACCCGAAAAAGCAGCATGAAAAATGCTAAGCCCTTGAAATATAACACCACAAAGGGTTTTCATATTTTTGTTGCATCAATTTGGAATCTCCCCTATAAACTTGGGATTACATTAAGTTTTGAGGCAACATGACCATTACCACGGCACAAATTCGCGCAGCCCGCGGCTTGTTGAATTGGACTCAACATGATCTTTCTGAGCGTACGGATATCTCCGCCACCTCAATTGGTGCGATTGAGAATGGTCAAACCATGCCGCGCGAAAGCACGTTGCAAGCGTTTCGCAAAGCGTTTGAAGATGCTGGAATTGAATTTACCGACAATCAAGGTGTTGCCTTTCGCACCGCCGGTGTGCGCACCTTAACAGGACGCAACGGATATTTGGAATTTTTCGAAGATGTTTACCAAACATTGGAAACCGCAAAAAGCAAAGAAGTTTTGGTCAGCAATGTGGATGAACGCCAGTTTGAATATTGGCACGGCAAATATGGCGGCGACCATGTTTCCAAAATCAAAAATGACTTGAAAGCGCATTATAAAATTCTTGTCAAAGAAGGCGATACCTATTTCCCGGCCGAGAATTACGCGCAATATCGCTGGCTGACGGCCAAGCTTTTTGTCTCGGTTCCTTTTTACTTATATGGTGAAAAACTCGCGATTATTCTTTTCGAAAATGAACCCAAAATTATTTTGATTGAATCGTCTTTAGTGGCTCAAGCGTTTCGCATTCAATTTCAAGAAATGTGGCAAGACTCGCTTGAACCTTCCTTTAAAAAAGAAGCGAGCCAAAAATGAATGCGTACTCGACTGCGTTAAAAGAACAGGTTGGCCCCATGCCGCAAATCATTTCAAAACTGCGCCAAGACACCATCATGTTGTTGAATGGCGAACGTGCCGGACATATGGGGGAATATGCCTTTATGCCGCAGCGTTATGTGGGTGATCCGTTAAGCGGAATAAGTTCTTGGAAATCTGTTGTTCAAAACCCAGATTTTCCAGCCAACCGCGAACTTCATCTTTTGCGCCACCCCGGCTTTCACGAAAAAATCACTGATCATTTAATTCAAGCATCGGCAAACGGCGCAAGCATTATTGAGTTTGGTTCGGGCACACCCGAAGCGGTGAAGCTGAAAACCATTCCGCTTCTTGAAGCGTTCGCCGCCGCACGCGGTAAAGATGCGCTTGATTACACCGCTCTTGATATCATTCCCAATTTGGCCGCGTCATGTAAAACATTGGTTGAGAAAGATGTTGATATTCGCTCCCAAGCTATGGTGCGTGATTTTATCACAGACAGTTCGCGCATTCACCTTGATCGCCCACCGCATATCGGGCTTTTGTGGGGCGGCACGTTGATGAATGTGCCTTACTATAAAGGCTTGGATCATGATTTTACGGTTGCAAATCAAATGCGCAAAATCGGCAAAGCTTTGGGTGTGGGAAGTTATTTGGCCACAACACATTATTGGGCCGATAATCAAGATCCATCCCAATGCCTCGCCCCTTATCAAACAGATGAAAACAAGGCGATGGTGCGCAGCATTCTTTATAATATTCAACGCGTTTTGGATGATGCGTTTGACCCGGAGCTTTGTGACATTACCATTGATTACAACCACACAACCCACACGATTGAAATGGGCGCGGTGAGTCGTGTTGATCAGATTGTCCCCATTCCGCCCTTTAACGGGGCGTCATTGACGATCAAAGCGGGACAGTTTTTGAATCTTGTCAACTCGGTCAAGCTTGATCCGTTTCAATATGACACTTTGGCGCAAAAAGCGGATTACCGCGTTATAAACAGTGTGGTGGATGAGCAAAATCATCAACGCGCCGTTTTACTTCAATATCGCGGCCCGGCGTGATTGCTCCACGCGGTTTAATGAAGCTCTAACAACATACAGCGCGCGGAGCCACCGCCGTAAGTTTCAATGGTGGAAATATCGGATGATACAATTCGGTCGACATGTTTTAAGAACGCCGATTTTTGATCGGATGTCAGCGCCGCATGAGCAGTGGCCGACATGACAAGAATTTTTTTACCCGCACCATCACGCAACTCCAAACTATTGCCGCAAAAGGATCGCAATTGTTCCAACGTGATCGGGATAATGTCATGGGTTTTGCTTAAACTTTCAATCACCCGCGCGCGGTCTTCCTCCCAGATACATTCCAAACATACCCCCGCATAATGTGTGCCGATAAACATCATCACATCGGAATGATAGACGGGTTTTCCCACATGGTTGCGCGTGCGGAATGTCACAAGGCGAAAGCCCATCACATCTGCCCAATGCTGCGCCAAGTCTTCATCGGTGCGCGGTGATAACGCGCAATAGGCAATTTTATGAACGCGGTCCATCCACAATGACCCCGTGCTTTCAAGAAATTTTCCGTTTTTCTCTTGCGCGGATAAATCAAGCGCGATGGGGTAACGCGATTCCAACATCTGCATAATGTCCGCGCGGCGTTCGCGTTGGCGGTTGGGGGCAAGCATGGGGTAGTAAACCAAATTCGCCTTACCCTGATCATCTTTTTGCGTCGATACCCAATTATTGCAAAAAATATCATCGGGCGAACCCATTTGCCCGATTGCGGTGGTGACGATCACACCTTCGCGCACAAGAAGATCACGAAAGGCACGAAACTCAGCCACCGCTTTTTCCTGAATAGGATTTACATGAGCCGGGTTCGGAGCTTGATAGGTATTTGTTTCCATGGTTTGTGGATTCGATTGAAAATCAACCGGTTCCATCATCATGATGTGATTTGTGGATTGAAGAATCATGGGGTGATTTTAATCGTAAAATTCTTAATCACAAGAGGGGGGCATTTACCCGCCCAGCCCCATGCGCATATCCAAAGATGGCCCCGGGCTCACTTGTTGCGAGACAGGCGCAGACGTTGCCATGGCCCCTTTTCCGAATTCAAAACTTAAACCCGCCCCAATAAGAACATTCGGAGATCCACCGCCGCTTCCAACAATTTGTGAACCAAAGCCGACGATATCGGTTAATGACATTCCTACCTGAACGCTCATGCTGCTTCTCCTACCACTTCAATATGTGCCACTGCACTGATATACGCCGGAAAGCGCGGCGCGCCGTTTAAAAATTCAATCAGCCCCACTTTGGCTTTGTTGACCAAACGGGATAGCGCCGCATCACATTTGCACGTCACACCGCCCACGGCCAAATCACCGCTTCGGAACAATAAACTGTTTTGATGCACTTCCAATGTCAAAGGTTGATCCTTTGGCAATTGCGTTGGAATGACGATCACAATCGAGTCATTCTCGCCGAGAATGAAATCACATTTATCAAACATACACACAACACCCTTTATTATTTTTCTTTTATGATCTTACTTTACAGATAATTGGTAAAGGTGCGGTTAACATGCCCCCGTGTGTCTTTAGATTTGCTTTAGCTTTCTGAGCGAAAAATAAGCACAAAGGAGCCATATCATGAGCCATTTTCTTCAAAATATTCTTCACATCGATGATGACGCGGTGTTGCGCGACATCACCCGCACCGCCCTTGTGAAATCCGGATATGGGTATGCGGTGACGTCGTGTGCCTCACCAATGGAGGCGTTGGAGAAAATAAAAACACTCACGCCGGATTTATTATTGGTGGATTACCAAATGCCGCAAATGAACGGCATTGATTTGGCGAAAAAATTACGCCTTCATCACAATGGCAAAAAACCCCCGATTATTTTTGTGACCGGCAAGACAGATTTTTCGGCTGATTTTTACAGTGAAATTTCAAATGTCATCGGCATTTTGGTCAAACCTTTTTCCACCAAAACCTTGGCGCAGGATTTGCGCACCATGTGGGAAAAACGCAGTTTAAATTGAGCCTTAACCCGCCATGCGGGCGCGCAAATTTTGCTTGCCACGCTTCAAATAAGATCGCACCGCCGCCTCAGACGCTTTCATGTGATCGCAAATATCGGTGATCTCGGCTTCGTGATAATAAAACATCTCTAACGCTAATTTTTGTTGGGCGGGCAATTGCGCCAATAAACCTTGAAGGGATGTTTCCACCTCGCGTTGCAAGGTGTGATCAAACCCGTTGGGGGCAGAATCATGCACCGCGTCCATCACCAAATCACTGTCGGAGTTTTCGGTTTTTTTGCGAAGCTTATCAAGGCAGCGATTTGAGATGACCGTATAAAGCCAAGTGGAAAAACGCGCCTCGCCCGCGCGCCACCGGTCACGATGTTGCCACACGGTTAACGACATATCTTGAAGCATATCTTCCGCATCTTGCAAAGACCCGAAATATTTCCGCACAATCTTCAGCATTAAACCATGGTGGCGGTTCATCAGCTCCATAAACGCTTTCTGATCCGCATGTTGAACGAGAATCATCAACTGATCATCAGTCGCCTGCGCGTAATCGCGGATGGTCTGCGCATTCGATAAAGGGGCAAAACGTACCGACATTCAAAATCCTTGGAAAAACCTTTCCCAAGGATTTGCAATCTTCGTGCCAGATGAAAAAAGCGGCAAATTTTGCCGCCTCTTTGGATTTATTTAGCTTGGATTTATTCAGCCTTGCACCGTTTCAGACGGTGGCGGCGGAGCTTTCGGCGGGTAAGCAAGAGCCGCAAAACGGTCATGCACCTGTTGGATATAAGCAAGAATGCCGTCAAATTCCTTGACCGGATCCGGCTTGGCCGTGGCCATACTCAACGCCGAGAAAATCACATTATAAAAACGATTGAGAAACGCCGCATCTTCGCCGCCTTTTTCCAAATCTAAACTTCCCTGAAGGGCTTCTAACACATCAAATGTTTTGATGATATTCTGGCTCATCACATCCAGCTGGCCCGCTTGGTAAGATTCTTTGGCCGTGCGGACATTGCGCAACATGCCTTTATACAGCTCCACCACAATTTGCAGCGGCGAGAGAGCGTTATCCGAATGACGCTGATAAGCTTGAGAGGCTTTATTATAGTGATTGGTCATGAAGCCTAGCTGTTGTTGTTATTGTTCAAATTCAAAATGGCGCGAATTTGTGCCAAGACCGTTTCCGAACGCTGAATTTGCGCTTCCAAACGACCATAACGATCAATCAAGCGTTCGCGAAATTCATCGGCACGTTCACGGATACGATCCGCACGCACCTGAAAATCTTCATTTTC
>JAIXWE010000105.1 GCA_027482195.1 Alphaproteobacteria bacterium | reverse complement strand
GGTGTCGCATTCGGGAATGTGCCACCCGATGAGCCACCGCATGATCCGTTTACAGCAGGTAAACAGCTTGGATCATACGTACATGTGACATCACTGTCTGCCCAACGCTCAAATTCATATTGCGCGCAATAAGCTAAAGGAGTTGCTCCAGATACGGTTGACCAGCGTTCATCGGGTCCGCAACCGGTTGTAGGACCAGGAGTATTGCAATCAGTATTCGAGTTACTGGTTCCACCACAAATTCCTGGCGATGAGACAGGTGCACGTGTCGCGGTACAGCTTGAGTTCGTGCCGCCGCCAGATCCATTACAGCTCCATGTGTACGTCGTTGGGTTGGTCGAAACCGTAGTCGGTGTACCCACATTACACAGATTGCTGGATGGAGGTGTCGCGTTCGGGAATGTCCCACCCGATGAGCCACCGCATGATCCGTTTACAACCGCTACACGCGTTGCGGAACAACTTTCGCCTTCGAGAGGTACACTGAATGAACCACCAACACCGTGCACTGAGCCGCCGGTCGAGTAGTCATTATTACAGAACCAGGTATATCCGCTTCCGGTATCGACAAAGTTACGCACATAACCGCTGCTGCAAAGGCCTGTGCTTCCGCTGGTTAAGCTTGCCACTGTCTGACCGTTTTGTGTGCCACATACACCGTTCGAACTGATACATGAGTCAGCGCTTCCAAAGAAACAGTTTCCTGATGGCTCAATTGTTCCGCTCATTGGATCACAAATATAAGTTGAGTTCGTACACAAGAATCTTTGTGAGTCGGGCTGATTGCCTCTCTCTTTACAGCATACGACTCCGGTTGTTGGCGGCTGACGCAATGCAGAGCAGCTTGCGTTCGAGCCGCCATTGGTTCCTGGACATGTCCATGTATAGGTACTTGCATTCGTCGCCACAGTCGGGGTTGCGCCATTCGCACACAAATTGGTGGCGGGCGGGGTTGCATTCGGGAATATCTGGCCAGACGAGCTTCCGCAAGTTGCGTTGACACGGCGCGGTGAGGAACAATTTGCATTTGTTCCGCCATTCGGGCTGTTACAATTCCAGGTAAAGGTGGTCGCGTTGGTGGTGACACCGGTTTCAGTACCAGCCGCACACAATGTTCCCGCAGCAGGCGGTGTTGTGCTTGCGGCAAAGCTGTTACAGCTTCCGTTGATGATCGGGCTACAAACCACGTTCGACACATCCCATCCGCCGGATGCGTTACAGGTGAAGTCAGCCTGACTTCCTGCGGTGAAACCAGAAACCGTATTCGGGCGTGTGACCACGTCACCAAACGCACCCGCGGGTACATTCGCCGAACAGCCCGATCCAAAGGCCACGTTTTGCGGTGAACATTGTTGTAAATTACACGTGGATGTGCCGGGCGTGACAACGCCGTTTGCACACGTAAATGTTGCCGAACCAACGCGACCGGTTGTGGTGTTGATCACACTTCCCGTGCCACCATCAGCAATAAAGATTCCTGTGCCATCCCCTTGGCATGCATTGCCGGGACCCCATTGATAAGTGCCGTTTAAGGTACAGCCCGCCGGGTTACATGTGCCGGATGTTTCGGTCCATGTGCCGTTGGAACACGCAAATGTCGCAGAACCCGTTTGCGGAGAGACGGTGTTGGTAATGGTTGTTGAATCGCCTTCGTTCCCCGCAGGCAAATCACCCGTACATTGGGGTGATGTACCCCATGTGCGTCCGGTTTCGGCTGTACAACTTCCCGTACAGGTCGCACCAGGTTGAACGGTGAAACTTCCGTCGTTACACAAGAACCCAGCCGCACCCGTGCCGGGGGATATTGTTGTTTCCGAATCGGTGACATTGCGGTTTGCATTATGATTTGCGGCGGCAACGCGCGCGGTACATGTCATGCCGGCAACCGTCCATGTCATGTCCGCACTCATACATGCGGATTGTCCGGTTGGGCAATCTTCGCATTTGCGGCCCCATACTTCGTAAGACCCGCCATTCACGCGCACCAATCCGTAAACAGATGAATCCGTACAGGCTTTTGTCACAACGTCAAAGGCGGAATCCGTTCCCGCCGCACCCGTACATTCCGGCACATCGCGCAAAAGACGGGTTGCGGGATCAAAGTAAATATAATCATACGCTTTGTTCACATCCGTATCAGCAAACAGTAATTCCACCGCCGGTGTGGGGCGCAAACGACATGTTTGCCCAGGTGCGCAACTTGGATGATTGGATTGCGCGGTGGTGGAGCATGACCCACCCGCACGCACAGTGGTGATTAAGTCACGGTTGTTGGTTCCGCCGCAACGTTGGCCTTCTGCGCAGGCGGGGCAAAAACCGACATCCACACCCACGGCGCGCCATTCACATGTGGTGATATCCTTGGTTTCACGAATTTGTGTTCCGGGAATGCAACGATCGGATTCGGTCGGGCATACACACGACGCGTCACAACTGGGGTCAAAGAAGGGTTGGCTTTCAGTACAATCAGATTTGATATTAACGCGGTTACACCCTTGGCAATAAGAATTGGATCCCGAAAGGCAACATCCCAAATCACGTGTTTGACAGCTGTTATTGCTGTCGAGGAAGCTTTCAATCAAACGCCCACCGCTACATACTTGGCCCGAACAGGCGGCGGCACATAATGGATCGGCCGTGGATGTTTCTGCGCAATTTGCGGCCACCGTTATCCGGTTGCCGCCCACGCATGTTCCCGGATCAGGTGTACAACAACGTACGGGGCTTGTTGTTGTTACACCGCACACACCGCCCGTGTTGAAAATAGTTGTGCCGGAAGGTGAACAACTTGATGTCTCAACGCACGGTGGCGTGCTGCCCGATGAACAAAATGGTGTTGGGGCGGGTTGAATCACACCGCCCAAAATGCCGCAAGATGGATTTGAAAGTTGGATATAATTGCCCGATCCGTCGCATTGAAATTGCGGCACGCACGGATTGCTTTGTGATTTTGAAATAGCCGCCAAAACTTTGGGGCGGGAACACGACGCATCGCCCAAGAAACCATAAATTTGATCGGTACGCGCATAGGTGACCATGTCATCGGACGCGCCCGCCAATTTACCCGTTAAATCAGAACGTCCCGCACCCACTTTCGGGTTGAACACCGTTCCACTTGAAAGTTGGGGCGGCCACACATTCAACAATTCATCTTGCGCCATATTGGCAACGCGCAAATTAGCGGTTCCGCTTTCAACCAAATCGGCCATGCTGCGGTTTCTTGCTGATTTACCAGTAATAAATGCCAAGAATCCGTCGCCGCCATGGCTGATGAGCGTGACACCCACACCAGCGGTGCGGCCTTGGGTGGTTTTACGCTCTAAAGGATCGGTTAAGGGGTTATAATCAAACCGCCCCATGCGGGTTGGGGCCGTGCTTGCGTCTTCACTCCAACGGTTGGAAATCACAACCGGAGCGGTGATGGAACTTGCCAAGGTATTTTGGTTCAAATTTGATCCGGCCGTGGTAAGTGCACCCGCAGCGAAAACAGCCGTTTCCCGCCAATTGGCGGGAAGAGCAGTATTGGTTTGAGCAAGGTAATTTATATTCGGCGATGCATTACAACAAAACAACGCTTTCGCACGATCAACGTGCGCGGGCACGCCGCTTGCATCTTTTGTTTCATACCATACTTCGTTCAAACAAGCTTGGTGAACGGAACTGGCTCCCGTATTCGCAGTGTCGCGCATGGCTTCGGCGAACATATTGACGGTTAAGTTTGGTGCCGGGCGGTAGGTAAAAGGACGCCCCCACGCATCGCGTGTGATCTCTTCGGGGATCCCTAAGGTGCGCCATGGCACAATCCCTTGCATATTCGCATAAGTGGCGGAAGCATTTGCACCCGTATCGGCAATTAAACAATTGCCATTCGATCCGCCCTCAATACCGGCATTTAATCCGGTGGTGACCCCCGGGTTTGCGGGACAAGGCAAACGATAATTGCTTTGCACATAGCGGGACAAGGAATTCATGACCTGGTCCATACGCTCTTGGGTGCGCTCGGCGCGGAAATTGTGAATATAAGAGGCCCAGCCAATCATGCCCGCCCCCATCAAAATTCCAACCACCATCAGAGAGATCGCAATTTCAATAAGGGTAAAACCCCCTTGGCCGCGAGCCAAAGACGGGCGTTTTTCTTTCTTGAAATTGGTGAAGTCCCTCATACCCACCTATTTGTGCCCCTTACACAGATTCCAGTATACATCAAAAAACCAATAAAATGAACCTGCAAACGCAGGACCACATTTCATCATTGCATAAAATTCTAAACAAATTGTTAGGAGTTAAAAATTGGTGATCAAATATCTGTGGGGTGTCGTGCGATCGCTTCGCCAATTGCTTCAAGAAAGGTCAAGTTTCGTTGAATGATCAACACATCAACGCCCAAACCTGAAAGCTTGTTAAGCTCTTGAATATACGTTTGAATTTGTTTTTTTTCTGCCTCGCCGAAACTGGAATCCAATATGGGGCGATCCCCTTCCGCCAAATCCACAGGCGAGGGTGGCTGAGATATCTCAATATTCGGGTCATGCACCGCACGGGCGGTCGATTGATAGAGAGAGGCCGCGCGCGCCGCCTTACCCGAAGGGGATGGCGGTAAATTTTTCGGGGCGGGGTCACGTGGTTTTTCATCACCATATAATAATGTCTGTAAAAAGGCCTTGAGGGCCAGCACCGTGACCTCAATTGTGTCTTCCCATGCGATCCCGTCTTGCAAGGCGTCATCGGCAATGGTGTTTTTGCGTTTCAAATTCTGGCTTTCATCGCGCTTGATCTCCATGCGCGTGTTTGATGATGAGACCCGAAACAAGCTTCCAAAACTTCCAAACATGGAATGATGATAGCATAAACACGGCGCACACCCTATATTGACCTTATGACCCGCAAGCCCCCGCCGCCCGACGATGATGTATTGTGGCAACAGGTAACCAAAGATGTCCGCAAAATCGCGCGTGACAAGCGTCATGATGTGCCAAGTGCGCCGCCCGTAAAGGATGAGACGATCAAGAAAAAAATTACGGTTGAGAAGACAACTGAGAAAACGGCCGAGAAAATTGATCTTCACGCGCTGAAAGCCCTGACCCCATCCTTAAAAACACCCAAAGCCAAACCTTCCGCGGTGAAAAGCACCAATTGGGTGGAGGATATTTCCAAAGGCAAAATGAAAATTGAGCGCAAATTGGATTTGCACGGCTTCACCTTAACGGCTGCGCATGAAAGCTTGATCAATTTTGTGAAAAATGCGCGCGCGGCGCAATGCCGGATTGTTCTTGTGGTCACGGGCAAAGGAAAGGGTGGGGAAGGTGCGTTGCGCCGCGAGGTGCCGTTATGGGTGCAAAGCGCGCCTTTGGCGGCGCATATTCGTGCAACCGCACACGCCCTTCCCCAACATGGCGGGGATGGCGCGCTTTATCTTTTTTTAAAAAAGAAATCTTAAATCGGGCGCGGTGTTGCCTCAGAAGATGCGGCAACAGGCGCTAACAACTCCTCCTCAACCGCTGGCAAAATAGCGCCCTGCTCAACTGGCGAAACTTTGACGTCAGATTCAATCAGCTCAACCGCATTTAAAGATTGCAAGGATTCCAACAAGGGTTGTGCTGTGCCGCGCTGTCTTTCAAGGCGGGCTTTTATATCATCGGTCAGCACCTTGAAGATGGCCCGCAAACCAACATCGCCTTCACGCACATCACCGCGCACGGTGACACGTCTTAATTCCTGCGCCGTTGATTGCGTCGCAAGATTCGCGATATCAATCGCCAACGCATTCAACACATCATGCATATCACGCGCGAATTGAATGGTGGTGATGGCACATTCGCGCCCGGAATCAGTGTTGCTGGCAAGACGCTCTAATTGAAAGATTTGTTCTTTCATGCTGCGTGTTGCACCTTCGAAAATACGCAACATGCGTTGTGATTGCGGATCATCTTGTGTTTGATAATGCGCAACCGCTGTCTCAAGCGACTCTAACGTCACCGCATAAGGTTCTTTGAAACGGTTGTGATTTTCCGCAAGGGTAATTTGAACCCGCAACATTTCTTGCGATTCACGATCGGCCGCACTCGCCAATACCCGCGCATTTTGCAAATGTTGCAAAGCGGGGCGCAACGGATCATAAACACCCGGCAAACAGGCGCGCATGGTACGATCAAGAATTCCCGCAATTCCCGGGCGGATGACAACGCGCTCGGGGTTGTCCGCCAGCTCCTGCAATGATTTTTCAACCATGTTGATGCTCACGATCAATGCACCCATCGACCCGGTTGCGCCTTTGACCTTTTCCGAACTTGAAACAGAAATGCGCGCCACTTCGTCAACCGTTGCCCGGAAACTATCTTGCAAGGTTCGAATTGTCTCAAGCGCATCCAACTCATTCGCATCGGGTCGCGCGATTAATCCTTGAATCGATTCCTGCGGATTAATTTTTACAGATTGCGGCGCCTGATGAACCGGCGCAAGTTCTTGTGACTTGATGCGCTCCTTATAAAGGCTCGACAATTCATCTATCAAATCCTGCGGGATATTGCGCCCCATCATCATATAAAGATCATTTATTCTGCTCGTGCCATCCCCTCTTAAATCCTTAGGGTCAGCGCGTTGAATAATTTCTTTTGCCAGTTCGAAATATCCAAGGTCTTTTATTTGCTCGAGCTCCTCTAAAACTAGATAAAGAGGCGAGTTACCTTTGAGTGTCCGTTCATAAAGCTGGCTGGGAGAGAGTTTATCCAGAAATTCTAATGCTTGTGATGGGAAGTAACAACACGTTTGGTGAAAGACGTTATTTCCGTCAGAAGATTTGGGTTCCAGAATTTTCTCAGCGGGGAGTTGGTACGCGAGCGCGACCTTTATATCCCAACAAAAATTTTTATGAAACATTTCTGAATATTGTTTAAAAACCTGATCAAGATAAGTTTGTCTCAACTCAGCCTCGACCGATTCAAATTTTTTCGCAAAAATCTCTAACAATTCAAATTTAATATTATCAGGAATATTGGATGAGAGAAGACGTTCAAAATCTGTTTCGCCATTGCCTTTGGCGGTCATTAAATCTTTGGGCGATGTACGCTCAAGAAGTTCTTTCGCCAGGGTAATAAAATCCGCACGTCGTTCTGCATCAACGGTCATTCCGTTTAAAGTCAGGCCAAGCGCGGAAACCTGTTCCGTTGGTTTCGCAATTTGGATGGATGAAAATTTATCCAAAAGCTCCAACGCGCGCTCGGGACTGTAACGGCAAATATAGTGAAAATAATTCCAGTCACTTTTGTTCGTGACGCTTAAAATTTTGCTGCTCGGGAGTTTTTTTGCCAGTTCAAAAAGTGTAAGTTCATGATGTATAAATTTTTTGAAATTCGCCCCCACAGCCCTCATTGATTTTTCAAATTCTTTAAATGCGGCGTCACGATCAACATTCGCCAGTTCTAATTGTTGCAAATAAAGTTTTTGCAAAATCTCTTTTTGGTGATCGGGTATTTTTGCGGCGCGAATATGCTCAAGATCGGTTTTGCCCTCACCATCTTTGGTGGTCAAATCCTGTGGGCGTACATGTTGAATAATTTGTTTGGCCAATTCAAATGCGCGGCTTGTGCTTGCGGAAGGGTCAATTGCTAACAATGCCAAACGAAGGGGTGATCTTTTTTCTTCGTCTTTTTTAAGGCGGCTGTGTAACTGCGTTTCAGAAAACTTGTGCAAAATCTGTAACGCGTCTTCAGGAAAGTAACGGCACGCAGCATGAAAATATGTCCAGCTATTTGCATCCGTTACACTAAAAATTTTATCGGCCGGCAAATCTTTTGCCAGTGCCAAAAATTGAGAACGGTTATTTTTATAGGCATCGCGAAAATCGACGTGTGAAGACGTGTAGTATCGGCCGTTAAGATTACTAATCAGGTTTTTAAATTCTTTAAACACCGTTTCTTCAAAAATTTGCGCGGCAAGATTTTTCACATTTTCATTATCATTACCTGAAGAGTCATCTTCAGGCTCAGGGCGGTAATAATCATCAAATGCTTTGTCTTCCATGACACTTTTTCCTCTATTTTGCCTCAAGAACCTATCCAAACTTTTGCATTATGTCAACAAATTTCAGGGCCCGGGAGGTTGGCTTTTTGCCATCATGTCCGACAAAAGGGGCGTTTTTCCGCCAAGATCGTCCGCGGTGGCTTTTCTCAGCTCCTCCCAAAATGCATCCGTCACATTTGGAAACATGGATTTCAAAAATTGTTGTGAAGTGCGCGCCGCGTCAATGACCTGAGCCAATTT
>JAIXWE010000071.1 GCA_027482195.1 Alphaproteobacteria bacterium | reverse complement strand
GCTTGGAAGAAATCGTCGTTTGATTTGGTGTCTTTGAGCTTGTCGATCAAAAACTCAACCGCATCGACGGTGCCCATCGGATTGAGAATACGGCGCAACAACCACATTTTCTGAAGGGTTTCTTTGTTGACCAATAATTCTTCTTTCCGTGTGCCCGACTTTTGAATGTCGATGGCCGGGAAGACGCGCTTATCGGCAATTTTACGATCAAGAACAATTTCGGAGTTTCCTGTGCCCTTAAATTCTTCGAAGATCACTTCATCCATTCTTGATCCCGTATCAATCAAGGCGGTCGCGATAATGGTCAAGGATCCCCCTTGTTCAATATTACGGGCCGCACCAAAGAAACGTTTGGGGCGCTGCAACGCATTGGCATCGACACCCCCGGTTAAGACTTTCCCCGAGGATGGGACAACAGTATTATAAGCCCGCGCAAGACGTGTGATGGAGTCAAGCAAGATCACCACATCGCGTTTATGCTCGACCAAACGCTTGGCTTTTTCCATGACCATTTCCGCCACTTGCACATGTCGCGCGGCCGGTTCATCAAAGGTGGATGAGATAACCTCACCGCGCACAGAACGCGCCATGTCGGTCACCTCTTCGGGGCGTTCATCAATCAGAAGAACAATCAAATACGCATCCGGGTGATTGATTGCGATAGAATGCGCAATATCTTGCAACATCACGGTTTTTCCAACGCGCGGAGGTGCCACAATCAACGCCCGTTGACCGAAACCAATCGGCGAGGTGAGTTCGATCACGCGCTGCGTCATGTTTTTCTTGGTTGGGTCTTGAAGCTCAAGATTAATTTTACGCTCCGGATAAAGCGGGGTTAGATTGTCAAAATTAATCCGATGGCGGATTTTCTCCGGCGGCTCACCGTTAATGCTGTCAACTTTTAAAAGCGCGAAATAACGCTCGGAATCTTTGGGTGCTCTAATCTCTCCCTCTAAAATATCACCGGTGCGCAAACCAAAACGCCGCACTTGAGAAGGAGAGACATAGATATCATCGGGGCCGGGAAGATAATTTTCCTCAGGCGATCTTAAAAAACCAAACCCGTCTTGCAAAACTTCCAATACACCCGATCCGGCGATCGGCACGTGTTGTTCGGCCAAGCGTTTTAAAATGGCGAACATCATGTCTTGCTTGCGCATCGTGTTCGAGCCGTCGATTTCAAGCTCCTCCGCAAAGGCCAACAGCTCGGCCGGTGAGCGGGTTTTTAAATCCTGTAAATTCATGGGGGTGTCATCGCAAAAGGTTGAGAAATAGGTTGGGTTTTAAGGTCGAAAAGAAAATGTTCTTTGCAAAATGTGGAAAGTCAGCCCTTTGAGGATTTCACAATTTCAAAGGAGAACCTGTCATCAACGAAAACAATGCGGGGGACAGGATGCCGATAAAAGACATTTTGTTTTTGCCAGATTGGAAAATATTTGTCAATATCATTCCGATATTAAAACAATAAAAACAAAATACAGGGATTTATTATGGCAAAAAGTGATTTTCTCACCAGCGCGTCGCCAACCATTTTACAACTCAAAGACCTTGAGAGGGAAAAGGCCAGTGATGCGACCTTGCCGCCCGAGCAAGATATTCAAGAAGATGAGAGCGCATTCGAAACAGAATTTCCGCAAACATGGAATATTCTGTTGGAATCCCTTGAATCCATGCTTGATATCTTCACACCTTACAGCCTTAAAAAAAATAATGATCGTTTTTGCGTGCTGAGTTACCCAGATGATGACAAGCCGCGCTGTTTTACCTTCGGAATTCCTGCCTGCCCCGATCAGGAGATGGAAACTTTGTGCAAAGATTTACAAGAAGATGAAGTGTTGATCCACAGCGATGTCAAACGTGCCTTAAACCATGTCTATGGTCTTTTTGATCAACAAAGCAATCTCGATATTGATTATTATTTCGATGATGATGAAACCTTGATGATCACCACATCAAAACCTTTGCATTTATTGACCGCAATTGCCGGAATTTTAAAAGAACACAATGTTTACACAATTGATGCCGGTTTTGATCACGGATTTACCGATGTAACAAATGAGGGTCAAACCGCGTTTTTTGAAAAATTTGTCAGTGATGCACTTGATGAACCCGAAATGTCAGACAGGCTTTTAGGTTTAATGCCAGCACGGTCTTACTCCAACTTTAGAAGTGCTTATAATTCAGCTTTTATGGTGAGCGAGATCGCCCATCTTCATTTCAGCCTTGCTAATTTTGAAGGCGTTATTCGTGAGGAAATGGGATACCCGCAGATGTCATCTTCTGCATTAAATCCTAAAATCGATCCGCGTTATTTCTTGGCAAATTAAAGATCCTTAAAATAAATATATATTTATTAAAGAGGTAGTAAGAGATAGTAGGGGGGTGGAATAACGGGGGTAAAATTAAATCCCCATATTTATCCCACGCACGCACCATCCAAAAAACGAAAAAACAAAAGTGTTTTTTGATTTATCACCCCTCCACAAAGTTTAAGAATTTTTTTCCACACAGGCTGAAAACCCGTTTCAGCCCCGTCATCTTATGGTGGGTAAAAACAATCCAACGTTTTGCCCAAGCAATGTTACAAAGCTTATCCTTATTTTTATCCCGCACGACCTGTTGCGAAATAAACAAAGCTTGATAGAGTGAGGCATGTTTCAAGATTCCTACACAAAACTTAAAACCGATCAGGTGGAAAAATTTTTGGCGCGCACCGCTTCGCAACTGATCGGCGAAGCCTTTGCCCCCCAAAGCACCGTCATTCTCACGCGCCCCTTAGGCTTTTGGGGAAGTGCAAAATTATATGATATGGCGGATCACCGCACCCTTCCCTCCGCCCGGCGTTTTGTAGTTGAAAAAGAAAACGCAGTGGTGGTTCTTGATTTCACCCCGCAGCAAATCACACAGTTGAATGAAAATTTTGGTTTAAACCTGACGCTGGATTTTGCTCCCGACTATCTGCGTTTTTATCTTGGCTTCACCCGCGCACCAGGGGGCCGGTTTTTATTGGTTGAATCGGTTGATGATATTCCGTGGAAAGACGACCCACCGCCTCAAGCGCGCAAAGCCGTTGGTAAAATTCTAACCCCACTTCATCTTGTGTCCGATATTGCAAAAGGGGTCTTTAGCGGTGAGTGTGTCGCCCTTTATAAAACCACCCTCTATAAGCTTCATGCCGCGATAACCCCACAAGGTACGGTTCATTTGACTCTTGGTGAGGTTTTATTGGAAGATTTGCCCGTTCTTGATGATGTTTTAGGTCAATAATTTTATTGACATAAGAATAGAAATATGTAATTTTAGAGCATCAGAATTTTAAAAAGGAGCGGTGACATGAGCAAAGCAAACATCACAATCGGAGCAATCGGCAAAAAATTTGGTAAAGAAGCCAGCGTTGGGGCGTTTTCAGGTGTCGCCGGGGCAACCGGAGCGGTGACCGTTATGAGCTTGCCTCTCGGTGCAATTGTTTCTTCAAGCGGCGGTGGATCTGACGCTCTTGTAATGGCCGCGGTGGGCGCGGCAAGTGCCACTTTGTGCGCGGCTTCCGCTTATGCTGCAATCTATTTAGATAAAGACGAGTCGGAAAATTCGGGTTTTTCACCCATGATGCGCCGGGCGTGGAAATTGACCGAGCCAGAGAGTGCGGCCAAAAAATTATTGCGGCGTGTTGGTTATGCGGGCGGCGCTTTGGGGATTGCGGCACCTTTTGCCCTTGCCTTTAGTACGGCACATATTGCAACTGATGGGGATATTCAAGGTGCTGTCAACAGAACCTTGATCGGAACCAACGTGAGCGCGCCTGCGTTTGACGCAAAATAAAACAGTCTTTGGCGTAAAATACTGATATTGCAAGTCTTTCCTTGACAATAAGGGGATCTTTTCGCAAGGTTAAAAGATCCAAAAACAAGGGGGGACGCATGACCCGTTCGGAACTGGTTCAGATT
>JAIXWE010000069.1 GCA_027482195.1 Alphaproteobacteria bacterium | reverse complement strand
GGCCGCCTTTGTGCTTATTTGCTGTCCCGCGATCGTTCTGATAAGAGATGCAAAACTTAATGGCGATACCTTGCGGTTATAAGATTTTAAATCAAAATCCATCGCTGCAAACACGCGATCATGTGTCAGTAGATATTTCAGATCGCGTTTTAAGTGCGGATGCTTTTCATACATCATCATGGCGAAAGCCGTGTGTGTTTGGATTGCGCGTTGGGCGCAAGGGTGGAAAAACCTGGGCTGCTTTACGGCTGAGTTTAATGTGGTGAAAGCGGAAGAAACGCCCCGCCCCACGCAGCACATCGGCGTAACCGCTGCGCCAGCTATTCACCGCCGCAAATACGCGTTGTAAATTATAGCGGCTGAAACCAACATTGAAATCATCCGCAATATCACGCAATACGGGATCGCGGCCGACAGCTTGTTTCAAAGTTTGTTTTGACATGTGTTTACTCCTTTGCGTTGAGTATACCATGCGCACCCATAAACTTCATCAAAATGCGGATCACAAACAAGCATGAAACAGCGAAATATTTTGCTGTTTCACGCATAATTTTTAAGAGTCTTTTAAAGTTTCAACGCGGTGTTGACCAATTGCTCTTGCTCTTCAACATGGCGTTTCAAATAGCCTGTTGCCGGTGCTGCCGCCGCCGCACGCCCAACATACGAAAAGCGTTTTGCCTTTGTCCGCGCCAATGCCAAACATTCTTCAAGAAGCGGTTCAACAAACGACCACCCACCTTGGTTTTTCGGTTCTTCCTGAACCCAAATCATTTCAGCATCGGCATAATTCGCCAACTCAGCCGCTAATTCTTTTTGCGGGAAGGGGTAAAATTGCTCCAAGCGTAAAATGTGAATATTTTTAAGGCCGCGTTTTTCACGCTCTTCATAAAGATCATAATAAACTTTACCCGAACATAAAATCACACGTTTTGTTTTCTTTGGCGCATCCAAACGCTCCCACGCATCATCCCACAGATAACGGTGGAAGGTGGAATTTCCGGTAAATTCCGAGGCTTTTGACACCGCCAATTTATGACGCAAGAGTGATTTCGGAGTCATGACCACCAAGGGTTTGCGGAAATCGCGCAACATCTGACGACGCAATGCGTGGAAATAGTTTGCGGGTGTTGTGATGTTGCATACTTGCCAATTATCTTCTGCGCAAAGTTGCAAAAACCGCTCAAGCCGCGCGGAAGAATGTTCCGGCCCTTGGCCTTCCATCCCGTGTGGTAAAAGCAAAACAAGCCCCGACATGCGCAACCATTTGGTTTCGGCCGAAGCGATATATTGATCAATAATCACCTGTGCGCCGTTGACGAAGTCACCAAACTGGCCTTCCCACAAGACAAGCGCGTTGGGCCGCGCCCAGGAATATCCAAATTCAAATCCCATCACAGCCGCCTCGGAAAGGGGACTGTCATGCACTTCGAAACGCGCTTGGTCGGGTGAAATATTGGCAAGCGGCGTGTAACGCGCCATGTTGTTTTGATCATGAAGTGTGGCATGACGATGTGAGAAAGTTCCACGCCCACAATCTTGACCCGACAATCTTACACTATACCCTTGGTGAACCAATGACCCAAACGCAATCGCCTCGGCCGTTCCCCAATCAAACCCCTCACCCTTGCGAAACATTTCTTTTTTCTGTTCGAACTGACGCGCGATCTTGGAATTCAGATTAAACCCATCGGGAACAGATGTGAGTTTTTCAGACAATAATTTCATTGTCATGTCGGAGATGGATGTTTCACCCTTACGCAATTCCCCGAATTTCGATTTCATCGCGGTGGTAAAGCCTGACCAATCGCCCTCGAGCCAATCGGCTTTATTCACCTTGTAACCTTTGGTCGCGTCAAAGGCATCGTGCATTTTTTGTTGAAACGCATCAACGGCCGCCTTCGCAGAGTCCGCATTTAAAATACCAGCCGCAATTAAATTTTCCGCATATTGCGTGCGCACCGATTTTTGATCTTTGATTTTCTTATACATGACCGGTTGCGTGAACATGGGTTCATCGCCTTCGTTATGCCCGTTGCGGCGATAACACATCAAATCAATCACGGCATCACGGCCAAATTTTTGACGATATTCCACACATAAACGCGCAACATGTACGACTGCTTCGACATCATCACCATTCACGTGAAAGACCGGCACACCAATCATTTTGGTAATGTCGGATGAATAAGGCCCCGAGCGCGTATATTCCGGCAAGGTTGTAAAGCCAACTTGGTTATTGATGATGACGTGCAATGTGCCGCCGACCGTATAACCGGTTAAGCCCGACATCATCAGCGTTTCCGCAACCAAACCTTGCCCCGCGAAAGCCGAATCCCCATGTACGAGCAAAGTTAAAATGGATCCGCGCTCAAGCTCTTTCTGGCGATCTTGTTTGCCGCGCACTTTCCCCGTTGCAACCGGGTTGACCACCTCTAAATGCGATGGATTGGGCGTGAGAGTGACATGAACATTATGCCCATCAACATTGCGGTCATTGGAATATCCCATATGATATTTCACATCACCCGACCCAGGCGTGTCATCCGGCGTTGACGGCTCACCGTTAAATTCCGCAAATAATTTTGTGTAAGGTTTGCCAATGATGTTGGTCAAGGTGTTAAGCCGTCCGCGGTGTGCCATACCGATACACACTTCGCGCACACCCAATTGTGCGCCGGTGCGAATAATTTCTTCAACCGCGGGAACATAAGCCTCACCCCCATCGAGGCCAAAGCGTTTTGCACCCACATATTTGGTGTGAAGAAAATCTTCCAAACCTTGTGCGGCAACAAGTTGCGCATAAATACGTTGCTTATCTTCATTCGAAAGTGAGGGGCGGTTATCACCCGATTCAATTTTGCTCAACACCCATTCGCGCTCGACCGTGTTTTGAATTTGTTCCACCTCAACGCCAATTGTGCCGCAATAAATATGGCGTAAACGGGCGACCACATCCGCCACCTTGGCCTGTTGGAAGCCCAAGATACCGTTCAGATAAACCGTGCGATTTAATCCATCACCCGTAAAACCGTAAGTGGCCGGATCAAGCTCCGCGCGTTTCGGAATGGGTTTTAATCCGAGAGGATCAAGCGTTGCTTCCAAATGTCCCATGGCGCGATACGCCTTGATCATCAACAAGGCCTGAAGCGAGTCGGTCAGAAGTTGCGGATCCACATTCTTCACATCCGCCGCTTGTTTATCGCTTGGCTTTTGTGATTGGTTGGCCGCCGGTTTTGTTGTTTTTGGCATGTCTTCAGGTGGAATAAAACCAAACGGCGCAGGCTTTGGACGCAAATAAGACGATGTCCAACTTGCACCCGCAAGATCTTTTAACAATGCGGCTTCGTCATCTTTCAATTCCGTGAAAAATATTTGCCAGCTTTGATCCACACTCGCGGGATTTGCAAGAAACTCACGGTATAAATTGGTGATATATTCCCCGTTATTGGCGGATAAAATTGTGGCTAATGCTGTGCTCATATCGTCCTCGTGGTTATTAAATAATGCTTATGGGATTTTATAATCTGGAAGATCAAGGGCAACGGCCAATTCATTTAAAGCCACCTTTTCCGACACACTAATCGCCACATAATCTTCCTTGGAAAAAACAGGGCCAGACGTTTCCGCGCGGTTTATTAAACTGAGAAGAAAAGCCATCATGCTTTTGATAAATCCACGCTCGCGGTACGCGATGGCGACTTTATACGCCATCATATAGATGCCGCGACGAATGGCCAAATCATCCTTCGCATAAGTTTTGGACTCTTGAAGAAAGGAATATAAATCAATTTCCCAATCGCTCCATAAATGGCGCGCCTTTGTGGCAACATGCAAACAAGGTTTGAATGTCTTCGCACCAGGGTCATTTTTCATGCGCTCCAATGTTGCAACGATCACACCATGTTCACGCACGCGCGCAGTTTCACCACCGTCAGGATCCATGCACGACATCCAAAGACCCGCACGATAAAGCATGCGCGCAAGAGGGACGTGTTCTTTCTCAATACGCATTTCGCTCATTTTTTTCCTCTTTTGTGCGATACATCCAGACTGATAGACAGCGCATCCTCAATGTCTTTCAAGGCACGTTGTTCAATATCACTAATATTCTGTTGAGTTGCCGGGCGCACTCCCAACGCGCGATGAAGCCAGCTCATTAAAATAGATTGCGTTTTTTGATGTTGTGTCTCACTGAAAGATTCCGCAACGGTTTGCGCAAGCTCATAAAGATTGTATTTAAATGCGCGCAAGTTTTTCTCATCAACACGAATTTCAAGATCGGTCAACACATCGCGCACATCGCGCGGCGTTTTGGCGATATCCGTGCGCCAAGACGGCCAAAAAACTTTCCGCCGCACAGTTTCCGCCATCACACTTTGTGAAAACTCCCCCTTAACCGCATCTTCGGCATAAAATGTCAAAAGATGTTCCAAGGATTCAAGTTCCGTCTGGTCAGCCTGAGCACCCCCCGTGCGGTCGGCTGCGGAAATAAAATAGCCAACACGATAAGGCAGTTTAATCACCGCCTCACGCAACTCATCGCTTAAGTTTTCAAGGCTCATATGTTACGCGGCCATCGCTTTTTGAATGGCTTGACCCAATGATGCGGGCGAATCCGCAATCACGAATCCGGCTTCTTTCATCGCCGCAATTTTCACTTCGGCTGTGTCTTGACCACCCGAAATAATCGCCCCCGCATGACCCATGCGTTTGCCTTTCGGGGCCGTGGCACCCGCGATAAATCCGGCGATTGGTTTTTTCTTTTTCTGTTGCTTCCAAAACTCGGTCGCCTCAACTTCGGCTGAGCCGCCAATTTCACCAATCATGATAATGGCTTGTGTTTCATCATCACCTAAGAACAACTCAAGCGCGTCGATAAAGTTGGTACCGTTCACAGGATCACCGCCAATACCGATACAGGTCGATTGACCCAATCCTGCGGTCGTTGTTTGATGCACGGCTTCATAAGTCAAGGTGCCAGAGCGCGACACGATGCCGATCTTACCGCGTTTGTGAATGTGACCCGGCATGATGCCGATTTTGCATTCACCCGGTGTAATCACACCCGGGCAGTTCGGGCCAATAAGACGTGTTTTTGTACCCGAAAGCGCACGTTTCACCTTCACCATATCCAACACGGGAATGCCTTCGGTGATGCACACGACCAATTCAATTTCTGCGTCAATCGCCTCTAAAATCGCATCAGCGGCAAAGGGCGGCGGCACATAAATCGCGGAGGCGTTACATCCAGTTTTCGCTTTCGCCTCATGCACCGTGTTGAACACAGGCAGGTTAAGATGTTGCGTGCCACCTTTACCGGGCGTCACACCGCCGACCATCTGGGTGCCATACGCAATCGCCTGTTCCGAATGGAACGTGCCTTGCGCACCGGTAAAACCTTGGCAGATCACTTTTGTATTTTTGTTCACAAGAACGGACATGAGAATTCTCCTTAAAAAAGATTATGCGGCTTTGGTTGATTTTTGTGTGGCGTCGACAATTTTTTGTGCAGCGTCCGCCAAATTATCGGCCGGAATAATCGCCAAACCGCTTGTCGCTAAAATCTGTTTACCCAGCTCCACATTCGTGCCCTCTAAACGCACCACCAACGGCACGGATAAGGACACCTCTTTCGCCGCAGCGATAATACCTTCGGCAATGATGTCACAGCGCATGATGCCACCAAAAATATTCACCAAAATGCCTTTGACATTCGGGTCGGCCAAAATGATTTTAAACGCGGTTGTCACTTTTTCTTTGTTCGCACCACCGCCAACATCGAGGAAGTTCGCGGGCAAGCCGCCATAAAGTTTGATGATGTCCATGGTTGCCATCGCCAACCCCGCCCCATTCACCATGCATCCGATATTTCCGTCCAAGCGCACATAAGACAGATCGGCATCTCTCGCCACACGCTCTTGCGGGTCTTCTTCATCTTCGTCACGAAGGCCAACGATATCAGCATGACGATAAAGCGCGTTATCATCGAACGTGATTTTTGCATCAAGTGCGATCACCTGACCTTGCTTTGAAACCACCAGCGGGTTGATCTCCACAATCGCGCAATCTAAATCAACGAAGGCTTTGTACATCGCGGCCATAAATTTTTGTGCGGCTTTCATCGCCTCACCCTCAAGCCCCAGTGCAAAGCATAAATTACGCGCATGAAATGCTTGGAACCCACAGGCCGGATCAACGGAAACTTTGACAATCTTTTCAGGATGACTTTCAGCCACCTCTTCGATATCCATTCCGCCTTCGGTCGATGCGATAAAGGTCACACGTGATGTTGCACGATCAAGCAACACGGATAAATAAAGTTCGCGTGCAATGTCACATCCTTGTTCAATATAAAGGCGGCGCACTTTTTGCCCCTCAGGGCCCGTTTGGTGCGTGACAAGTTGCATGCCTAACATGCGCGTAGCTTCAGATTTCACATCGTCGATGGATTTCACAACCTTGACACCGCCGCCTTTGCCGCGACCACCCGCATGGATTTGTGATTTCACAACCCATACCGGCCCGCCCAATTTCTGCGCACCCGCAACCGCTTCGTCCACTGTTTGCGCAGGGTAACCATCAAGTACGGCAACGCCGTATTTTTTCAGCAATTCTTTAGCTTGGTATTCGTGGATATTCATGAGGAGCTCCGCGTCAGGGGTCAATAAGTGATTCTTTAATGTGGCAAACTAACATTCGTGACCACAGATGAAAAGCCTGAGGCCGCTTTTGTCTATGGTTTAATGCTAAAAAAGTTAAGATGGCTTTAATGTTTTTCTGTAAATATTAAAGCCATGACAATCACCTATCATACACCCTTGAAAACCTTGTTTGCGGAACAAGCCGACCCAAGAGAAAAGCTTATTGGTAACACCCTTGATTACGAAAACGGCAAACCCCTCGCCGATCTGCTCCGAGCTTTAGGACTCGCAAAAATGTCTGGCTTTTTGCCAGACAGCCATCAGTTTGATTTTGGAAGCCTTTTCAAAACGATTTTTAAGGCTGGGGGGCTTGAAATAGGCGATCACTTTAAAAAGGCACTTGAGACCTCAATCCCGCTTGATACCGCAAAAACTGCGCAAGTTTCACATGTGGTAAAACATGAGCCACTCAGCCCACAGGGTCTGGGATAATCCTTGCTTGCAAAATTTGCTTTTTGCCCTTTTTTCTGGTAATGTGAACATAATTATAAATAAAAATTGAAATAAAAAAAATTTAATAGAAAAAGGTGTGCGCATGGCTGATGTTTTAAAAAGACCTAAAGAAGATGATCTTCTCGCAAATCCGATCAAGCCGGATGCCGATGCCACTCCCGAACAGCGCAAAGCCGCACAAGAAGAAGACAAGCTGGATGCAAAAACACGCAGTACGTGGGGCCAACTTCTTTATTGGGAATGGGTTAAAAATATTTTAAACCCTGATTTTAATAACCCCGGCACGCAAAACGCAACAACCACCCCGAAAACATTGCAACAATCACTTGCGCGTTTTGAGGGACAATTTTCTTCCTATACAAACACAGACAGCGCGAATGACGCCGCGGATTTAGCACGCGACGGCATCACGGAAAGTGATCCCGCGAGCTATTTTAATTATCTTGATCGCCGCTCTGGCATTGAATCAGGGGGTCGCTCCAGCGGTGGGCGCTTTGACCCGGGTTCGGTGAAAATGTCAGCCGCCGAGATTGGTGAGCGTCAACGCATTGTCGTGGCCACTTTGCCCGAAGCCGCCGCGCAGGCCGGTGTTAATATCAATATTCTTCAAGGTATGTGGGGTGTTGAATCCCGCTTTGGTAAAGCTTTGTCTGCGGGCTCTTTAAGTTCGGCGCGTGGCGATTGGCAATTTTTATCCGGTACCGGCAATTACATGACCCGTAAATATGGTCACGAAGTTGAAGGTGCTCAAGGGCGTGATTGGCGCATGGATCCGCGCGTGTCAACACACATGGCGGCACGTTATATTCGTGAGCTTGCAGACGGCTTGGGCGTTGACCCGATGGATGAGCGTAACGCGGGCTTGTTATATGCGGCTTATAACATTGGCCCAGGTGGCGTGCGCCGATTGTTGCGCTTGGCCGAAGAAAATCCCGATATCGCAGCCTCATCACGTCTTGGAAAACTCGCATCCAATAATCCGATGTTCTATAAAGGCGGCGCAACCGCGGGTGAAGCTTTGGGGCGTTACCAACAATATGTGATGGCGCGCGAAGATGATTTTGAAAATATTTTCGGAAACGGAAGTTCTGGACGCGCCGGCCCAACACGTGTCGCACAACGCGATGATGACGCTCCCGCGCACCAAGTTGCACGTGGACCGCAGCCAATAAGAGAAGAGCCAGGGTTCATCCAAACAGCCATGAGTACCGGAAAACGGCTGTGGAACAGTCTTCCGGATCTCAATCCCTTTAGCTGATCATAAGTTGATTAAACAACACTTGGGCGCGGTTGCGAGCTAAGCAATCCGTGGATAGTGTTGAAAATCTGCGGCACGCGGTCTTGAAGCTGACACATATTATCAAACAAGGGCAAAATCACACGCTGTGCCACGGCATCACGTGACCGCCATTCCTCAAACCGCTCCAATTTGCGCGTTTCATTCTGGGCCGCCCATTGCCAATTTTTAATCTGCTCCTCAAAAGCAAAATAAGCCCGAAGCTGATACATAAATTCATCTTTTAAATCCGCGGGTGATTTATTCGCCGCCGCAATCAAATGAATGCAATTCGGATGGAAATGCGGAATCTCATACCGTGCCCCGTTGAGCACATCGCGCATCTCTCCCGTGATGTCATAGAGAATATCTTCAAAAATATCTTCCTCGACATTGTCCCAAAAACTTTTGTCCATGTACAAGTATGTTCCGTTTGGAAGTCTTCTGTTGATCTCAACCGCATGAAAGATTTTTTGCAACGCGAGCTCTTCATTCTCTTCGCCGTAAAACAAGCTCGCCATCTCCAAAAGCTGGCGATAGGCATGATGGCGGCGATCTTGAGATGATTTTAATCGCGAATCATAACCGGAAGAAAGATTTGAGAAATAAGTCGCCAAACAATCGAGACGCGTTGCACCGTCAACAACATCATGAAAACTTGATGCTGAGAATTTCTCAGTCAAACCCGTCTCGGACGACACGACAAAGTCATCTTTGGTGCGCCGTAAAGAACTCAGCACGGTATTGGCTTCTTCGAGCCACACTAAAAAAGGCTCTTTCTGGCTCTTCGCATTTAAAAAGGCGGTTTTACCGCGCTCAATCTCCGCTTGAATCGCGCGATAAGACAAGGCGCGATCCGCCTCAAGCGTGTGTGGGTCCAGATAGATATCAATAATGGCGGTGAATACATTTGGATCATATCCAAAATCGGGATCTTTTAATCCCGGTTCAAGATGTGCGGGGTGAATACCAAGCTTGTTACAAAAAAGATGAATCAAGCGCGGTTCTGGCATGACATTCATTGCATCATCGCGCAAACTTCCCAGCAATGACTCACATTGCGTGAGCGTCATACCCGTGAGCGAGCGGATAAAACGCTCATTCTCAAAATCAATATTCAACGTATCCAACCACGCGCTGTAAGGATGTTCGCCGTCGATGATTCGGTCATGCGCAAGATATAAAACATCATTTGTGAAATATTGTGGGATAAAAATTTTGTTATCTTCGACGAGGTCAAAATACTCACTGTCTTCTTGGACGCGGTCTTCTTCTTGTCGCAAAGCGAAGTAAGCGTGGAAGGTGCGCGGGTAACGCGTGAGGGGCACGTGAGGAGCTTCGGTTTCACTATACATATTCTGTCCCTGTTTATTTTTATATTTTTTAAAATTCTAAAACGAAGTGCTGCGCGTTTGCACGTAAAAAATAGTTAATTTCACGAAAAAAAAACCCTGCCATAGCGGCAGGGTCTTCGCAAAGATTGTTTCAAAAGATCTTTAAGCGGCTTTTTTATCAATGACGTCCATCAAGCTTTGAACCGCACCAACGGAATGATCAAACATTTTTTGCTCTTCCGCGTTCAACTCAATCTCGATGATTTTCTCGACACCGTTTTTACCGATGACAACCGGCACGCCAATATAAAGGCCCTTCACCCCATATTCGCCATTGAGTTTTGCGGCACAGGGAAGAACACGTTTTTTATCGCGCAGGAAACTTTCCGCCATTGCAATCGCACTTGACGCGGGCGCATAAAAGGCCGACCCAGTTTTGAGCAAATTCACAATCTCGGCCCCACCATTGCGAGTGCGGTCCACAATTGCATCAATTTTTTCTTGGGTTGTCCAACCCATTTTTACACAATCGGGAAGAGGAATTCCGGCGATGGTTGAATAACGGACAAGCGGCACCATCGTATCGCCATGACCACCCAACACAAATGCCGACACATCTTCGACCGAAACTTTAAATTCATCCGCTAAGAAATGACGAAAACGCGCGGAGTCAAGCACGCCCGCCATTCCCACAACACGGTTTGCAGGAAAACCCGTGCCGCGTTGCATGACTTCCACCATCACATCCAGCGGGTTGGTGATCACGATCACAAAGGCGTTGGGTGCATGTGTTTTGATATTCTTCGCGACATCCTCAATAATCCCTTTATTGATTCCGATCAGATCATCACGGCTCATTCCCGGCTTGCGCGGCACGCCGGCGGTAACAATCACCACATCCGATCCTTGGATCACGTCATAACCATTGCTGCCCACCATGTGGGAATCAAACCCTTCCACCGGGGCGGCTTGAGAAATATCCAATGCCTTTCCTTGTGGCACACCTTCGGCAATATCGACAATGGCGACATCACCCAATTCTTTCATCCCCGCAAGCAAGGCGAGCGTTCCGCCGATTTGTCCTGCTCCCACTAATCCGATTTTTGCGCGTGCCATTGTGACTCTCCGTCTGTTAGGCGTTGAAAACTTTGTTTACTTTATTTTTTAAGGCCGAGAAAATCAAGCTGCCACGCGATGTCTTCCGGCGTGAGCGGATAATCCGTGCCGCCGCGCGGATAAATAAGCTCAGCCGGCACAACCCCCGCCACATCCCGTTGCAACAAAAGGGCTGTGCGCATGCTTAAACCCGCACGCCAACATAAAGCAATCAGCGGTTTGGGGGCTTTCATAGCAATGATTTTTTCAACATGCACCGAAGATGTGCGCGCCAACGCACCAAGGGCGGCACACAAAAATTCACGATCACGCATGGCAATCGCGTCACTGATCACCGCGTCATCTAATTCTTTCTTTTGCAACAAAGCCGCAACGCGCGCCTCAACTGATTGTGATTCCGATTCCACATCGCGTTCCAAACGGCGGCGCACCGTTTTTGTAATCGCGTCCATATCTTCTGGTGCGTAATCTGTGCGCTCCAATAATAAATTGCGCACACTTTCTTCAACAAATTCCATTAACTCACGCGCCAAAGATGGGGGCAAATTTTTACGCATTGCGATTGGCTTTTGCCATTCCGAGAATTTTTTTGATTTCTCAACAATATCCATCAAAGTTTGTGTGCTGATCATCGCCCCTTGGTTATTCATCAAAATTAATCCGGCCGGAATATCGTCCGTATCAATGACCGCTTGCGAAACGGGTTGGGCGACTTGCGCGCGACTGGCGATGGCTTGCACCGCCCAACTGGCCGGATGGGCGCTTAAAATCGCGATTAAATCCTCATCGGGCAGAGCCGTACAATAACGCAAAACCGGCTCCGCCACATCGCGCTCCACATCACGTGCCAATTGCGCGGCGACTTTTGGTGGTGCGGCCGCCTGATCTTTTAAAGCCGAGGATAGCGCAAGACGAATTTTCAAAACCTCATCCAATGCCAAATTTCCCAAGGCCTGAACGGCAAAGGCGTAAAGCTGGGAATGTTTTTCTTCCGATAAATGGGGAAGCAAATGCACAAGCCGTTGCGCCAAGGTCAAACGCACATCTTGATTGTGATCTTGTGATAAAACGACGGATGCCTGAACGGGGGTTGAGCTGTTACCCGCAACCGCACGGCGCACCTCATCATCAGAATCATGTTGTGCCAAAAAATAGAGAATTTCTTGATGTGTTTTTTTATTTTGCGCCAAGCGCATCCGGTCAGATTTCTCCGAAGAAACTGCCAATGATTTTTCGCGATCGTAACGTTTTTGATCCCGTGCAGTTTTTGAAGAAAAAAGACGCGACCAAAATCCCATATCACCCTCGACTTAACCATTGCGGTGATTGCATTTCTTGAAGCCGCGAGATGGTGCGTTGAAATTCAAATTCATGGTCATGCCCGCTGTAAAGATGTTCCGCCACCTCATCGGCCGTGATCACCAAATTGCGTTTTTGATCATATAAAACATCAACCAATGTCATTAATCGCTTTGCCTCGTTACGGCGATCATACCCCAAATGCGGTACATTCTCCAAAAAAATGGTGTGATAGCGCTTGGCAATGGCCAAATAATCTTCGGCACCCAAGGGACGCTCGCAAAGTTGCGCAAAACTGAACCGCGCCACACCCTTTGCCACAATTGGTACATCAATGGTGCGTCCTTTGACCGTGACCAAATCATGATAACCATCTTCATTTTCTGTCAAGCTTGCAAAAAGCTTGTCGGCGCGTTGAGCTGACTCCACATTCAGTGGAGAAAAATAAACCGACGATTCGCGCAACGTGCGCGCACGATAATCAACCGGTCCATCAAGACAGATCACATCCATGCGCGTTTTCAAAAGGGCGATAAAGGGTAAAAACCGATCCCGTTGAAGCCCGCCCGTATATAAATCATCCGGCGCCCAGTTCGATGTGGCAACCACAGAAACACCATGATCAAAAAGTGCGGTGAAAAGCCGCCCCAAAATCATCGCATCGGCAACATCCGTCACATGAAACTCATCAAAACATAAAACTTTACAGCGGTTTGAGATAACCGAAGCCAAAGCGGGAAGAACGGCATCGACCCCTTCGCGTTCCGAATTTTCTTTGGCGCGTGAGTGGATATAATCATGCACCTCAATCATAAAAGCATGAAAATGAACACGACGTTTTTTAATGCCAACCGGAACCGCGTCGAAAAAAATATCCATCAACATCGATTTTCCACGCCCAACAGGGCCATAAATATAAACACCTTTTGGGGTTTTGGCTGTGCCTGAGAACATCGCCATTTTTTGAAGCCAGCCGGATTTTTGTCCGTGGAATTCAACAACTTCCGCATGAAGACGGGTTAAGGATTGCACGGCTTCATCCTGACGCGGATCAGGATCAATCAAAGCACGTGCAACGCGATCTTTATAACGAAGAAAAGGTGTATCAGGAATCATGAGGTTTCAGACGTTGTACCAAGAGAATAGAAAGTTCATATAAGATCATCAAGGGGATTGCGAGCGCAATTTGTGACACAACATCTGGCCCCGGGGTTAGCACCCCCGCGCATAAGAACATGATAATAATTGCATAACGGCGTTGATTTTTAAGCCACACTTCGTCAATCACACCCGCCTTTGCCAGCAAGCCCATAATGACCGGAAGTTGAAACGCCAAACCAAAGGCAAACATCATAAACATGACAATATCGAGATAATCACTCACCTTTGCTTCCAACACAATCGGCAACACGGTTTCGGCACCGGTGCTTTGAAAGCTTAAGAAAAATTTCCACGCCAAGGGAAGAACAACATAATAAGCACAGCCCGCGCCGAAAAAAAACAAAATGGGGGTTGCAATTAAAAAAGGAAAAAAACTTTTGCGTTCATGTTGATATAAACCCGGGGCAATAAATTTCCAAATTTGTGTCAGAATTAAGGGGCAAGAAAAAAGCATTCCCGCAAAAATCGCCACCCGCAGATAGGTAAAAAAAGCCTCGGTCAGACTTGTGTAAATAAGGCGTTGCGAATCGTGCGGGCCCATAACGCGGGCCAAAGGTTCAACCAAAAACCCGTAAATATCTTCGACAAACATATAAGAAATGACGCTTGCAACCAAAACGCCCAAAATGCACCAGATAAGACGCATCCGCAGCTCACGCACATGATCCCACAAGGGCGAAGCAGGTTTTTCAAGTTGATCGATCATCAGATTGCGAACCTTGTGATAAATTCTTTTTTGCAAAATCTTCATCATCTTGAGCTTCGTCATCGGGAGATGTGAGGCTTTCAAGATCAATCGAACGCGGCATATGTTTCAAATCACGAATTTCATTGAGATCGTTTTTATCCATGAAATCATCGAACTGTTTGCTCATAGCAAAACGCATATATTGCAAACGGCGCACCAAGCGTCCAAGCCCATGCAAGACAGTTGGAATTTGTTTGGGACCAATGGCCACAATTGCCACGATCATCACAACAAGAAATTCCGCCCAGGAGAAATCAAACACAACTTAAACCGGATCAGATTTGTTTTTGTCTGATGATTCGTCTTTCATGCCTTTTTTAAAGGCTTTGATTCCTTCGGCGACATCTCCCATCAAGCGCGGCAATTTCCCCGCCCCGAACAAAAGAACAATAACCGCTAAAATTAAAATAATTTCCATCGGACCTAAAGACATGATCAATCCTCCTCATCTTCCGCATCATCATCGTCGTCATCGTCGTCTTCATAATCATCATCGTGATCATCGACTTCATCATCTGCGGATACAACGTCATCGGCATCGGTATCTTGATCAAACTCTCCCAAAGGTTGATCTGATTCTTCCTCGCCAGCACCTTCTTCATTTTGATTCGCGGAGGCAAATAAATCACCCGCACCGCCAATCGTTTCAATGGCGGGACGTGAATCCAACAACCCGGCCGCTTTCAAATCAGAAAGACCAGGAAGATCATTCAGCGTTGAAATTCCGAACTCATCCAAAAAGCTCGTGGTGGTGAGCCACGTGAGGGGGCGCCCCGGTGTCTCGCGGCGTTTGCCGGGCTTGATCCATCCCGCTTCCAACAACACATCCAACGTACCTTTATTGGTAGCAACGCCACGAATATTTTCAACTTCGGCTCGTGTTACGGGTTGGTGGTAAGCAATAATCGCCAAGGTCTCTAAAGCCGCGCGCGACAATTTCTTTTCCGCCTTTTTCTGAAGCGCCAGATAGGGGCTGATATCGGACGCCGTGCGAAACGCCCACGAATCTTCCAACTGAACCAATTGCACACCGCGCTCGGCATATTCCGCTTGAAGCGTGGTGAGGATCAAGCCGACATCGGCCGTATCCGGTAAACGGTTTTGCAAACTACGCAATGACACAGGTTCGGGTGAAGCAAACAACAACGCTTCTATAAGGCGTTTTTGTTGCGCTGGGTCTTCCAAAGCGATGACAATCTGCTCGGCGGCCGGAATTTCAACCAAAGCGTTATCTTCGACCATGCCATCTTCGATCATATCGTCTTCGATAGGTTGCGGATTCATACACTCTCTCCTTGTGCGATTTTATTTTGTTCATCCAACGACATGCGCTCCACCGCACGCAGATAAATGGGACGGAAGTTTGAGTCTTGGCGCAATTCCACCTTGCCTTGCTTTGCCAACTCCAACGATGCCGATAACATAGATGCGAGGGAAGAGCGCGCATAAAGCGGATTAGCCATTTTCTCCGGCAAAAAGCTGTTCAGTGTTGCCCACGCCGACATATTATTTGTTTTGGGCAAGCGACCCAACATGCGTGACAAACGCGTTAACGCATCATCCATCGACATGACGGGAAAGGTGATGGGTTTATAAAAACTGCTGGTCGTGCGTTGACGAATATCACCATACGCCTTTAAAAGCTGATATAAATCGACCGTGTATTTATCGGGCTCCACGCTTTCAAATTTTTCTTTTTCACCGCGGCCATGAACATCAAGAAAAAGACGCATGCGTTGCGCCATTTTTTGCGCCCCACTTTGGATGCCTTCCAAACGACGCAATTGATAAGATAAAGCTTCCGCCATCATATCAGCCGAGGGTTCATCCCCTTCCGATTTTTCCTTTGGCAACAACAAGCGCGATTTGAGATAAGCAAGCCACGCGGCCATCACAAGATATTCGGCAGCTAAATCCAAACTCAGCTCTTGTGCGCGATCAATGAAGGCGAGATATTGGCGCGCTAATTGCAAAATGGAGATTTGCGCAAGATCAACTTTTTGATCGCGCGCAAGTTGCAGCAAGACATCAATCGGCCCTTCGTAAGAATCGAGCTTTAAAAGAAGCGAATCTGAATCCGCCACCACATCGTGACGTGGTGGGTCTTCATGAAAATTTTGTGCCTGTGTTTCTGTCATTTCCATTTTACTCGTTAAGCCGCCCTCATCACGCCGCGCACATTACGCAGCCCAAGAGGCATTGATCCCATCTTGCCAGCGTTGCCACGACACAGCCGATAACGGCGGCAAGGTGGCGGCCAGTTGTTCCATAATTTTGAGGTCTGCCCAGCAATATAAGGCTAAATCACACCCAGCTTGCAAGGAATCTCGCGCCCGTTCGGGGATCGACCCATACTTATCCAGAGCTTTCATGTCCAAATCATCGGTTAAGAGCAGCCCTTCAAAGCCCAAATGGCCCCGGATCAGCTCTTGGAGGACTTTCGGCGAAAGCGTTGCCGGCAAATCTTTATCAATCGATTCATATATAATATGTGCGACCATGCCCCAAACACTTTTCATATATGGTTCATTGGCAAGGCGACGCAAGGGTGCAAAATCTGTAACTTCTAACTCCGCGCGCGCGGCCGTTACCACCGGCAAATGATGATGGCTGTCGACCACTGCCCGGCCATGACCGGGAAGATGTTTGATCACCGGCGTGACCCCCATTGATAAAAACGATTCGCACACCGCATCCGCCGCCTCACCCACCACCAAGGGGTTTTTCGAAAAACTGCGATCACCGATTGCCGTGTGCGTGGTGTCGGTTAACACATCAATGACCGGGGCGCAATTCACATCAATGCCGCATGTCACTAACATCTTGGCCATATCTTTCATATCGCGTTCCAAACGCACACGCCCCGCATCGGGAGTTTTTTCCATCATCTCGCCATAAAAATGTGCGGACGGATAGGAATCCCATTCCGGTGAGGAAAGGCGCGCAACGCGCCCACCTTCTTGGTCAATCATGATCGGACAATGCCACCCCACCGTCGCGCGCAAATCATCACACAATTTTTTTAATTGCGGGCGCGACACACAATTGCGTCCAAATAAAATAAAACCAAAAGGTTGCGCCGCCGAAAATAAACTTTTCTCGGCCACAGTTAAAGTTGGGCCCGCAACCGAAAACACGCACGCCAAAGGAAGGGGGGCATCGGTGCTCATTACTTAATCACCACACATGACCCGCCGGCCGCTTTTATTTTTGCACAAATGGTTGCTGCATTATCCGCAGATGTTGGCCCCGCTTGCACACGATAAAAAATACCTTTCTCACCCAAATCTGCGCGCTGAACACGCAAAGAAAGCGCTGCGAGAGAAGGGTATTTTGCTTTTAATTTTGCCCATTGCGTACGCGCCTCCGGATCCGATTTCACGGCCGCCAATTGAACAAAACTTGATCCTTGCGGAGTTGGTTTTATTTCTTTTTGCGGTTCTTCTTTTTTCACCGCTTCAACTTTTTCTTGGCCGGCTTCTTTCTTAAGCTCAGCGATAATATCTGATTTTTCTTCTTTCTCTGGAGCCGGCGCAGGTGGTTGTGATTCTTCTTGGTCTTTTGTTTGAGTGATGGGATCTTCACCCGTTGCCTTTAACCGCACATCGGTAATTGGCTCTTTTTTGGCTTCCATTTGAACCGGCAAAGCCTCTTCCTTGGTCATGGGTTTTTCTGGTTCGTCCAATAAATTTTCAACACGTGGCGCCAAATCATCAGCCCCACGCAACGTTTCAAAAATTGTTGAGTTCGCATTCGGAACCGCCATACCACCCGGATCTTGCGGCGTTTCTTTAAGCGGCGTTGTGTCGGCACGAATGATCGGCACCGGGCCAGAAGGATCGCGTGCACCGCCCAAAATATTCCACCCCGCATAAGCAATCACACCCAAAACCACCACTGCGGCAAGGGTTTTACCGATCAAGGCTAAGGGCAATATCTCAAGAAAGCTGGTGCGATTTTCATCGTCAAATTCATCACGCGGACGCGGCATTTTTTCCTCTTATTTCAAATCCCAATATAAATCGAAAATCTTTTCATGTTCGCGAATGGCATAACGATCTGTCATACCCGCAATATAATCACAAATGATGCGCGCCCGTGCCTGATCATTCGTCAAGCCCCCGGCCGCCTCAACACGGCGTTGCCAGTGGTCGGGTAAAATTGTGTGCTTGCGCATAAAGGCATGAAACAAATCCGGAATAATTTTTTCAACCTTAATCCAAATACGTTCTAATGTGTAATGACGATACATACGTGCGAATAAAAAAGAACGCAATTCATCAACTGATTTTTTCATGCTCGGTGAAAAAGCGACAACGGGTTTTGCGGCCGCCCTAACATCATCCGCCGATTGCGGGTTAAGAGCCTGGAGCCGTGCGCGGGTTTCCCCCAACACATCTTGTACCATGCGGCCAATCATATCGCGGATCATCTCAGAAATGAGAATATCATCGGCAATGTCGGGATATGTTTTGCGAATTTCCGCGATGCTTTCACCCAAAAGCGGCATGGCGCATAATTCATCAATGGTAAAAAATCCGGCACGGATCCCATCTTCAACATCGTGGTTATTATAGGCAATATCATCCGCGAGAGCGGCGATTTGCGCCTCAACAGACGCTTGTTGATCCAATTTTAAATCAACGCGCTGCGCTAGATCATAAAGCTCCGCCGGTAAAACACTGCGATCTGGTTTTTGATTTTTGCGCAATTTCGGGCCGTTATGTTTGGCAACCGCCTCCAACGTCTCCCACGTCAAATTTAATCCATTCCATTTCGGATATTTGCGTTCCAACGTCGTCAAGATTCGCAAAGACTGATCATTGTGATCAAAGCCACCCAGATGATCCATACATTTTTGTAACGCCTCTTCCCCCATATGGGCGAAAGGCGTGTGACCCAAATCATGCGCCAATGCACCCGCTTCGGCCAGATCTTCGTTGACCAACAAGGCGCGCGCGAGCGAGCGTGCAATTTGCGCGACCTCAATCGTGTGACTTAAGCGCGTGCGGTAATGATCCCCTTCGTGATAAACAAAGACTTGGGTTTTCGATTTCAAGCGACGAAAAGCGGTGGAGTGAATAATCCGATCCCGGTCGCGTTGGAACGGTGTGCGATATTTGCTTTCCGGCTCCTCAATCAGTCGCCCGCGCGACTGATCCGGACGGCACGCATACACCGCCAAAGGCAGCGCACAATAATTATAGGCGGGGGAATCCGCGAGCGATTTCACAGCATTTTGGGTCATGATCCGCACCTTACGAAGCTTTGGTCAAAAAATCTATGTTCTTGATGAGAAAAGCTGGATTTTTACGCAAAAAAATCACATATATAAGACATGCTTATCCCCACCCCCGCCCTGATTGCCCGCATTGAAAAGTTGCGCGACGTACGCGGCGCACCCGATTTGCGTTTGCGCGTCACCGTTGATGGCGGCGGATGCTCCGGATTTCAATATAAATTCACCTTTGACAGTCTTGTAACACCTGATGATCAGGTTTTTGAAAATGCTGTTGTCACCGACATGGCCTCTCTCCCCTTTCTCGAAGGCGCACAGATTGATTTCGTCTCAGGGATCGCCGGTGATGATTTTGTCATCAAAAATCCGAATGCTGTGTCCGGTTGCGGGTGTGGTGTCTCTTTTTCAATTGGATAATTTTTCATGAAAATTGCTTCTTGGAACGTGAATTCGTTCAAAATGCGTGCGGCGCACGTCAAACAATTTTTGGAAATACACCAAGTTGATATTCTGGGTCTTCAAGAATTAAAAGCCGAATCCATCGACACAAATGCTTTTTCCGAATTGGGGTATCACATCAATTTTGTTGGGCAAAAAGCCTATAACGGTGTGGCGTTAATCACCCGCACGCCAATTGAGATTTTATCAATAAAATTGAATGGCGATGACCACGACACCCAAGCACGTTTTATCGAAGCCGCGATAAATAAAACACGCATCATCAATATTTATCTCCCCAATGGGAACCCGTTGGGGACTGAGAAATTTGATTATAAACTGAACTGGATGACGCGATTGATTGCACATGCGCGCAAGCTTCGCGAACAACGCATTCCATTTGTGATTATGGGTGATTTTAATATCATCCCCGATGAGGGTGATTGTCACAATCCCAAAGCTTGGGAAAATGATGCGTTGTTTCACATCTCGGCACGCCAAAAATTTCGTGAGTTGATAAATCTCGGGCTCTATGATTGCTTTCGTACCCTTCATCCAACTGATCGCGATGCTTTCACCTTTTGGGATTATCAAGCCGGCGCGTGGCCGCGCAATCACGGCATTCGCATTGATCATATTTTGGCAAGCCCCTTGATGATTGATCGTTTGCAAGAATGTTTTATTGATCGCAACCCACGCGGATGGGACCAGCCCTCAGATCACACGCCGATTATCGCGCATTTTGATACCTAAAATTCCCCCTTAAAAGCACCGTGTGAACATGCTAGTCTGTCGCAAAAGGGGTTTAAATCATGCGCGTATCTTTTTCCGTTCTTGCATTGGCGGCAACGTTTTTTCTAACTGGGTGTTTGGGCGATATTCCCATGGTGCGCCAAGAATCCGCACAACGCACGGCCGCACCGGTTTTTATGATTCCGCGTATTATTCACGCAGATCCCTTCACGCTCCAAGCTTATGAACGTGTGCACAAAAAATTTGCGCCGACCGTTTTATATATCGAAGGAGACGGCAACGCTTACGAAAGCCCCAATCGCGTCAGTCTTCTCAACACGCCGAAAGATCCGGTGGGAATTCGTTTGGCCGCACAAGACGGATCCACGAATGTGGTTTACGTGGCGCGCCCATGTCAGTTTCGTCAAAAATTTATGGGGTCACAAGATTGCCCGGAAGATTTTTGGACCACACATCGTTTCGCACCGGAAGTATTACAAGCCTATAACAACGCGCTTGATAACATCAAAAAATATCATGACATTACGGACTTCCACATTGTCGGTTACGGCGGTGGCGGCGCGATTGCCGCCTTGCTTGCCGCACAACGCAAAGATGTCTTAAGTTTGCGCACCGTGGCCGGGAATTTGGATCCGGATATGTATGCGCGGGTGAATAACATTACGTTTCTTGAAGGATCATTAAACCCCGTCAATTATGCCGCGCAATTGGCGCGTGTGCCGCAACGTCATTACGTCGGAAAACTTGATCGCGTCATGCCCCCCGCCATTTATGCCTCTTACGCCCAACGTTTGCAAAGCGCCGGTGGATTGGATTGCACCAGCGTGACATTGGTTGATCAAGCCGATCATGAACGTGGACTTGTAGAACAATGGCGGGTGTTGAAAGATCTACCCACGACATGCAATGCGCAAGCTCAAGATTCCGAGCCTGCGCCCGTACCCTTTGACCCGCGCACATTAGACGGCGACAAAGGCTTGGGCCCGAAATAAATCAATTAGCGTGAGAGCATAAAAGATTGCGTGGAGTATTGTTGATCATAACCACGGATGCCGCCTGTGGGAATTCCCGCGACTGTGACCGCCGCCGCTTCATCTGAAAAGAATCCTGCGGCCTGTAATTGCTTTTGGGTTAATGATTCTTGTCGTGACATATTTTCCTCCCTAACTTTAAGTTTTTTGAATTATTTCTTAATGAAAACATAAACGCGGGAAGGGTGTAAAGAAAAAAATTGGCGCGCCCGAGAGGATTTGAACCTCTGACCTCTGCCTCCGGAGGGCAGCGCTCTATCCGCTGAGCTACGGGCGCATCACTTTCTTGGGCTTTTTACACCATCACGGCATTAAAAACAAATGATCTGATGCGCCGAAACCGTTAAAATTTGTGCGCATCACCGCGCTGTAGCCACCCAAACCCTTAATCTCAATCCACTCGCCCGGCTTGATATCGTCTGGCAAATAAAATGGCCCGTTCATCATATCAATCGAATCACAGGTCGGCCCCGCAAAACGAAACGGGATCAAAGGATGATCCTGTGTTGTTCCTTCATCACGCACACGGCGCACGGTGAAGCGTCCATTCACTTGCTTCCCCGCATCAAACAACCCGCCATAAGTTCCGTCATTAATATAAAGACAATCACCGCGCCGTGCCTCAACACGCACCACCAACGATGCGGAAGGAGCCACCAACGCACGCCCCGGTTCACACATCAGATCAAGATTTTGCAAAGCCGCTTGTGCAATACCGTCCTTGATCGCGGTGATAAAATCATGGCGCGGCGGAACATAAGATCCGTCCCCATAATCAACCGGAAACCCGCCACCAACATCAAGCACATCAACATCAACACCGGATGCGCGGATCACATCGCCCGCGATTTTGATCGCTTTGGTATAGATGGTGGGGTCAAGCGTTTGCGTGCCCACATGCAAACATAAACCAATGCGCGCGGACACAGATCTGACACGGCGTAACAATTGCGCCGCCAATGTTGGATCTGCACCAAATTTGCATGAAAAATCAATCAAAGCCGTATCATTTTTTGGCAAAGATAAACGGACGAATAATTCCAAATCATCGGCGTGGTGTGTATGTTCCAGAATCTTATCAAGCTCATCCATACTGTCTAAAACGAAAGTGCGGACATGATGTGTGAAATAAGATTCCGAAATCGCTTCCGGTGATTTTACGGGGTGCATAAAAAATAATTTTGCTTTTGGTGCAATTTTTCTCAGCAAGCGCACCTCTTCCAAAGACGCGACATCAAACGCCTTAACCCCGTTGCGCGCCAAAATTTGCAACACGGATTTCTCAGGGTTACATTTCACGGCATAAACCACCTCACCCGGAAAATCGGCAACAAAATCACGTGCGGTTTGCGCCAAGACATTGGGGCGGGTGAGATAAAGGGGAATGTGCGGGCGCGTGGCCAAAATGGCTTCATCCGCCGTGCCATAAAAAGCCCGCACGCCATATTGCGACGTCAGTGTTGCCGAAGATTTCGGGTACACGGGTGAAGATTGATAAGATGATGCGTTATGTGCTGTGCGCTGCGCGCCGCCGACAGAGCCGGCAATCGTGTCAAAGGTCATGAGCGAAAACCCTTTTGTTTATGAGGCTTTCGCCCCGATGAACCCAAGTTTTTCACGCCGCCGCATAACCTTAACCACCAGAGACCTGAGGGGCCATAGACACGTACGTAAGTAAGCGCAAACTAGCATAAATTTTTGGCGATGCAAGGGGAAATTGTACCCCAACCAAAGTTTTTAATAAGACTCCACTTTTTAATAAGACTCCTCTTACTGAGTCATTTGCAAAAATACATCCTCTAATTTCCGGTCTTCCGACGTGACATCGGTCACGGTGAACCCGGCCGCTTTGACCGCATCAAACATCTCTTGTGTGGATTGTTCTTTTGGCTTGATGTGGATGATCAAAGTCTGGCGATCGCCTAACCGCACCGTGTAACGCGCCGATAACGCTGACGGAACATCACCCACATCTTGCGCGACACGTAACTTATATGTCTTCCCGTCAAGCGATGAAAGCAAATCAACCTTTGGCGCATCGGCAACAATTTTACCCTTGTTGATAATCGCGATACGGTCGCATAGCTCCTCCGCCTCTTCCAAGTAATGCGTGGTCAAAAGAATAGTCACACCTTTGCGATTGAGTGCGCGAACATTTTCCCACAAATGTTGGCGCATTTCCAAATCGACTCCAGCCGTGGGTTCATCAAGCACCAAAATGGGCGGCGTATGCACCATGGCCTTTGCCACCATCAATCGCCGCCGCATGCCACCCGATAACGCACGGGCATAGGCGTTTGCTTTATCCGCAAGCCCGACAAGTTCCAACAACTCATCCGACCGACGTTCCGATTTCGGCACACCATACATGCCCGCTTGCAGATCCAAAATTTTGCGCGGGGTAAAGAACGGATCAAAAGTAATTTCTTGTGGCACAATGCCGATGGAGTTGCGCGCCTGGCGCGGATCAACATCAATATCCGTGTCCCAAATTTTGACCGAACCGGATGATTTAATCACCATCCCCGCCATGATATTTATGAGTGTTGATTTTCCCGCACCGTTCGGGCCCAAAAGCCCATAAATACTCCCTCGCGGAATGGTAAGCGACACATCATCAAGCGCGGTTTTTTCCGGTGATTTTTTTGTCGCCTTATATGTTTTTGAAACGTGATTAATCAAAATAGCAGGGAGAGAAAAACTCATGATTTATCCTTTGTGCGAAGCAAATAGGAGATTTGTTCACTGTTATAATTAGGTACGTAAGATATAAGTCCCGTCATCCCCAAGCCAAGAGGCAAAATCATTTTTAAGCCAGGCCTCAGCCGCTTTATCAGCTTTTAAATGATAATCCCAGAATGCTAATGAGCTTAAACGAATAATTTGCTCTTGGCGCGGACGGTTTTCAACATCGCCCAACTGGCCGCGCGATCCATTATAAATCATGTGATCCGATCCATTACCAATCAAGGCCATTTGTTCAAGCCCACCCGCATGCTCAAACACTTCCAACCGCTGTTCATAGGTGAAATCTTTGACGATGGGGCTGTGATCTTGTGTGCCCGTCATGAAAAAACATGGGGTTTCAATGGTGGCGTAAAAATCTTTTGCCGCATGACCTTTTTTATCGAACACCGTCACGGGGCTATAAACAATGCCTGCTTTAAAACGCGGTTCAAACAAACGATAACGCCGCCGCCCAACCCCGCGTGTTTGCCCCGCCATAATTTGCGTGGTCATCGCACCGAATGAATGTCCGGACATTCCCAAACGCGTTAAATCCATCATCGGATCTTGCAAATGGTTCAATTGGTCAATCACAAACGGGATATCTTGAAGCCGTTGCAAGGTTGCTTTGCGCGGAATATGTGTGGCGCGAATGACATCCCAGGGATGCCCCTTTTTTCCTTCCCACAAAGATGTATCAGTGCCCGCATGCTGCACATTCACCACAACATATCCGTAAGACGCGATATAGCGCGCCAAAAACCCAGCCCCATCACGCCCCCCGCCCAAGCCATGTGACCAGATAATAACGGGGAGTTTACCGTCTGCGCTTTGGGTTGGTGGGCGGTAAAGCGCATCTAAAGACTCAGGTGATGTGATTTTATAGGGCACAACGCGGTTATTGCGGCGCGCATCCACCCACTCCCCGCGGGTGATTTTCACGGGGTTTGGTTCAAAATCAGGGTTTTGTGCGGGAATCCAGTTCATGCCCGGGTGAGTGAAAAGCCCCGGAACGCGCCTGTCAAGCCTTGCAATGCACGGGAAACAGCCATGCAAAAATAATATTGACAAAAGCACAAGAAAAACTTATAAAAAACCCAACTCCGGATGAATAGCGGTTTTTTGAGAGAAAAAGTGGCGCGATTGAATGACCAAGCCACAGCGTGTGAAAAAATTTACCTGAGTAAATGAATGACTGCGTTACTGCGTAACTTTGTTTCAAAATTCGAATAAAGAGCTTTCTCCCCCCAGAAAGAAAAGCAGGCTTTGGTTTCCCAAAGCCTGTCTCTTTTTATATACGCGTTGCCGCCCACCAACCCAACGCGCAAGGTGCCAAAATTACTTCTTCCGGAATTGATCCAGCGAGACAACTTCGCCGGTTTTGGATTCGGATTTCTCGGTGGCCGCTTTTTTGCCTTTGCCCTTTGGCTTGCCGCCATCTTCGGGCGGAGGCGCATCATCTTCTTCCATCATCTCGCCCAAGGGCTGGAATTGAAGTGCGAAATTCACCGATGGATCAGCAAAGATGGAGATGGACGCCAGCGGAATCACCAAACGTTCCGGCTTATTGTTAAACGACAACGTCACGGCCAACTTATCGGGATCAACCGTCAGGTCTGAAAACTGGAACTGAAGAACGATTGTCATTTCGCCCGGGTAACGTTCGCGCAAATAATCGGGAATTTGCACCCCCGGATAATCGGTTAAAAACGTGATGTAAAAATGGTGATCACCCGGAAGCACGCCGTGTTCTTGCACTTCCGTGACCGCTTGGCGTACAACGCCACGCAATGCGGATTCTACCATTTTATCATATCGCAAAGTTGTATCATCAGACTTCATGATTCTATTCGTGGCAGATTGGTTGTGAGAAAACAAGAGGGGGATGAAAAAACCCACCAAAAACTTAGATTAGCCGGGCACCGACACGGCGGTTGCGGTGTAAATCCACTCCTCCCCGATGGGGGATTGTGGGCGCGGTAATAAAATAACCCCCTCATGCGCTGCGCGAATTTCTTCGCCGTCCGCATAACGCGCCAAAACCGTGCCCCCTGTGATGGGGTCAAAATTATTCCAAACCTGTGTATGCGCTCCCTCTTTTTCTTTGAAAAAAACCTGCTCAAGCTTATAGGCCGTGAAAGAAGGCGAGATGCGCGGCACATCTGAGATCATCTCAAAATAATGAAGACACGCGCGAATAGATTGATAAGCAATATCGGGGGCACTCGGGTCATCATGCGCCCCACACTCCAAGGTCAAAGCGGTTGTGCCAAATGTGCGGGCATATTCGGTTGTGCCGCCACTTGCTTTTAACTTTTGATTATCAAGCTTCTCATACGCATCTTCCCACCCGGTTACCGCATATTCCACACCCAAATTTTGCGCATAAGTTAATTCATGCGGGTTTTTGGTTGTGTGAATAAATGCAAAAGGTGGCGTGGGTTGCGAGGCGGAATGAATATCAAGAAGCACATCGCAATCTTCTAAATACCGGCATAAATCAGGCATAATCGCTTGTTCGTAATTTTGCGGATGATCGTGCGGGGTCATGTTGCGATTCAAATTCTCATCCACAAAACGCACATTTAATGCGTAAGCCTTTTCATTCACAACCGGAATAAAGGTCACGCGCCCGTTTAAAATTTCATGCAAACCTTGATCAAGCTCGGTGATAAATTTACGAATTCCAAGCGGGCCACAAATTTCATTGCCGTGCACCGCCCCCAAAACCAACACGCGCGGCCCGGGCTTTTTTGTATCATAGACAAAAGATTGAAGAAGAATGGGGTTCATGAAAGCTATCGTTCTTTTGAAAATCTGTTATAAGCGATATTTAAAATATCACGATTAAAAATGGAATTCATCTTATGTTTGGTAAAGACACCCCAAAATCTTTCACGGCCATGCTTTACGCCGCTTTTGGCTTTTCTTCTTTTGCCATTGGTGATGCCGCTTATAAATGGCTGGCGCAATTTCACTCCGTTGCAATAAGCGCGTTTTATGGAGCCCTTGCGGCCTTTGTCATCTTAATGATTTTTCAAAAGCCCTTGGGGGGCGTTCAAAATCTTGCCAAAAGCCCGTTTCTGAAATGGCAACTTTTACGCGGAAGCCTTATTATTGGACAATTTTTCTTCCTGATATTGGCGATGAAAACAATGAGCATGGCCAGTATTTACACCATTGTTTTTTGTGCCCCACTGATTGCCACTCTTTTAGCCCGGCTTTTATTCAAAGACGCTTTTGACCTCACCCATCTTGGGATTATTCTTTTGGGATTTGTTGGCGTGGTCATTGCCCTTAACCCTCAAGATATTGAACTTGGGCTTGGACAGATTTACGCCTTTTTGTCTGCCTGCTTTTTGGCGCTTGCAAATATTACATCGCGTAAAATTAACGCGGATGAAGATATTCCGCTTTCCTTCACAATCTATGGTGTTGTGGGTACGCTGATTTTATCGCCTTTTCTTGCGGGATTTTCACTCCCCTTTCCGCCACTTTCTCATGTGCCTATCTTTATGATTGCCGCCCTTGGAGGAAGCATTGGCATGTATTGTTTGGGGCTTGCTTTTTCCAAAGGCTCAACCAGCGTTGTGGCTCCATTTAATTACATTCAACTTGTGTGGGGAATTCTATTTGGTGCACTTATTTTTGGTGACCCGCCTCACCTTCACACATTGATCGGTGCGGCCTTTGTTATCGCGGCCGGATTTATTTTAATCGCTGTGGAATCACGATCCCGTAAAATTTGAATAAAATTTTTCTTAAATCCAGCACAACTTTTACGCACATTTTACTTACATACCTTAGTATGTAATGAGGGAGGAGAATGCCATGGCCCGTTTGGACCAAGGTGGGGGAGGCATTGCGAGCATACACGATCACACCCATGACCGGGTGTGTCCAAACTTGGCGGGTGCGCGCGTATTGTTGGTGGAAGATAATGATGAAATTCGTGAATTGGTACGCCATTTCATGGAAGATTGCGGCATTCAAAATATCACGGAATGTGTCGATGGACATGACGGATTAAGTGTTTTAGATAACCGCATTGATGATTTCGATTTAATCGTGTGTGATTGGAATTTGCCGCATGTTTCAGGATATGAAATTTTGCGCCATGTGCGTATGACACACCCTTTATTACCTTTTATCATGATTACCTCACGCGCGGATTACAATTCCGTCATCATGGCGCGCGAAGATGGTGTTGATGCGTATTTGCGCAAGCCCTTCTTACAATCTGAGCTTCAGGATAAAATTTTGAAAGTCTTGAAAATAAAAAACCCCTGAACAGAGTCAGGGATTTTTTTAAATTTCATTCCGTGAAGAATTATTTCGTGACTTGCTTTTCCATGACAGGCACCGCGGATTGCGCACCTTCACCAGAGTAATCAGTTGTGCGGGTGTTATAATAACGGCCTTCTTCGGAACCGCGCGCGGTCACATTACCCGGAGCACACGCCGCCAAAGCCAAAGTCGTTGCCAACATACTTACCAATACAAAAGTTGATTTCATTGCGATGTTCCCTTCAAAAAGAAATTAAGTGAAAGGTGACGGTAGCAAATTTCAAAGAGAGTGGAAACACGGGAAAATAAAAATGGGGCAGTTCTGTTGATAGGCCGCCCCGCGCCCCACCTTCACCGATGAGGGTGAAGGGATTGTGTAACCTCACAGCTTATTAGGCTGCTTTCGCAACGGCAATGTTACCATTGTCGTTGGCGGCTACGTTCATGTTATCGTTGGCATTTAATTGCCTGGCCGGATATCGACCGGTACCTAAACGGATACAGACTTTCTCTTTACCACGCGTGTCGATCCTGTTTCGGCCCCCGCCTTCACTGACGTTACGGCGGACAAGCCACCACAACGTTTGTGAAGATGGTGGAGCCGCCGGGCACTGCCCCCGGGTCCACAACGCTTATTTCAAAAAGCGTTTAGCATCTTAGTCAGCAAGCTGACTTTTATATCATACAGGGAAAATGTTATTTTGGCAAAGGTGGAGATGTCGCAATATCGGAATCATTCTTAAGCACTTGAGATTCCTCATAAATGAAAGATTGTATCTTCTCAAACTCATCGGGAAAAACCGCCAAAGCCTCATAGCCCCTTAGACAGAAAAGCTCTTGGGTCATGTCTGAATAAAGCGCATCATCATCAATAATAATAATTTTGGCGCGTTTTTCTGAATCAATATCCTTGACCACTCCTTTGCTGGCAACCTTATCAATGACATATGCTATGCGCGTCTTGGCTTCACCGAACATGAGATTGTTGATCGCCTCACTTTCACGATCAAAGACTGCTCTTACTTTTTTGTCATTTTCAGTGGGCACGGCGGAGTTAAAAATCACCCGGCAACCCGCTTGGCTCG
>JAIXWE010000004.1 GCA_027482195.1 Alphaproteobacteria bacterium | reverse complement strand
ACACAAAAGGTGCAAAATTTATCGCATCCTTCTTGGATGGATAAAAAGGCACTCGGGCCTTGGGGGGCGGATTCTTCAGGTAAAAAATCAAATTTTTCTTCCGCCGGAAAATCGGTATTCACAATGCGCGCAGAGCCATAGGCTCCGATAACTTGCGCGACCATCTCCGGTAATTGGTGATAGGTTTGTGGCCCGAACACCATATCGACATATTTCGCGCGATCTAAAATCACATCGCCTTCGGCTTGGGCGACACATCCGGCTACGGCCAAGATCATTGACCCGCCGCTTTGTTCCTTCGCAACTTTATATTCGCGCATGCGCCCCAGTTCCGAGAAGACTTTGTCCGTTGCCTTTTCACGAATGTGGCAAGTGTTGAGAATGACCATGTCCGCATCTTCGGGCGTGTCTACTTCGGTGTAGCCGAGCGGGCGCAGCACATCGGTCATGCGCTTGCTGTCATAAACATTCATCTGACAGCCCCATGTTTTCACAAAAAGCTTACGCGGACTTGTCATCATTCATCCTTTTTATATGGTCGGATTTATGGCGCAAACGGTGGAAGATTTCAATCTTTATCGTTGCAAATTATGGCGCGGGCGCGCGTGAGGGGGCGGGGTTCGCATCCCTTTTTTCAAACGCCATGCGGGTTAAAATATCATCAATATGAAGCGTTTCACTTTTCAAACGCGCCCAATCCAGCTGAGTTTCCAATGTCGCGGTTAAAGGCATAAGATCATTATCCGCCGCTTGGCGCGCAAAATCTTCGCGGAAACTGTAAGCTTGGTTACCGTAAACTTCGTTGCAAAATCCTTGGAACACAACACCGCCAGCTTTGATAAAGTGCTGATTGCCGCTTGATGTAATCACAACTGTGTCTTTCTCTAGGAAGAGGGCGCGCCCAAAATTTAAAGGTACGTAATAAGACGGGTCAGATGGGTCGCGGGCATAGATGCGCCAAAATTTTTCTTCCGTCACGGTATAGGCGTCATGATGAGTGCGCCTAATCATAATGTCGTTTTCTTTGGCAATAATATCATTTTGTTTAAAAAATGTGCCATCTTCGTGTGGATGAAGATTTTCAAGTTGCTCATTGGGGATGGCGCGACGAACTTGTGAGATGTGTAGCCGTGCAGTTTTACGAAACCACGGCGCTTGAGCAAAATCAAATTGCTTATCAAAATGATTAACTAAATAACTCATTAATTACCTGTAATTTTTTTCCATTTAATTCAAACCATGCATAAAAAGCAAACTTATAAAAATCCACTGCCCAATGCGGCGAAGTTTTGTTAAAAGGGCACATGGCAACATCCCGCAAAACGATTCTGGCTTTAGGAAGCCTTTTGCCTCCTGAGATGGAGCGGCTGGCGGGCGCGTTTGATATCTTGAAATTGTGGAAAGAGCCAGACCCCGAAGCATCCCTGCAAGCCGCGCGTAATGATATTGTGGGGATTTTATCCGTTTATAACGGCATGCCCGTTACGCCGCGCATTTTGGAAGCTTTGCCGAATGTGGAAATTATCGCTCAGTTCGGTGCGGGGGTTGATAATATTGATGTGGACTTTGCCAAGGCGCGCGGCATTCGGGTGACATCCACCCCCGATGCGGTCACGAACGATACGGCTGACACGGCTTTGATGCTCATCTTGACGTTGTTACGCCGCGGGGTTGAGGGGGATATGTATGTGCGAGTTGGGAAATGGGCGCGGGAAGGGGCGTTTCCGCTTTCCACATCCTTGACGGGCAAAAAAGTGGGCATTGTTGGTTTGGGCCGTATTGGTCAGGCCATTGCCGCCCGGGTTACGGCATGTGGCATGCGGGTTGTTTATCACGGCCCCACCCAAAAACCCGCCTGGCCCTATGAATATTATCAAGATCTTGGTGAGATGGCGCGGGCGGTGGATATTTTGGTTTTAGCTTGCCCCGGCGGGGACGCAACCAAGCATTTGGTCAATCACGCGGTTTTAGAAAATTTGGGCGCAAAAGGCTATCTGGTGAATATTGCGCGCGGGTCGGTGGTGAAAACCGATGATTTGTTGATTGCTCTTGAAAATAAGACCATCGCTGGTGCGGGGTTGGATGTGTTTGAAGCCGAGCCCGATGTTCACCCCGCCCTAATAAACATGGACAATGTGGTGCTTTTCCCGCACATTGGCGGTGCTACTTTGGAAACACGCACCCGCATGGGGAATGAAGTTGCGCAGAATTTGATCAATCACTTTGCAGGTCAAGCCTTGACCGGAGTTATTATATGAAATTTTTCATTTTATTTCTTGGGCTTATCACGTTTTCTGCACCCAGTTTCGCGCAATGTTACACGATGACTGAAGCTGAGGCCGAGCAAGGAATTCGCATTCATTCTGAGCTGATGGTCATTGGCTTGAATTGCCAACATTTATGGCCGCGATCGGACAAAAATCTTTATGCGCAATATAAAGATTTTACCGTCAATCATGCTTCTTTAATAAGGGGTTATGAGGCCACTTTGATAAATTACTTCCAAAGATCAGGTGCGCGAAACCCGGAATCCCAGCTTCATGAGCTGCGCACGCGTTTTGCCAATAAAATTTCCAAAGATGCGGCTGTGATGCGCCCCGATGGATTTTGCAAGGTCTATGCCCCGCGCGTTCCAAAAGCAAATAAGATGCGTGAGCCAGAGGTCAAAAGATGGGCTGCGACCATTTTCCCGAATTTTCCACCCACGCGCCCACTCTGTGCAAATTAACCTTTTAGGTTTTGCGTTTTACATCAAAGACCCTCACTATCCCCTTACTTTCCTTTAAAAAATTTAAGTGCGGTGGAGCGGTGCCCCATGACGAATCCGGTCGTGTCCAAGAACATGTCACAAAACATCAATCTGTCATCTTCGGATGCGTCAGAGCTTCAGGTTAAAATCTTCCAAGGGTCAAAACCCGCGATCAAAAATTGGCGCATTGCCGGCGGTGAGGCCGATGCGGGAGCGGAATTGGCCGCACCACTTTCTTCATCACTTTCGGCACCAGAAAATTTTGATGATGCCGCCACGCATCACGCCCCCGTTCATGAACGCCTTCCTCTTGAAACGCCTTTGTGGCTCAAGGGCGCGCAAGTGGCGGGTGTGGCGTTAAGTTTTGGTTGGCTGACCTATGCGGTGTTTTACGTGGTGGCTTTGCCGCCGCAATCCATCGCGACATTGGCATCACCCTTGGCGTTGGGTGGGTTTATTGCCGCCGTGTTGGCGCCCATCGCACTTGTTTGGGTGTGTCTTGCAACATTGCAACGCCGCAATGATGCGCAAATTTATGCCGAAGCGTTGCGTGCGGAATTGCAACGACTTTTGTTCCCCACACCCGATCAAGCAAAAGTGGTCAATCGCGATATTCAACTTCTGGTTCAACAAGCGGTTGAGTTGTCATCATCATCGCGCACAGCCATTAAGGCCATTCAAACCGCGCGCCAAGGCATGCGTGCCGAGGTGCGGGATTTTGCCGCTGTCTCACAAAAAACAGAATTTCACATTGACCGCCTTGCAGAAACTTTAAACAAACGTGCTGATGATTTGCTGACACTCACTTCGCAATTGGAACAAAGAACATCAACGCTTGTGCAAGGTGCGGAACAACACGCAAAAACATGGGATCAGTCGGTTCACCAACTCACCAACCGCGCCGATCATGTGGCGAAAAGCTTGGCGCAGGGCTCAGCCCATATCACGCAAGCGATCTCAGAAGCTGAAGATAAAGTCCGTGTTATCGCATCAAGCTTTACCATCGCCGATGATCGTTTGAGCGCGCGCGCCGCGTCACTGAAAGATGTCGCGGATAAAATCTCTGATCACGCGCAAACGCTTGATACGAAATTGTCTCAACGTCTGGAAAGTTTAGTTGAGACAAAAGACAAAATTGTTTCAGGTTTAAATGAGGTTGAATCATCAACCCAAGCTTTAACGGCGCGCGGTGAGGTGGTTGCGGAGAATATCAAATCACAAACACGAAGCTTGCAAGAAGCGGTCGCCCAGTTTGGCGCATATACCAAAGAACTTGATCAAGTCGGCGCGCGTGCTGTCAATCAATTGGGTGATGCTTTGTCAATGGCGTTATCGGGTTCGGAATCAATTTTAACAACTGTCCAGCGTGCCCGCGAACATATGGAGCGTGCGGCACAAGAAACATTGAATCGGGTTACCGATTTTGAAGGCCAGGCCGCAACGCGTTCGGATAAATTATCACAGGTGATTGACCAACATATCACCCAGATTAAAGATTTATTGGAAGCTTATGATTCACGCACATTCGCAACGCAAACTTTGTTGGGGCGTCTTGATGTGCACACAACAACCGCAAACAAGGTTGCGGATCGTCTTGATCATGAGGTGACTCAGGCGGTGGCGCGTTTGGAAGCGTCGGGGGATCAATTAAAATCGGCTGCCGATGCGCCGGTGGAAGTGTTGCGTGAGATGACCACGCAAATGGCGCAGACAATTTCTGACATGGCAAAAATGTTAGAAGTTCGCGCACAAGATGCGCAAGAACGCAGTGAAAAAGTTCAAGAAAATGCGGTAAGTTTGACCGCGCATATGCAACACCATGTGCAAGAGCTTGCGACATTGACGGGGCAAATTATTGGCCAAACGCGTACGATTGAATCGCAAATTT
>JAIXWE010000059.1 GCA_027482195.1 Alphaproteobacteria bacterium | reverse complement strand
GAAGAACAGCGGGCGCATCAACACGACCCTGGAACGGAAGAAAAACATAGAGTAACAAGAAAGAAAAAATACAAATTGTAATTTTCCCACGAACCGATTGCAAAATTTGAGTCCGCAACCGATACCATTCTTTCAATTCATTAAAAATTGGCCAGAAAATAAAATATCCCAACTCTACGAACATCAAAAAAAGCCCCAAAGGCTGAAAGAAAATATGATAAACCAAAAGTGCAATTCCTAAGAATAGAAAGAAGCGGTAAGTTATCAGGGCGAAACCGAAAAATATCAAAAACTGTTTACGCTTTTGTGAAATATCTTCCGGTTGAGGCTGATCAATCCCAAACAAAAATCTTCGTAATGTCCATCGTGCAAACTGGCATGAGCGCTGCTGTAAATTCTCATACCCCAAAAGATCACTTAGAATATAATATCCATCAAAACGCATCAGCGGATTAAGATTAATCAACAAAGACCCAATAAGAGAGACGCTTACAACCAAAAAAGAAATAGTTTGTATGAGACTTCCCGAGGCAGAAAAATTCCACACCAGTAAAAAAATACCCGCTAAACAAAGCTCCGCAGTAATACCCGCCACCGCAATGTGAAATCGCTTTCTTCGTGACGGCAATTTCCAGGCTTGTGATGTTTCTGTGTACAAAACAGGGTATAACACCATGAATGCAATCCCCATGCGTGGAACTGCAACACCATAGCGCGTAGCCGTATAGGCATGAGCAAATTCGTGAATGATTTTTATAAAAAAGAAGGTAAGCCCAACTTGCACCATCCCTTCAACAGAGATGATATTTCCAAAGCTGTTTAAAAATTCATCCACACGCGGCAAGGTATAAACAATCATCACCCCTAAGAAAACCAGCAATGACTTAATCACAAAGGAATGAAATAAAATTGATAGATGAGGATATGTTTTTTTTAAAAAACTCTGTGGGCTTAAGAGCGGGATGGTGAAAAATAAGTAGTTTTTGAGGAGCCGCAAGAAAGGATTTTGACCGCGCGCTAAGGGTGCCTGATGTGCATAAAGTTTCTCATCCAAAAGCCTATGCTGATGAAGGAAGCGGATAATCGTTTCAAGATCACCAACCGAACAATGAAGTGTTGTCTCATGATTAACGGCGGAAATAAGATCTTTTGCTTTTTGAAAGCGCGGGAAACGGACTAAACACTCATAAGTCAGCCAATCAATTTGAAAAAACTGATTGGTGATAGGATGATAAAGCGTCCAACTTAACTCACCTTCCCGCGAAGGTGAGGAGGAAAGAGTGATGAGCGGATGTAATGGCGGAAGAAAAAAATCTTGCTCATCCATCTTAAAAACCCGTTACATTCCGCAATGTTAACAATGGGCGACGCAAAATACTGTATCCAAGAATTGTCCAATCCCCCTTGATCCGGGCTGTTCCATTCCACCCGACACGTAAGTCCGGATCGATGGAAGAAATATCCGCGATAATTTTATAAGTCAAAAGCCCGTCGCTGTCTGGCGTTGCTTGATAACCAACATTATTTATCAAAGCCGAGCGCGATGAAAGCGGATTGACATTCAAAAAGAAACGAACCTTTGCACCAATATCAATCGGCAACATAGTTTGAACCGGCACACGAATAAGCAACTGATAATCTGCGGGATCCGCAATCATCATCAAACGATCACCTGTTCTGACTGGCTTGCCGCGCAAACTTTGAATGTCATCAATCATTAAAACACCCTTGCGCATTGCTTTAATTTGACTGCGCGCCATTAATGACGCTGCAAAATCACGCTCAATTTTTTTTGTGCGAACCAGCTCTTGAAGTTCAATCAAGTTTTGATTTTTTTGAGGATCACGCAGAACCTCGCGCTGGGTGCGCAATAAACCCGCCTGGGCAACGCGCAAGGCCTGATCCGCAAGTTCCGCCTGAGTTTCCAGGGTTTGTTTTTCCATTTCTGCAATAATATCGCCCTTTTGAACAACATCTCCCGCCTCAAATTTTATTGATTCCAAGACACCGTCGAAAGGTGCCGTCACAACAGACGAATCTTTTGCAACGATCTCCGCCGGGGCGGAGATATTCAAGCGAACAGGGAAAAAGAAAATGAGCAAAATAAGTGCAATAAAAAGACGCTTTTTTCCCTTTAGAAAAGACATGAAATTATTTTTATTCACCTCACGTCTTCGCCATAAAGCAAAGGCTTGAGCGAAGACAGACGCCATCTCATCCAAAATAATTTTTTCAGCATCGTGAACAGATCGGTCAAATTCCAAAAAAATCACACCCAAATCTTTTTCATGATCGGTCGAAAGACTTAACACCGCCGCTTCTATACCGTCTTTGCTTAACAATGAAACATTTTGTCCTGATGTAATGGCGTTTTTTACCAGACTAGTTCTTTGTGTAATAAATTCAGATTGTGTATCTAATGTCAGATTTCCTGAAATCTTTTTAGCCGTAAGAAACAACCCATCTTGTGAGAAAAAAATGGCATGTGAATAGGGCAGAATGCGTTTTGAATCATTAAGAACAAGGTGAAGCAACATCTCACGCGAGGGAGCTTCGAAAATACGCCGTTGCAATTCCAGCAAAGCAAAAAGCTGATCCATCACGGCTCCGCGCGAGAAATTTCAAGATAACCCTTCACGCCCGCATCTTGAATACGCTTTAAATTCAAAACGGCTTGACCACTCATGCCTGGCAATAAATTATCTTGATAAGGCTCTAAAGTGGCAACCATCTGAATCGATTGGCTGACCGGATCAACTTGGCCATAAATACGCGAAACAAAAGCCTCATACTCAGTTTCAGTTTCATTGATCTTAATCGACAAAGGCGCACCAACATTGACCCAACGCAACCATTTTGACGGTAAAATAAATTCAGCCTGAAGCGCTTCATCGGATACAACTTCCATCAATACACGGTCGGTGCGCGTATATTCACCCGAATTTGCAAGACGTTTTGCAACGCGCCCATCAAAATTTGCCCGAATGGTGCAATCTTGGCGACGCGCTTCCGTGGCTTTTCGTTTCAATTCGGTTTGATTATTTTTAACAGCCAAATCTTTTCGTTCCAAATTTGAAATAATATCAAGCTTAAAGAGCTCATCCGCTTCTTGAGCCTTGAAACGTGTTAAATCTTGCTCTTGTGCGATAATCGCGGCCTCAGCATCTAAATCCTCACATGCATAACGCACCAACACATCACCTTTTTTAAAACGGTCACCGTGGCTAAAAGGAAGGTCGGAAATACGCCCGTCATGACTGCTGGAAATCACGGTCATGCTACGCGGAACCAAAACAGCCTCAACAGTTAACACATCTTGGTCTGGGCTCCAGCGTGATGGATTTTCTAACTCAACTGGCGGCTGTGAAGAAGCCAACATATCTTGGGCAGGAGGTTGCGACGATGATAAAGGCGCACCGGATGCTGTTTCAATCTGATTGAAAAAATCGGCCGCCGTTGTGTGAAAAAGTGTCCGGCCCCACATGTGGGCCGCGTTTAAATAAGCCAAGACTACATCAAAAACTGGGCGGCTCTTAATTTCTTGAGAATAGACATCATTGAGAATCAAAGACGCATATTCAAAATTTGGATTTATAATTTCTTCTTGAGGCGCAGGCAAGCTTACCAATGTGAATGACATTTTTTCTTGCTCACGAAAATCAAGAAGATGAGGGAGCATCAATATACCGCCACATAAAATTAATAACGCACAGCACGTTAAAATCAGAAAGCGCATCATAGGCTGCACCCTTTCTGAGATATTTGTGGCAAGCTTGTGACACTGCACCCAAAACCATTCCGCATTGCCGCATAAGATTCTTGATAATCAGCATAAGCAAGGCCCGCACGTAATTTAGCTGTTTGCGCATCTAAAACTGAGCTTAAAACATTCTCCCCTGTCGCAAATCCGCGTTTGCGACGCTCACTCATGCCGCGCGCTTTTTGTGCAGATGTTGCGGCAACGCGCTCAAAATCATGATAAGAACTTTGTGATTGTGCAAGACCAGAACGCGCAATATGAACTTGGGCAATCACGGCCGCACTCAAAGCCTGGCGACGCGCATCTGCAACATCGGAACGCGACGACGCCACATCAAGGCGCGCCGGCAACGTCAATAAATTCGTAATGCTCTGCGCAACAGACAAAGTCAAATTATTCCAGATATTATTTACAAGAAAATCATTACTGTCATATTGGCGGCTGATGATACCGTTAAATCCTGGGAAAGTCTGAATAACCTCACGGCGGATATCTTCGATTGATTGATTGCGCTTTAAAATTTCTTCGCGCATTTCAGGGCGCGCTTTCAAAGCTTGCGTTTCAAGCTTTGCCATATCGGCATTAAGCAATGAGCGCGACGCCGGGTCAATGTTGCGCCGTTGTGAGAGAAGTTTCAACTCAACATCCGGCGCATAAGATAATAAAGATTTTAATTCAAGCTGGCTTAACTCCGCTTGGCGTTTGACATCACGAAAAGCCTGAATTTGCTCAGACAACTCCGATATACGTTGATGGGCTTGTTCGTCGCTCAAAAGTTTTTTAGCGCGCGCGATATCAATTTTATTCATATGAGCTTGCGCATCTTTGATTAACTGATCCGCATTCACTTTCAAATCTTGAAAAGCAAGCGCCCGCCAATAAGCCACGTAAACATCGCGCTCAACATTTTGAATGACTTTCGTCAAGCGTTGTTCCGCAATTCCGGCCTCGTCCGATGCTCTGCGTGAGTCAGATAACGCAAGCGCCACATCAAGAAGATTCCAATTCGCACGCAACTCAGCCGTTTGCCGATCGCGATCAGATGATTGCGATGCTTCCAATGATTGCAAACCAGTTGCCACAGAACGACTTGAGGATGCCGCAAGGTTTGACCGAACATCGCGCCCCGCACTTGCCTCCATCTGTGGAAGAAGACGAATATCCGCTAATGACACAGATTTTTGCTGGGCCAATGACTCCAAAGCCGCCACACGCGCATCCAAATTTTTATCAAGCGCACGCGCAACCGCTTGATCAATTGTAAGAGGTATCGTGTGCGCTTGTTCCAAAACTTGATCTTGGCGCACAACATCTTCATGCGCATATGTGTCCAAATCGACGCGCTCCGCTGCGCACGCCGTCAACAACGCTGTAGCCGCAACCAACATAAGTTGCGGCAGAAAAAAGCAGCGAGACATATCAAAGAAACGGATCAGCACGAGAACCAAAAAGGAAGGAGTGAATTGAGAGAATCAAAAACGCAAGTGACTCGGGAAATTATAACCGAAAATCGCCCTGTGGGTAAGTCTGTGATTCATTTGTGGAAAAGTGATTTTAAAAATATTATGAATATATTATATTTTCCTGTATCCACTTGAGATAATCATTCTCCACATCCCAATCTGTGATGGCGATGTAAGGAACTTGGTAAGGATGCAACCCGCGCACTCTTTTCTTAACATTTTCAACAAGATGGGGCAAAGTTTTGAGTGTTACCAAAATCTCCGGCTCGACCACGACCTTCCCTTCCCATCTGTAATGAGCCTCGTGTGGTTGGTGAATGTGAGCGCAGGCGATTAATTTTTCAGAAAGCAAAACCTCTACCATCTCTTGTCCAGCCCACTTATCGGCAACACCCGTAACAATATGAATAATGCGTCCCATCTTTCATTCCTCAATCTTTCATTTCGATATCAATTTACCTAGGTTACAACAATCACAAAGGATCCGCCATGAATAGCCCCGAACAAGATAAGCATGAGATTATTGCTTTGCTCAAAAGTTTTTCGCCCCCGCCACTCACATCCTGTACAGATGCAGTGAGTGGGTGGATGCGCCGTGCGCAGCAAAGCTGTGCCCCCCGAATGATCCACCCACGCCTCAGCCTTCTTTTGGCGGCGCATGGATTTTCAGACAACGAGTCAAAAAAATACTATAGAAATTTTTTAGATACGATCACCAAAGGTGTATCACTTGTGAATGATTTATGTGTTGCGGCAAATACAGATTTACGCGTCTATGACATGGATCTTGATCATCCAAATGAAAATATTTTTTTGTCAGACGTGAATGTCTCTTGTCCGGATGAATCCTTTGTCCGTGCCTTGGCTTACGGCATGATGGCGGTGGAACCGGGGTTAGATCTTTTGGCCGCACATGCGACCGGGCCAGGGTCTGATCACGCGGCGCACGCCCTTCTTCATCTTCATGGGGCGCAAAACACTCAAAATATTTCTTCTTTACCAGTTGAGAAAATCATTCAAAAATCCAATAAATCTCGTGGTTTTGACGCACTCCAAAAAATTGGTGGCTTTGAAATGGCGGCGTTGGCGGGATTGATAACGGCGGCGCGTTTGGCAAATTGCCCTGTTCTTGTTTCCGGTACAACTGCGGCGGCGGTGCTGTGGTGCATGGCTCACGAGAATAATAATAGCCTTGATCACTGTGCTTACCTTGATCATGCAGATCGCAATTTTAATCTTCCCGAGAACCTTACAATTCTGACATCACCCTATGCACACAACGCACAGGATGCGGCGGACTTGGGGGCTTACTTAACACATCTTCGTGTTCATCTTCTTTTTGAAAATCATCGCCATGCACCAAACCTGGCTTCCGCAGCTTGAGATGGATAAAGATGCGGCCGCAATCGCAAGCCGCACATTAATCACCGCGCGCTGGATCGCGGTGGTGGGTCAATTTTGCGCTGTTATGATTTCATTTTTTGTCTTGAATGTTCAGTTCCCGATTTGGGGCGCGTTGGCCTGTATCGCTTTATCTATTGTGCTGAACCAATATGCTGAAATTATTGATCGTACCTATCAAATCTCAACACGCCGCACCACGGGTTATTTGGTTTATGATACGATTCAATTGACAACACTTTTGGCAATGACGGGGGGATATACCAACCCCTTTACGGTTTTTTTGATGGCTCCGGTCACGGTGGCCGCCACATTATTACCACTTCGCCAAGCTTTGATCACACTTGGCGTTGGAATTACGTGCGTGCTGGTGATCTCACATTTCTTTATACCGCTTAATTTTTCTATATCCAGTCACAATTCTCACAGCGTTCTTATCATCGGGGAAAGTTTGGCAATTATTTTTGCATTAATTTTTGCCTCTTTCTTTACATGGCGTACCGCGGCCGAGAATCGTAATTTACAACGCGCCAGTATGGCCGCCCACTCCGCCATTCAACGACGCCGGCAAATCAGTGCGTTGGGCGCACAAGCGGCGGCAGCGGCCCATGAATTGGGAAGCCCTTTAAGCACCATCGCCATTATTGCCAAAGACCTTGAAGATGATTTGAAAGACACCCCCCATACCGAAGATATAGCATTAATTCGTGGTCAAATAGCACGTTGCCAAAAAATTCTTCAAAGTTTAGGACATAAAGATGATGGTAATGATATTTTTACATCACCGGCTTTGCGCCTTGATGAATTTTTGCGCCTTATCGCGGTTGAATTTCAAATTCAAAACCCAACAATTGAGGTTGATATTACATCCTCACAAACCGACAACCTTCCCATCTTGCCACAACGCCCCGACCTTGTGCATGCCTTCGGGGTTTATATTCAAAATGCAATTGAATATGCCCATAAAAAAGTGACCATCTTTCTGAATCAGGATAATCAAAATCTGACAATCACAATCCGTGATGATGGAAACGGTTTTTCATCATCCGCCCTTGCCCGCCTTGGCCAGCCTTTTATTTCATCCCATCGCGATCATCACCAAGGTTTGGGAATTTTTATTGCACAAACTTTGCTCGAATATACCGGGGCGCAGATTCAATTTTCAAATCATCCTGATGGCGGCGCGGTTGTTCATATTCAGTGGCGGATGCGCGACATTTCAAACATTACACGTGAAACAATATGACAGAATCAAAAGGAAATTTATTGATTGTCGATGACGATGTGGTATTAGCGAAACGCTTGGCACAATCCTTGACACGCCGTGGGTTTGCTGTTGATCTGTGTCATTCGGTTCAAGAGGCTTTTGATAAACTTCCCCATCTTGATCCCGAATACGCCTTGATTGATTTGCGTTTAGAGGATGGTAACGGCATTGATATCGTGACCCATATTCGTAAGATTTTGCCGGAATGCCGGATTGTGATGTTGACCGCTTACGGTAACTTTGCCTCAGCGGTAGCGGCCGTGAAAGCTGGAGCGATTGATTATCTTGCCAAACCCGCCGATGCAGAGATGATTGAGCGCGCGCTTTTGCAACTCCCCTTCGAAGAGAAAGCCGCGCAACAAGATATCATGACAGCAGAGCGCGTGCGCTGGGAGCATATTCAGCGTATCTATGAACAAACGGGACGAAATGTTTCGGAGACAGCACGGCAATTAAAAATGCACCGACGCACATTGCAACGTATTTTGTCGAAACACGCTCCGCGCGAATGAAAAATTACAAAATTTTGTGTAAAAGCAAACCAGCAATCAGTGCGGCTGCAACCAACACATACCCCATAATACTTAAATAAATCGCTCGGTTGAGATGGTTTCTATCAAGGCGCGCACTTGATGTTGGAGAGCCCACCCACGCACGTTTGAGGGTGGATCCATCCACATCCTGAACCGGTCCGCCAAGAGAGATGTTTAACGCACGCGCAGTAATTGTCATGACCAAGCCACCTTCATTATAAGGGCACGCGCCTTTGCGCACAAAATACCCCGCCAAAGAGCGTGTCAATCGTGCAGTGGGTGTAAACAAACTGGCGCATGATAAAAAGAGCGCGCTTAAAAGATGGGGTAAACATCCAAATAATTTTTCAAGCCACAAGGCGGCCGTACCAAAACCTTTCGAAAAACCTTGCTTACCAAAAGCCCAAGCAGAACCAGAAATAGCCGCATATAAAAATGCAAGCGGCAGGCCACCGATCAGATACCAAAACAAAGGAGCGATAAAACCCTTGTCAAAACTGGTTGCCATGAAACCAATACCACAGCGCGTAATACCGTAATCATCCGTTGAATTTAAATCGGTGCGCGACGAAACCGCGAGAGGGTAATAACTTCCATACTGAACCTTGCTTCCCTCCTCTAACGCCTTGCGCAACTTGAATAATGCAAACCAAACCGCACCACCACTTAAGGTCAAGGACAAGATCAATGGTTCAACAATCCCGTAAAGCGGGAAATTGCGCCGCAGTAAATAAAGAGCAATACCAATCGTTACAGCGATAAAAATGAAAAGGAATGTAAAAATTGTCCCGCGGAAAGCGAGCGACGTCACACTGCGTTCCGGCTTATAGGTTTTGCGCGCGATGGAGCCGATAATTCGATCCACCAAAGTCCATAACATCGGATTGGCATTGCCATACAACGGCCCCATGACCACACCAACAATGCTCACCACCAATAAAGTGATTAATGCGACCATCAAGCGATCAGGGCTGGCGATGGTTTCTAAGATTTTATCGAAACTATGGTCAGAATTCATGTCTATCTCAATTATTTTTATAAAGTATCATATATCTGATTCTGGATGATTAACATCCTCTTAACGCGTGTCTTTTATGATGGATCACAGAGGCTTTCAATGATTTACCATCTTTATGATTTTCAGCATGCAAGTTTAACCCCCGCGCGTTTGATGGCGGAAGTCACGCGCACAGTTTTCCAAAATCCATTTAACCCACTCTCTTATTCCACTGTTGGACGCAACATTGCAGCCAGTGCAGAAGTTTTTGAGCGCGTCACGCGCCGCTTTGGTAAGCCGGAATTCATGCTTCCCTATACCCATATCGGCGGTAAAAAAGTTGAAGTCACGGAAGAAATTATTGCGGAGATGCCGTTTTGTAATCTGCTTCATTTTAAACGCCGCATCAAACGCACCGACCCACAAGTTTTAATTGTCGCCCCCATGTCAGGTCACTTTGCGACATTGTTGCGCGGAACAGTTGAGGCATTGTTGCCGCATCATGATGTTTACATTACCGATTGGATTGATGCACGTATGGTGCCGCTCAAAGACGGCCGTTTTAATTTGGATGATTATATTTTTTACATCCGCAAATTTCTCTCGCTTTTAGGGCCACGCACACATGTGATTGCGGTGTGCCAACCTGCTGTTCCCACTTTGGCGGCTGTGGCGTTGATGGCGGGTGAGAATGACCCTAACCAACCCCTTTCCATGACCCTCATGGGTGGGCCAATTGATACACGTATTTCAAAAACACAAGTGACACAAACGGCGGAAGAACGCCCCTTATCATGGTTTAAAAACACCGTGATTGCAGATGTGCCATTTTATTATCCGGGTGCCCATCGCCGCGTTTATCCAGGATTTATTCAGTTGAGTGGATTTATGTCGATGAATCTCGATCGCCATGTCGGATCCCATATGCAATTTTATAAACATCTTGTGCAAGGCGATGGGGATTCAGCCGAGTCACACCGTAAATTTTACAATGAATATCTGGCGGTGATGGATTTACCGGCGGAATTTTATTTGCAAACGGTTGATGTTGTGTTTCAACGCCACCTTCTCCCCCGCTCACAAATGAAATGGCGTGACCCGATCACCGAAGAATTACATGACGTTTTACCGCGCAATATCAAACACACGGCTATTTTAAGTATTGAAGGCGAGCTGGATGATATCTCCGCACGCGGACAAACAACGGCGGCCCATGATTTATGTTACAATCTTCCTCAAGCGAAACAATTCCACCATTTCCAACTGAATGTCGGTCATTACGGCATTTTCAACGGCAAAAAATGGCGTTCGGAAATCATGCCCCGCATTCGTCATTTCATGCGTATATTCGATCCCGACTGCACCCCCATCCCCGAACATGATTTGGAACATATCCCCGATTTAAAACCTGAAAAATATAACCGCGATAAACACGGCATTGCGGCGATTCGTAGGTGGTTGAAAGAGCGCGATATTCGCGTTGCGAAATCAAAAATCGCCTCTCATTAGATATCCCTAATTCATTAACGCTTATTGCTGCGCTGCATAATTCCTTTCCTTAAGGAATCAGCTATTCTCTCCAAAAATAACGGGGAGAATGTTTTATGTGTGGTGACCAAAGGCTGCGCTTTGGTTTAGCTCTTCAAGGGGGCGGCTCCTACGGCATCTATACCAAGGCCGTGCTGGAACGCATTTTGCCTTTCATTCTTACAAAAGGTGACGTTGTTGCCGTCACAGGAACAAGTGCGGGCGCCATGAACGGCGCGTTATTGGTGCGCGGGTTAAATGACCACGGCGTGACCGATGCTATTCAACGCATGAATAAATTTTGGAATGGCGTGCGCGACATGGGGGTCGTCAGTGGTCATTCACGCTTTAAAAACAGCATGACAACCAACCCTTTCCTGTCCCCGCCGCGCGATCGTTGGCCGAATATTTCATCTGCTGCGATGGATTGGGCGAAGATGATGCGTACGGAATTAAGCTCTGCTTACACGCGCGAAATTTTGAAACGCATGATTGATGAATCTGTCGATGATTGGAGCGTTATTCAACGTGCACAACCAACCACCCTTTATATCAATGCCGCGCGTGTTGGAAATTTACGTGATGAATTTCATCATGCGGTTTTCCAAGGACGCGATATTGATGCCGACGCGGTTGTTGCGTCTGCCTCACTGCGCCTTTTGGGAGCGCATCGCAAAGGAGAGGATAAGTTTCTTGATGGTGCATACATCGCAAACCCTCATCTTGATAATGTTTTGGAGCATGACTTAACCGATCTGATTATCATCACGCTTCATGAGCTTCCCAAGGAAAGCCCCACAAAAAATTCAGCTGCGCGCACTGACAAGCTTTATACATCTGAGATTCATTACGATGTTTTAAAACTTCATATGCAAGATGACAAAAATTTTAATCTTCATGTCATCAGCATGACCCCAGAACCCCATTGGAATGAAACAAGCCGCCTGAATAATGACCCTGAATTTTTAAAGCTTTTGGAAAAGCAAGGGCACAAGGACGGATCAAAATGGTTGGAACAAAGCTTTCACCGTCTTGGAACACGCACAAGTTACCGGCCTGACCCCGCTTTGGTTGATAAACTCTGGACACCGCGCCCCATTGCCGCGTAATCTTATGGGGTGTTTTTTAGTCCCCGCCCACAAGAAAAAGATTTTCAAAAAATTTCACCGCATTTAACTGTGCGTGTGTCAGAACGCGCGCGGCGCTTGTCATTACGCCTTGATCAGAAAAATCGCAATGTGTGTTTGATCATTCCTCAACGCGCATCAATTCGCAAAGCCTATGAATTTGCTTATCAGAACAAGAAATGGATCGAGAGTAAAATCAACACTCTTCCCGCCCCTCTTCCTTTTGAGCATGGCGGTGAGATTCCCATTTTGGGGTGTATGTACAAGATTCATATTGATACCGACACCACACGGCGCACCACAGATTGCACTTTAAAAGATGGAATTTTGCACGTGGTGACGAATAAGCAAGACCCAACACTGCGTATCACACGCTTTTTAAAATCTGTGGCGGCGGAAAATTTTTTGATCATGGCACGTGAAAAAGCCGGTTTGATATCTGCCACAGTTCATAATGTCACCGTGCGGGACATGTCCACACGATGGGGAAGCTGTGGGCCGGATGGAAATATGTCGCTGAATTGGCGGCTCATCTTTGCTCCGGCAACCGCAATTGATTATGTTATCTCTCACGAAGTGGCGCATTTGATCCATCACAATCATGGCCCTCGCTTTTGGAAATTATGCGCAGAGTTATCCAAAGATTTTTCCACAGGATCCCATTGGATGCGCGATCATGGCCATACGCTTATGCGTTATGGTGAGCGTACTCATCAAGTGCCGCTTGAAGAATAAGGGTCGCGGCCACGGCATCAACAGCCCCGCTTTGCTTGGCATTTTTTTTGTGATCAAGAAAATTGTAAGATTCTGAGGTAGTTAGACGCTCATCTTGATAAAGAACATTATCAATAGAAAGATGCTTCACAAGCTCAGTCACCGTATCTTTTACCGATTGGCACCGCCGCCCCTCGGATCCGTCCATATTGATTGGCCAACCAATCACGAAACCTTTAATTTCATAATCTTGAATAAGTCTTTCTAAATGTTGTGCATCTTGTTTGATTGATGTGCGCGAGATGGTCAAAACCCCCGTCGCCATGCGTGTCGCAAGGCCGCCAACCGCCACGCCAATAGTTTTGGCGCCAATATCAAGACCCAAGACCCTCGCGCCGTCAGGCAAAGAATTCCAAAAATTTTGTGACTTTTGCTGTTGCATGTTGCCTATCGTTTCAGCGATTGTTATTCCAATTCACTGAAAAAATCAAAATGTAAAGAGATAACGCTATGAGCATTGATTCCAACACCGTGCGCAAAATTGCCCGCCTCGCCCGTTTGAAAGTAACGGATGAGGATGTCGCTTATTACGGCCCTCAAATTAACGGCATTTTAAAATGGGTGGAACAGCTTCAGGATGTGAACACCGATAATGTTGAACCGCTGGCCAGCGTGTCACAAATTGACCTTCACCTGCGTACCGATATCGTTAATGACGGAAACAAGGCCGATGATGTCTTACGCAATGCGCCAGAAAAAATGGAAGGCTTTTTTGTCGTTCCCAAAATTGTTGAATAATATTTTTAAAGGATTTTAATCTCATGTCACTTGTTCACCTCACTCTTGCTGATGCTATTAAAAAATTACGTGCAAAAGAAATCTCGTCTGTGGAATTGACCAAAGCACATTTGGAGCAGATGGAAAAATTCCGCACGTTGAATGCCTTCATCACCGAAACACCCGAGCTTGCGTTGCAACAAGCTGCACAAAGTGATGCGCGTTTGAAAGATGGCACGGCACGCGCACTTGAAGGTATTCCGTTAGGGATTAAGGATCTTTATTGCACCAAAGATATTCAAACCACCGCAGGAAGCAAAATCCTTGAAGGATTCATTCCCGCTTATGAATCAACCGTCTCGCAAAAATTATTGGATGCGGGTGGGGTGACATTGGGCAAATTAAATTTGGATGAATTTGCGATGGGCTCTGCCAACACCACATCCGGTTACGGCAATGTGTTAAGCCCATGGAAACCCAATGACGGGCGCAATCTTCCTTTAACACCTGGCGGATCATCGGGCGGATCATCGGCCGCCGTGTCGGCGTTTATGTGTATGGGTGCCACGGGAACCGATACGGGTGGATCGATCCGTCAACCGGCCGCCTTTACCGGCACCGTTGGAATCAAACCAACTTATGGGCGCTGTTCACGTTGGGGAATTGTTGCCTTTGCTTCGTCACTTGATCAAGCGGGCCCGTTTGCCCGCACGGTGGAAGATTGTGCAATCTTGCTGCGCGAAATGTCTGGCTATGATGAAAAAGATTCCACTTCGGCAAAGGTGGATGTCCCCGATTTTACCAAAAGCCTGATCCCAGACATGAAAGGCTTGCGTGTTGGCATTCCGAAAGAATACCGCATGGAAGGTATGCCGGAGGAAATTGAAAAACTCTGGCAAAAGGGTATTACATGGATGCGTGATGCCGGGGCTGAGATTGTTGATGTTTCACTTCCTCACACGAAATATGCTCTTCCCGTTTATTACATCATCGCACCGGCCGAGGCTTCGTCAAACTTGGCGCGTTATGACGGTGTGCGTTACGGATTGCGGGTTGAGGGCGAAAACCTCATTGAAACCTATGAAAACACGCGCGCGCAAGGTTTCGGACGCGAAGTAAAACGCCGGATTATGATTGGAACTTACGTTCTCTCTGCCGGATATTATGATGCATATTACACCAAGGCACAAAAAGTCCGCCGCCTTATCCTCAATGACTTTATTGAGGCGTATAAGAAATGTGATGTGTTACTTACACCCGCAACACCTTCGGCCGCCTTCGCAATTGGTGAGAATGAAGATGACCCCATTAAAATGTATCTGAATGACGTCTTTACGGTCACGGTAAACTTGGCCGGGCTGCCCGGCATGTCTGTGCCCGTTGGATTGTCATCGAACGGCTTGCCACTAGGCTTGCAACTGATTGGCAAAGCTTTTGATGAGGAAACTGTTTTCCGCGCAGGATTTGCGTTGGAGCAAGCGGCACAATTTAACGCTTTGACCGAGATGATCAAAAAGGCGGCGTGATGCGATTTACTCTGATTTTGTTGGCTTTTCTTGCACTTTGCTCCCCCGTTTGGGCGCAAGCGGCAAAGCCTGCGCAATCACAATCACTTCCAAAAGCAACGGTTAATCAAGTTTATAACCAATGCCGTGTCACACCCATTAATCGCTTTACGCCGGGTGCGCTTGAATCTTATTGTGCGTGCACGGCCGCCGCACTTCAGGGGAATTTTCGAGCCTCTGAATTTAATGAGCTTCAAAAAGAATCTAACCAACGCGTTGGCAATAAAATTTTTGAATCTTATGTGACGAACGTCATTGCACCTTGTCTTGCCGATCCGATTGATGAGATTGAATATTATTATTGTGTGGTTGATCGCACGAATGATCCACGAATTGCAAATATTCCAAAATTTTGTACCTGCATGTCAAAACGGCTTGCGAAACATGTCACCAATTTTGGTGCAAGCAATATTATGTTGAGCTTGGGAACATCGGGGCAAACCATGCGCCCCATTGATGCGTTGTGGATCAGTCGGGATTTCGCAAATGCGCGCATCAATGCCCGCAACGCATGTTTGAGCGGAGGGCGATGATGCATTTTTTCCTTTTATTTATTGTGATTTTTACAAGCCTTCCCGCGCACGCCGCGACCGTGCTAAACGCACAGCAAGTTCAGCGTTACTATGATAATTGCAAACGCAATGCGGCGGCCGAACAACGCTTGACCCCAGAAACCCAAGATATTTTTTGCCAATGCACCGCGCGCATGACACAACAAAATATGAGCATGGAAGATATCAAAGCAACAACGGGTAACGATCAGAACGCACGCAATGCGATCAATAAAATGATGCTGACGGTTTATGCGCCCTGCATGGAATTTCCTGTGCGCGACCTTATTCATGCAAAGTGTCAAGCCGATGTTGCGCAAACAGGGATTTGCACATGCCTGTCTTCAAATATGGCGAAATATACGCAAGCTCAATCCATGAAACTTCTTGGTGATATTTTGCGCCGAAATCCAAATGTGTTTGATCCCATGGGGGCTATTTTGGAATCACAAGAATTTCAAGCGGAGCAAAAACGTATCACGCTTCAATGTCTAACCGGAAATTTACAATAACAACGAGGATAAAATGACGTATATTTTACAAGGCAAAACAGGTGATTGGGAAGTTGTGATCGGCATGGAAGTGCATGCGCAGGTGATCGCACATTCCAAACTTTTTTCTGGTGCGTCTTGCAGTTTTGGCGGCGCGCCAAACACGCATGTATCTTTGGTTGATGCGGCTATGCCTGGTATGTTGCCTGTTCTCAACAAACATTGCGTGGAACAAGCCGTGCGCACAGGGTTGGGTTTAAACGCGCAAATTAATTTGCACTCTGTGTTTGAACGCAAAAATTATTTCTACCCCGATCTTCCACAAGGATATCAAATTTCACAATTCCTTCATCCCATTGTTGGCAAAGGCGAGATTGAAATCGATCTTCCCAATGGATCAACAAAAGCAATTGGCATTACCCGCCTCCACCTTGAACAAGATGCCGGTAAATCAATTCACGACCAGCATCCAACAAAAAGTTTTGTGGATTTGAATCGCTCCGGCTGTGCCCTCATGGAGATTGTTTCTGAGCCTGATTTGCGCGGACCAGAAGAGTCGGCGGCTTATCTCGCAAAATTACGTATGATTCTTCAATATTTGGGCACATGTGATGGAAATTTGGAAGAAGGTTCCATGCGCGCTGATGTGAATGTTTCTGTGCGTCATCCCGGGGAACCTTATGGTACACGGTGCGAGATTAAAAACGTCAACTCCATCAAAGCGGTTCAGATGGCTATTGAATATGAAGCACGCCGCCAAATTGATATTATCGAGGATGGCGGTGTGATCAAACAAGAAACACGTTTGTGGGATCCCGCAAAATTGGAAACGCGCTCCATGCGCTCCAAAGAAGAAGCGCATGATTACCGTTACTTTCCCGATCCTGATTTGTTACCGCTTGTCATTCAGCATGCATGGGTGGAAGAAATTAAACAAACCCTTCCCGAACTTCCCGACCAAAAAAAGAAACGGTTCATGACCGATTACGGGTTAGGTATATATGACTCATCCATCTTAATTGCCGAGCGTGCACGTGCAGATTATTTCGAAGAAGTTGCCACGCGCCGTGATGCAAAAATGGCTGCAAACTGGGTTATCAATGAGCTTTTAGGTGCATTAAACAAACAAAGCCTAAACCTCACAGCAAGCCCCGTCACCGCGAAACAACTTGGCGGCCTGATTGATTTGATTCTCAATGCGACCATCTCTGGCAAAATCGCCAAAGATGTATTCGTAGAAATGATGAATAGTGGCAAGGATGCAG